>CAJFEW010000044.1 GCA_904374805.1 uncultured Neglectibacter sp.
TCGCCGTAACCCTGCGTTTACATGAAAAAGGGAACAGCCATCTTTCCTGGGTGGCTGTTCCCTTTTGTCTACTGCGTTGCTGGAGTTGACGCTTACCTTCGATCACGCCGTTTTGCAGATTTTCTGCATAGGCGGCCAGCTGTTCCCGCTCCAGCCACTCCAGGTCCAAGGGCAGGGCGGCGTTTGCCTCCTCCATCTCTTGGCGGAAGTCCTGCAGCTCCAAGACCCAATCCTCGGAAAGCTGAGACCGGTAGGCCGGGGCCTCCTCGGGGCTGTCCTCCGTGCGGGAAAAGGCTCCGCCTATTCTTCCCAGCACCCAGTAGTATTCCCCTTCTGTGTTAAAGCCGCCTCCGGTGTGCGGCTGGTACAAAAACAGCAGATATTCCTCTCCCACAGAAAGCGGGGCGTCCACATCCGAAATAACCCGGTAGGGGCCTGCGGCGCCCCCTTCCACCCGGACAGTCACCTCATCCTCCGGGGCGCCCTCGCCCCGCAGCACCTCTTGCAGCTTAAAGGTGTAGTCCGTAAAGTTGCTGGTCATGCCGTTGACCGCCACAATTCGGAACGGCTCCCCCACCTCTGTCACGGTTCCCACGGCCACCAAATGGGACCGGGCCTGGAGTTTTTCCAAGGGGTACGATTCCAGGGCCCCCGACACGTGAACCTCCTCCAACTGGGAGAACACCGGGCTCTCCTGGGAGGCGGGCGTCTCCTCCGGGGACGGGGCAGCAGCGGGCTGCAGCCAGCTGCTGCCCACCACAAAGCCTGCCGCCGCCACACCTAAAACTACCAGACAGCCCACCGCGGCTTTCCAATTTTTCCACGTTTTCTGCACAGACGCTCCCTCCTTACAGCCTTTTTATTCTTCACTTTTAGTGTACTATTTTTCCACATTCTTGTAAAGAAGAATTCTGTACAAAAAAGATTTTTGTCTGTTTTCTCCAGAGAGCAGAGGGGGATTACAGCGCCTTCACCAGCACCAGGCAGGGGTTGCCCGCGTCCCACAAAGTGGGGAAGCACTCCAGATCCAACCAGAACCAAACGGTCTTTGGCTGATAGGCACAGGTAGAGAAAGGGAGGAGCCCTTGCTCCTCCCTTTTCCCGTTTTTATTCCACCTGGGGGCCATCCCAAGCGCCCTGAGTATAGGTTTCGTCCACCATGTCGCTGATGCCCGCCAGCAGCATGATGATGCCCTGGACCTTGTGGGGGCAGCACACGTACACCCCGCGGCCTTCCTCTTGAATCAGGTCGGCGGCCAGCAGGGGCTTCATGTGGTGGTACGCCTGGCCGGTGGAGCCAAACCCGCACGTATCCACCAGCTGGGCCACCGTCCACCGTCTTGGGCCCCCGCAGGATTTCCAGCAGCAGCGCAAGGCGGTTGGCGTTGCCGATGCAGGCCAGCACCTTTTCCGCCACGCCGCTTTCGATTTGGGCCAGCAGCCCGTCGGTGGAAACGGCGTTCCGAATCCAGTTGGACTGCCGCCCCCCGGCGTTGTACACCCCCAGGTAGGTCACATAGCCGCTGGCGCCCTGGGCTTCCGTGCGGCGGCACAGCTCCTCCATCTGTTGGCTGAGGCGGCTGTCCGGGTGCATTCCCCGGGGCACCTCCACCCGGCCCAGCCGCTCCATGGTGGGTTGGTTGGGAAGGGCGGCCTGGGCCTCCTCCCGCAAACGCTCCACCTGGGAGGCCATCTCCTGCCTAAGGGCCTCCATCTGCTGTTTCAGCTGGTCCAGTTCCTGCCCATAGTCCCGCTCCATAGCGCTTCTCCTTCCTATTCTGCAATTTCGGAATTCCGTATTTATAGAATATCGCGTAGCAAGCGAAAAAGCAAGGCCTGGGGCACAGAAATTTTTAAATTCCGGAAGTTCAGAATTTCCTCCACGGGCTCACAACGCCTTCACCAGCACCAAACAGGGGTTGCCCGCGTCCCACAAAGTGGGGAAGCACTCCAGATCCACAAAGCCCATGGCGTGGTAAAAGGCCCGGGTGCGGGCGTACTCCGGGCTGGGGTGGGTGGCGTCCAGGGTCTTCACCTGGAGCAGCTTCCACCCGGCGGCCCGGGCGTACTGCTCCGCCCAGGCCAGCAGCGCCCGGCCCACGCCCTTGCGGTGATAGGCGGGCAGCGTGCCCATCACGTCCACCTCCCCTGCCTGGGGCGCGGTCTGCCGCAGGGCCAAAAAGCCCACCGGCGTTTTCCCGTGGCAGGCGGCCACAAAGGGCAGGGTTTTGCAGTCCTCCACATACTGGGCGGTGGATTCCGGAATGCCAAACCACGCTGGCAAAGCGGCCAAAATGCGGGCGGCAACAGCGGCCCGCTCCTGGGGGGAGAAATCCTCCCGCAAGGTGTATTCCATAGAAGTTCCTCCTGACAGAAAAGAAGCCCAGGGCGCTCCTGGGCTTCTTATTTTTTATGGGTTTTAGGGCGGCCTTACTTGGCTTTTTTCGGAAGGAGAAAAGCCTCTGCTGGCAACCAGTCCCAAAGAAGCGTTTGCTTAGCTCATCCTTTGGGAGAGCCGGAAAGGCGTTACGTTCACAGCCTCACCGGCCGGGAAAGGCGGAGCTGTTTCTCGGCTGCCGCCTCGGTCGGTCCTGAACGGTCCCCACTGGGGACCAGGACCTCCTGTTTCCCTAGTTTTCTCTCTGCGCTGCGCGCCGGTAAGACCTTGGGGCTTCACCCCAATCCCCACAAACTTTTTGAAAAAAGTTTGATCAAAAACTTTTACGCGCCTACGGCGTCACATCTCCGCCCTTGCCCCAGCTTGTCCTGCCCGGCCACGGGCAAACTTTTATGCCGCTTCGCGGTTGCGCTTTTTACAAAAGGCTTCTGTACAACTCCGTGATCTCTTCCTCACTCGTATCCCTCGGATTGCCGGGGCAGCAGGCGTCGGCGTAGGCGGACTTGGCCAGGAAAGCAATGTCCTCTTCCTTCAGGATGCCCTGCAGGTTTGCGGGAATGCCCACATCGGCGGACAGCTGCTTCACCGCGGCGATGGTGGCGTCGGCGGCCTCTTCGTCGGTCATGTTGTCAATGCCAGGCACCTGCATGGCCTTGCCGATGGCCCGGTAGCGCTTGCCAGCCACAGGCTTGTTGAACTCCAGGCCCGTGGGCAGGATGATGGCGCAGGCCACCCCGTGGGGAGTGTCATACAGGGCGGACAGGCCGTGTGCCATGGAGTGCACCACGCCCAGGCCCACGTTGGAGAAGCCCATGCCGGCGATGTACTGGCCCAGGGCCATGCCCTCCCGGCCTTCGGGGGTGTTTTCCACCGCGCCCCGCAGGGACTTGGCGATGATCTCAATGGCCTTCAGGTGGAACATGTCGGACAGCTCCCAAGCGCCCTTGGTGATGTAGCCCTCAATGGCGTGGGTCAAAGCGTCCATGCCGGTGGCGGCGGTCAGGCCCTTGGGCATGGAGGCCATCATGTCGGGATCCACAATGGCCACCACGGGGATGTCGTGGGGATCCACGCAGACGAACTTCCGGTTTTTCTCCACATCGGTGATGACGTAGTTGATGGTGACCTCAGCGGCGGTGCCGGCGGTGGTGGGCACAGCGATGATGGGCAGGCAGGGGTTCTTGGTGGGGGCCACGCCTTCCAGGGAGCGGACGTCGGCGAACTCGGGGTTGGTGGCGATGATGCCGATGGCCTTGGAGGTGTCCATAGCGGAGCCGCCCCCAATGGCGATCAGGCAATCCGCCTGGGCCTTCTTGCAGGCCTCCACGCCTTCCTGCACGTTCTGGATGGTGGGGTTGGGCTTGATCTGGTCGTAGATCTCGTAGGCGATGCCGGCGGCGTCCAGCACGTCGGTGACCTTTTTGGTGACGCCGAACTTCAGCAGGTCGGGGTCAGAGCAGACCAGGGCCTTTTTCAGGCCGCGGCTGGTGACTTCCCCGGCGATCTCCTGGATAGCGCCCTTGCCGTGGTAGGATCTCTCATTCAAAACAAAACGGTTGGCCATGTGTAAAACTTCCTTTCTATTTCTTCCCGGAGGAAGCCGCTTTCCTTGGGGAAAGCCCTGATAAAAGTGTAGCAACTCCCGGGACAAATTACAAGGGGCATTTCCGTAAAATTCCCCCGCCTGCCGGAAATTCTCCAAAAAGGGGGCTGCCCTTGTCTGCGGCAGCCCCCTTGCATTCGGTTTTTGTCCGCCTAAAACGGGAACTTACTCCCCGGCCTCGGCTTTGGCCTCTTCAATCACCTTCTGAGCCACATTCTGGGGGGCCTCTTCATAGCGGGCAAACTCAAAGGTAAAGCTGCCCCGGCCCTGGGTGCACTGGCGAATGAAGGTGGTGAAGTCGTGCATCTCCGCCATGGGCACGTCGGCTTCCACGGTCTGCCGGCCCTCTCCGGCAGGCTCCATGCCCAGCACACGGCCCCGGCGCTTGTTCACCTCGCCCAGCACGTCGCCCATGTTGGCGTCCGGCACCGTGGCCTTCAGGTGGCCAATGGGCTCTAAGAGCACCGGGCTGGCCTGGGGCATGCCCGCCTTATAGGCCAAGGCCGCCGCCATCTTAAAGGACATTTCCGAAGAGTCCACCGGGTGATAGCTGCCGTCGTACAGCACAGCGGAAAGGCCTACCACCGGGTACCCGGCCAGGGGGCCCTTTTGGATGCACTCCCGCAGGCCCTTTTCCACCGCCGGGAAGAAGCCCTTGGGTACAGCGCCGCCGACCACCCGCTCGCCAAATTCCAGGCCGTCGCTGTCGCAGGGGGAGAACTCAATCCACACATCGCCGAACTGGCCGTGGCCGCCGGTCTGCTTCTTGTGCCGGCCCTGGACCTGCACGGTCTTGCGGATGGTCTCCCGATAGGGAACCTTGGGCTTTTTCAAGGTGACGTCCACCCCGAACTTGGCCTTCAGCTTGGAAACGGCCACATCCAGGTGCTGCTCGCCCAAGCCGCTGATCAGCATCTCATGGGTCTCGTTGTCGGTGCTAAACTGCAGCGTGGGATCCTCCTCGGAAAGCCGCAGCATGCCCTGGGCAATTTTGTCCTCCTCGCCCTTTTTGGCGGGGACCAACGCCATGCGCAGGGTGGGGGTGGGGTAGTCCACGCCCTCCAAAGCCACCTTCCGGGTGGGGGAGCACAGGGTGTCCCCGGTGTTGGTGGCGGTCAGCTTGGGAATGGCGCCAATATCCCCGGCGCCTATGTATTTTACATCCACCTGCTTCTTGCCCACCATCATCACGGTCTTGCCCACCCGCTCCGGATTGCCGGTGCGCATGTTCACCAGCTGGGAGTCGGTGGCGATTTTGCCGGAGATCACCTTCACATAGGACAGCTTGCCAATGAAGGGGTCCGCCACGGTTTTGAACACCAGCGCCGCCGCAGCCCCGTCCTCGTTGACGGAGAGCTCCACCGGGTTGCCGTCCACATCCAGGCCCATCTCGCCGGCCTTCTCCTCGGCGGAGGGGGCCAGCCAGCACAGGCCGTCCAAAAACTGCTCCATGCCCCGCATGAGCAGGGCGTCCCCGCAGAACACCGGGGTGATGGCGCCGGACTTGACGCCTTTGCTCACGCCCACAATGACCTCTTCCGGGGTGAAGGGCTCCCCGGCGAAGTATTTTTCAAACAGCTCGTCGTCGGTCTCGGCCACAGCCTCGTAAATGGCCGTGCGCAGCCCTTCCAGCCGGTCGCCCATGTCGGGCATGGGCACTGCCACCGGCTTGCCGCCGGAATAGTCGTAGGCCTTGTACTCCAGCAAGTTGATGTAAATGTTGGCCTGGCCGTCCTGAATAAAGGGCACCACCACCGGGCACACCGAGGGGCCAAAGCTGGCTTTCAGGTCTTCAAATACCCGGTAGAACCGGGCGCTCTCGTCGCACAGGCCGTTGACGAAAAAGATTTTCGCCAGGCCGTTTTTCTCCGCGGCGGCAAAGGCCTTTTCCGTGCCCACAGCCACCCCGTCTTTGCCGGAGACCACAATCAGCGCCGTATCCGCAGCCCGCATGGCCTCCATCATGCCGCCCTCAAAGTCAAACAGGCCCGGGGCGTCCAACAGATTGATCTTTTTATTCTTCCACTCCAAGGGGGCCACCGCCGCGGAAATGGAGGCTTTGCGGCGGATCTCCTCCGGGTCGTAGTCGCACACGGTGTTGCCGTCGCCCACCTTGCCCCGCCGGTCGGAGACTCCGGCCAGATAGAGCATGGCTTCCGCCAGGGAGGTCTTTCCGGCGCCTCCATGGCCGGCCACTGCCAAATTGATGATGTTTTTCGCCTGATATTGGTTCATACTGGGTGAACTCCTTCCACTGCCAAACTAGCGGCCCCAAGCCGCCCTGCCATGCTTTTTCCTGTTTTGCACAAGTTTTTCTGTACAAGACACGTTTCATTATATAGCATTCTCCTAAAGATTACAAGGCAAAAAATCAAAAATACTTAAATTTTCCCCCAGTATTTTTTGCTTTTTAGGCTTTTCCTCCAAAAATTTGAGGCCTTTCTCCCCCCTGGCGAACCCAGCTTTCTCCAGGGTTTCGGGCCTGTTTGGGCAGCAAAAAGGCCGCCGCTTTCGCGGCAGCCTTACAAGTCGCTCATGGTTCCTGCTTTATTTGCGCAGCCGGGGCAGCAACAGCACCACCGCCACCCAGAACAGCTGGAACAGGAAGAGAATCAGGGAGGAAAGCTGACCCATGGCCCCAAAGCAAGCCAGGAAAGCCACCAGCACAAAGCCCAGCACCACAGCGGCGGTCTGCACCGCCACCACCATGTGCACCGTGCGCTTCTCCTCCACGCAGGCGGAGAGCACGCTCAGCAGGGACTCCATGCGGCCCTTGGTGGCCACGGCGGCGTCGGCCCGCGGAATGGGCTTCTCCACCAGCTTTTTGTACTCGTCTCCCAAACGGGCGTCCAAAATGCCCACAGAGGCAGTGTCCACCCCGAACAGCCGGGACACCAGCTGGGCGGTTACGTTGGGATCCGTGGTGCGGACAATCACGCTGACGCCGCTGTCCTCCAGGCGCTGGAGCTCATTCTTCCGGCGGCGGTCTGCCCCATAGGTGAGCACCAGCAGGGCAGCCACCTGGCCGTCCACGCCAATGTACACCACCTGCTGGCCGCCGGAGGCGTACTGAGACTCCTCCTCCCGGGCGGGCACCTGCATGCGCCGGTTGATCAGCAGAGACCGGTTGCCAATGCAGATGGTCTTGCCGTCCACCCGGCCCACAATGCCCTGGCGGTCCTCATAGGTCCAATCCCGCACCTGGGGCAGGAACTCTTCGTTTTCACTGATCACCTGGTCGAACACGCCGGACAGGGGGCCGCCCACCTCTCTCATCAGGGCGGAGGCGGACATAATGGCCTCTTCGGCAGCGTCCCGGCTGCCAAAGGTCTTGATCCCATTGAGCACCACAGTGCCCCGGGGGAACAGCTCTCCCGCATCTACCAGCACGGCGTTCACGGCGCCCAGGCGCTCCACGCCCTCATAGCCCACCACCATGGCGCCGGCCCGGCGGGCGGTGCGGCACAGGCGGCTGATGGGCAGGTTCACAGACAGCAGGTTGGAAACCGCCACACAGGCACAGCTGGCCGCCGCAAAGGCGCTGATGGCCGTGGGCACGCTGCGGGTGAGCAGCAGGCAGGCAATGCACAGCACCAAGGAGGCGATCAGCCCCAAAGGCGCCAGCAGCTGGGAGGTGGACTCCGAGGGATCCGGCCGGTAGGAAAGCTCCAAGAAACGCTTCAAAAATCCCGTCTTGCACTGGTAGGCGATCACGGGCCGCTCGGCCACGCAATCCTTGGCCATCTTCAAGGCGGTGTTGTAGTCGTCGTAAGTGCGCACGCTGTACTTCTCCTCCCGGGAGGTGACAAACCGGAAGTTGGAATGGATGCGCCGGAGCATGGTCAGCTTGCCGGCGGCGTTGGCAAACAGAATGGCCGAGAGCACCACTGCGTACAGGTGCAGGTTCCCGTCCACCAGGTCGTCCTGGAAGAAGGCGGAAGCCACTGCCTGCACCGCCACAGCCACGGCAGCCACCGCTGCGGCGCTGTCCGAGTTGGCGTTAAAGGCCAGCAGGGCTTTCAGACCGTTGCCCACGGTCCGGTAACACACGCCCACGGACACCGCCAGGAAGACCAGCGTCAGCACCACATACACCACCGGCAAAGAGCCGGGTTCCACCGCGCCGGCAAACTGGCCGCTGAAAATCAAGTTGACCAAGGCCAGCAGCACCGTGCACACGCCGGTGATCAGCAGGCGCAGGGTAAGCTCCCGCATTTCGCCCCGCAGCTCGTGGGAGATAGACTGGGCGTCCTCGGGGCCGGTGTAGTCGTCGATAGACTCGCCCGGGTCCCCGGTGGGCACAGGAGCCTGCTGGGCCTGGGGATCCTCCAGCTTTTTGTTGCGCACCCGGCGCTTGGGAGTTCGTTTGCGCTCCCGGGCCTGTTGGGCCTGGCGCAGTTCCTCGCTCTCAGAGAGCAGCGCCCCCTGGAGCACCTCCGCATGCAGCACATGGGTGGGCACGTTCCGGGAACGGTACTCGTAAATGCTGGAGATGGTGGGCGGCTCTGGCTGCTGGCGCTGGGGCCGCACAGGCTGGGCCACCACCGTGGGTTCGTCCACCGGGGCAGCGGCCTGGGACCGGGTCCCCTGCTGGGGAGCGGCGTGCCGGCCGGCCGGCTGTCCCGCCGGGGCTTGGGCAGCCCGAGTGTGCTGGAGAGGCGTTTGGGGCACAGCGGCCCGCTCCGAGGCGGCCGCAGGCCGGGAACTCCCGCTCCGGGCGGCAGGCGCTGTCTCCCCAACGGGGGAGGGCAGCGGCGCTGCCGCCGGCTCTGCCGTCTCCTCCAAAGCCTCGGGGCTCGCCGCCCTCTGAACAGGCTCCGGTCGGGCCGGGGACTGGAGCACGC
Source organism: uncultured Neglectibacter sp. (assembly GCA_904374805.1). GTDB lineage: Bacteria > Bacillota > Clostridia > Oscillospirales > Acutalibacteraceae > Acutalibacter > Acutalibacter pullicola. The sequence continues at coordinate 8,846 of CAJFEW010000044.1, forward strand.
GCTCCACCGCCTCTTCGCTGACAGGCTGGTCCTCCTGCACCCGCTGCAGCTCTACCGTGTCGTTGAGCACATTGAGCTTGATCTCCATGGTCTGGTCCGTGGAGGTCTCCAGCATGGCTTTTTGAATCTCCGGCATGTCCTCCTGCAGGCGTTTGCCCCCTTCCACACCGATGCCGTGCTGGCGGGCGTAGGGATCCGCCGCAAAAGAGGTGACCGGCATGGGAGCCACCACCCCGAACTCGTCGGCGATCTCCTGCTCGTCCACCCCGGCGGTCTGCACCGCCTCCGCCACCCGGCGGCGGCGTTCCCGCTGCAGCCGCTGGAAGTTCTGCTCCACCTCTTCGTCGATGGCTTTTTTGGAATCGTCAAACAGGGTCTTGTAGGTCTCTGCCTCGCTGGTCAGCTCCCCGGCAGAGTCGTATCCCATCCGGTATTCGTCAATGGGTTTGAGCTGAATGCCATAGTACAGGTCGTCCTCGTTCTCGTCGTACTCCGGCACCTTTTTCTTCCGGCCAAACAGACCCCTTTTCTTTTTCTTCTTCCGGCCGGCAGGTTCCTCCGCCGGAGGGGCAGGCTCTTCCACCCTCTCCTGCGCCACGGGCAGCTCCACGCTGCCGGTGGCAAAGGCGTTCAGGTCCTCTTGGGCCCCGTCCGGCTGGGCTGGGGCGGCCTCCTGCCGGGGGGCGGGCGCCGAACCCTGCCTTTGGATAGGCTGCCCCTCCTGGGGGCGGGCGGGCCGCACCGGAGCAGCCCCTTCCCGGGGGGATGGCGCCGGATTCTGCCCCTGGGCAGGCTGTGTCCCTTGGGCAGACCGGGCAGCACGCTGGGCCGCCTGGGCCTCTCGCTGGGCCCGTTGTTCTGCCAAAATATCTTCCACTGTGAATTCCTTGTTGTCCATAGGCGGAATCCTCCTTTTACGGATTGATCGCTTCCAAACCGCTTCGCTGGCGGGCCACTTCCGTGCAGAGGATGCCCGCCGCCACCGAGGCGTTCAGGGAATTGATGCGCCCCCGCAAAGGCAGGGACACCACAAAGTCGGCCTTTTCCTTCACCAGGCGGCTGACCCCACTGCCCTCCGAACCAATCACCAGGGCCACCGGCCCGGTAAAGTCCGTCTGGCACCAGGGGCTGCCGTCCATGTCCGCCGCGTAAATCCAAAGGCCGCGCGCTTTCAGGTCTTCCAGCAAGGTGGGCAGGTTTTTCACCCGGGCCACGGGCAGGTGTTCCACCGCCCCAGCCGAGGCCTTGCCCACCGCCCAGGTCAGCCCCACGCTGCGCCGTTGGGGCACAATCACCCCATGGGCCCCGGCACACTCCGCCGAGCGGAGCACCGCCCCCAGGTTGTGGGGATCCTCCAGGCCGTCGCAGATCACAAAGAAGGGGGGCTCCTGCCGGTCTTGGGCCCGCTGGAACAGTTCCTCCAAAGAGGCGTATGCCTTCACCGCCCCCACGGCCACCACCCCCTGGTGGTGGGTTCCGCCGCACAGGTGCTGCAGCTTCACAGGGTCCGCCTCTTTGACGGGCACCCCTTTCTCACGGGCCAGGGCCAGCACCCCTTGCAGGGCGCCTCGCCCCTCTCCCCGCTGCACATACAGGCTGTCCAGGGGCCTGCCGGCCCGCAGAGCCTCCAGCACGGCGTTGCGCCCGGCTACAATGTCTGCGCCCCGGGGCTGCTCCCCCTGGGGGGCTCCCCGGCGCTTCTCCCTGTTTTTTTCCACAATCGGCCACCTCATTTTAGGTCTCGCCGGCAAGGCGCTTCCCGCCGGCGGAACTGGGCAATTTTCCCGGCTCCCAGGCCCAAAAGGGCGCAAGGAGCCATAGTTTTTCTGATTATAGCATAGTTCTCAAAAAATCTCAAATAAAAATGCAGACCAAAACCGCCCCCTTTCCCCTGCTTTCTCCCAGCAGCCATCGGATGTCCTTTTCCTCTCCAAAACTTGACAGCGGATGCAAAAAAATTCTTTTTTCCCAGCGGACGCCTCCTGTTTTTCCACACGTTTACATAATGCGGAATTCGTTTTCCCCGGGAGATGTGGAAAACTCTGTGGAATTTGTGAAAAACCCCTTGTCCCAGGCGGTTTTGCACATTCCACCGTTTTTTCCGCCTCGGTGGATTATGGCAACACCCAGGCTCTTTTTTCTAAAAAAGAATGAAATTTCTCTTGGGGCAACTTCCCAAATCCCTACAAAATCCTGGGCAAAGCAGTGGTTTTGCCCCCGCATCTTGTGTCAAGTACCTAGGGGCAAATTTCTTTCCCACATTTTGTCCACAGGCATTTAACATACATTTCACCTGGGGAAAACGCGCCGCCCCTTTTCCGGGAATTTTGCGAAAAACCCGGGTTTTTCCCCGTTTTTGTGGTATACTTTGAGCAAATTCCCTGCAGATTCCGGCTTGTTTCCACAAAAAAAGCGGACCCTCCGGTCCGCTTTCCCTGCACAGCCATTTTGCATATTTATTCATTCCCAGTAGTGAACATACATTTCTCCCCCCCGCTTTCTTTCGAAGAAAGCTTGGCAAAGAACTTTATTTCGCGCCAGGGGCCGCTCGCTAACGCTCGGGCAGTGTGGATCCTCAGCGCGCGTTCGCGTGTTTCCGCCTAGCTGCAGGAACGGAATTTCCGTCCTTGCCGCAGGCAAGAAGGCGGCTCGTCCAGCCCGGTCACGGGCCGGCTTGTCCCGCCGGGGCCACCCGGCCCGTAAGAGGGGGGTAGGGGGGATACCTCCCCCCGTTCGGGGGGCCAGGGGGCAGAGCCCCCCTCAGGAGGGTTGGAAGGGGGAGGCCTCCCCCGCAACGAGTTTCAAGAATAGGCAACTCTTCCCCGCCGCTAGGCGCGCAGAAGATGTGGGTTTACCATGCACGTTGGCATATTTCCGTCCAAGTGAAGAAACAGAACTTCCGCTCTTGCCGTAGGCAAGAAAGCGGCTCGCCTGGGGTGCAACCCCCCGCCCTTGCCGTAGGCAAGAAGGCGGCTCGTCCCGCCCGGCCACGGGCCGGCTCGTCCAGCCCGGTCACGGGCCGGGCCGGTTATAGGTCCTCTTCCAATAGCTGTACCAACAGGGCGTTGGATACCAAAAACCCCTCCGGCGTGAAGGAAACGGATGCCTCGCCCGCCTGCAGCAACTGGGGCGGACAACCCTTGGCTTGGCGGAGCACCTGGTCAAACCCAGCGGCGCCCTCTTCCCCAAAGCGAGCCAGGCAGTCCGCCCGGCGCAGGCCCCGGGTCAGGCGCAAATTCAGCAGGGCAAACTCGCCAAAGTCCCCGCCGGGACCGTCGTCCACCGTCCCGCCCCCCTGGAGAAAGGCCCCTAAGTCCCGGGGATAGAAAAACCGCCGTCCCCCATAGAAGGAGTGAGCCCCCGGCCCAAAGCCCAGATACTCCTCCCCTCGCCAGTACAACAGGTTGTGGCGGCTCTCCCGGCCCGGGCGGGCAAAGTTGCTGATCTCGTACTGGGCATAGCCCCGGCGGGCCAGTTCCTCCACGGCGAACAGGTATTGGTCCGCTGTGTCGTCGTCACTGGGAAGCTGTACCCCCCGGGCGGCGAAGGGGGTGCCCGGCTCCACCTTCAATATATAAGAGGAGATGTGCTCCACCTCCAGGGATGCGGCAAAGGCGATGGACTTCTTCAGTTTCTCCTGGCTGCCGCCCGGCAGGCCCAGCATCAAGTCCAGGGAGATGTTTGCAAAGCCCGCAGCGCGGGCGTTTTCCACCGCCTGAACCACCTCCTGGGGAGAGTGGGCTCTGCCCAGAAAGCGCAGCTCGTCCTCGTTGGCCGATTGCAAGCCCATGGAAAGCCGGGTAAACCCCGCCTGGCGCACTGCTTCAAAAAAGGCCCGGTCTACAAAAGTGGGGTTGGCTTCCAAGGTGATCTCCGCCCCGGGGGCCAGGGAAAAGCCCTGCTTCACCGCTTGGAGAACAGCCCCCAAACGCTCCGCCCCCAGCAGGCTGGGGGTGCCCCCGCCGAAGTACACCGTGGAGAGCTCCCGGCCCCGGAGCTTTTCCCGACAGGGGACCAAAGCGGCCTCCACAGCGGAGACGTACTGGTCCATGGACGAGGGGGAATCGGGCAGGGAGTAAAAATCACAGTAGGGGCACTTGCCGTGGCAAAAGGGAACATGGAAGTAAAAACCCAGCAAAAAATCACCTCCCAGGGAAAAATCACAGGACACACTGCACCGGCCGAACCGGCAGGAGAACGCCCGGGACCATAGGCTTATGCTCCCCCTCTCTTCCGGAACAACCAAGAGGGCATTCCCTCCAAAACTTTCGCGTGCTTCTTTCTTTTTAGATCCAATTTTTAGTGAGTTTCAAGTGCGTGGAAGAAAAACCCTCCCGCTGGTAAAATCGGTGGGCATCCTCCCGAGAGCGTGCGCTGGCCACTTCCAAAAGAACACATCCCTGCTTCCGGGCAAATTTCTCCCCTTCTTCCACCAGGGCCTTGCCAACGCCCTGTCCACGGCAGGCCGGGTCTACCACCAACTCTACGATCTCCGCTACCAGGCCACCGTGATGAAGCTGGCCTTCCAGCCGCAGATTTATAAAACCCAAAACACCGCTTCCATTCTCCCACACCAGGGGAATGTACCGGGAATCCTTTTGCTGGGAAGTATAGATCTCCCCAAAATGCTGGCGCGGGAGCTCCTCCCCTTCCAAGACGCACACCAGCTGATAGACAACTTCCTCATCGGCGGCGGTGGCTCTTCGCACCATAAAAGCACCCTCCTTCTCTCCGTCATTTTTCCTTGGGTGTTCCTCGTTCCAGAGAAACCGGCCGAAGCCCAAGCCTATCGCCCTTACGGACGCATGCACCTTTCTCTTCTGACTTTTTGTACGGCTGCGCCAGTTTCAGACCTTGGGGCTTTGGTCTCGCCTGCCGGCTCAGTCAGCGCTTGGCGGTGCCCAGTGGGCACCATCGCCCCAATTCCCCGCAAACTTTTGAAAAAGTCGCTGCGCCCCGGCGGGGCGCGTTCAGGACCGACCGGAGCAGCAGCGTAGACCGGCCGCTGGGCAACGACCCTTTGCAAAGGTGGATGAAACTTTTACGCCGCTTCGCGGTTTATTCGTCCAGCTTCAGCACAGCCATGAAGGCCTCTTGGGGCACCTCTACGCTGCCCAGCTGGCGCATGCGCTTTTTGCCCTCCTTCTGCTTCTCCAGCAGCTTCTTCTTCCGGGTGATGTCGCCGCCGTAGCACTTGGCCAGCACGTCTTCTCCTTGAGCTTTTCCGCCATCTTCCGGGCCCGGGGATAGGCCTTGTCCGCGTGGATGATAAAGCTCAGGGCGTCCACCACTTCCCCGTTGAGCATAATGTCCAGCTTCACCAGCTTGCTGGGCTGGTAGCCCAGCAGCTCGTAGTCAAAGCTGGCGTAGCCCCGGGTGCGGGACTTTAAGGCGTCGAAAAAGTCGTAGACAATCTCGTTTAAGGGCAGTTCGTAGTGAATGTCCACCCGGTCCGTGTCCAGGTACTTCATGTCCTTAAACACGCCCCGGCGCTCCTGGCACAGCTCCATGATGTTGCCCACGTACTCCGAGGGCGAGTAGATGTGGGCGTTGCAGATGGGCTCTTCGGCGCTCTGGATCAAGGTGGGGTCCGGGTAGTTGGTGGGGTTGTCGATGGTGATGGTGCTGCCGTCGGTCAGATTCAGCTTGTACACCACGCTGGGGGCGGTGGTGATCAAATCCAGGTCGTACTCCCGCTCCAACCGCTCCTGGATGATCTCCATGTGCAGCAGCCCTAAGAAGCCGCACCGGAAGCCAAAGCCCAAGGCCACGGAGGTCTCCGGCTCGAAGGTGAGGGAGGCGTCGTTTAATTGCAGCTTTTCCAAAGCGTCCCGCAGGTCGGTGTAGTGGGCCCCGTCGGCGGGGTAGATGCCGCAGAACACCATGGGCTGCACCGCCCGGTAACCCTCCAAAGGCTCTGCGGCGGGACGGTCCTTCAAGGTGACCGTATCGCCCACCCGGGCCTGGCGCACGTCCTTGATGGAGGCGGCGATGTAGCCCACCTCCCCGGCGCAGAGGGCGTCGGCAGGCTCCAAGGTGGTGGCCCGCAAAAAGCCGCACTCCACCACGGTGAATTCCCCGCCGGTGGCCATCATGCGGATGGTGTCCCCGGGGCGCACCTGGCCGTCCTTAATCCGCACGTACACAATGACCCCCCGGTAGCTGTCGTAATAGGAGTCAAAAATCAACGCCCGGAGGGGGTCGTTCTCATCCCCCTGGGGAGCGGGAATGTCGGTGACAATCCGTTCCAGCACCTCCCCCACGTTTTCTCCGGTCTTGGCGGAGATCCGGGGGGCGTCCATGGCGGGGATGCCGATCACGTCTTCAATCTCGTGGCACACCCGTTCCGGGTCGGCGCTGGGCAGGTCGATCTTGTTCACCACCGGCAGGATCTCCAGGCCTGCGTCCACCGCCAGGTAGGTGTTGGCCAGGGTCTGGGCCTCAATGCCCTGGGAGGCGTCCACCACCAGCACGGCCCCTTCACAGGCGGCCAAAGACCGGGACACCTCGTAGTTGAAGTCCACGTGTCCGGGGGTGTCGATGAGGTTGAACACATAGTCCTGGCCGTCCTTGGCGGTGTACACCAAGGTGACCGCGTGGGCCTTGATGGTGATGCCCCGTTCCCGTTCCAGGTCCATGTTGTCCAGCAGCTGGTTTTCCATCTCCCGCAGAGGCACAGACTGGGTCAGCTCCAAAATCCGGTCGGCCAAGGTGGACTTGCCGTGGTCAATGTGGGCCACAATGCTGAAATTGCGAATTTTGCTTCTATCCATGAAAACACTCCTAGCAAAAGGATTCCTCATCGTAAGGCAATACCCTATTATTATAGCAGAAAGCGGGAAAAAAGGAAAGCGGCATCTGGGGAGAGGCGGCGGCCAAGTTGCCAAGCTTCCTACGGGAATACAGGGAAGGGCTGCGTTGCCCAAAGCCGCCTGTTCCCTCTCGCAGACCGCCAAATTTCCAGCCCGGGGGTAGCCCCTTTCTCGCCGGCTCCAAAAAGAGCCGCCCCTGGCCTTGCCGCAGGCAAGAAGCCAGCCTGTCCCGCGGGGTCACCCGCCTGCGTTCTGGCCCCTGCCATGCTACAAGGCGCTGCTCTCCCCCTCCTCGCCGGTTTCACAAAAGAGCCGCCCCTAGCCTTGCCCCAGGCAAGAAGCCAGCCTGTCTCGCGGGGCCACCCGCCTTGTCTCGCGGGGTCACCCGCAGGGGCCACCCGCTTGCATTCTGGCCCCTGCCATGCTACAATAAGCCCCAGTACGCGACGTGAAAGCGAGAAAGGCGGTTCCCCTTATGAAAGCATCTGAAAAAACCATGGAAACCATTGTCAACCTGTGCAAAGCCCGCGGCTTTATTTTCCCCGGCAGCGAAATCTACGGAGGCCTGTCCAACTCCTGGGACTACGGCCCCCTGGGCGTAGAGTTTAAAAACAACGTGAAAAAGGCCTGGTGGAAAAAGTTTGTCCAGGAGTCCCCCTATAACGTGGGCGTGGACGCCGCCATTTTGATGAACCCCCAGGTGTGGGTGGCCACGGGCCACGTGGGGGGCTTCTCCGACCCTCTCATGGACTGCAAAGACTGCAAAACCCGCCACCGGGCGGACAAGCTCATTGAGGACTTCACCGGGGAGAGCGCCGACGGCTGGTCCAACGAGAAAATGATGGACTTTATCAAAGAACACCACATTCAGTGCCCCAACTGCGGCAGCGAAAACTTCACGGAAATCCGCCAGTTCAACCTGATGTTCAAAACCTTCCAGGGCGTCACGGAGGACGCCAAAAACGAGATCTACCTGCGGCCGGAGACTGCCCAGGGCATTTTTGTCAACTTCCCCAGCGTACAGCGCACCACCCGGAAGAAGCTGCCCTTCGGCATTGCCCAAATCGGCAAAAGCTTCCGCAACGAGATCACCCCCGGCAACTTCACCTTCCGCACCCGGGAGTTTGAACAGATGGAGCTGGAGTTCTTCTGCAAGCCCGACACGGATTTGGAGTGGTTTGCCTATTGGAAGGAGTTCTGCAAGCAGTGGCTGTTCTCCCTGGGCATGACCGAAGAAAACGTGCGCTTCCGGGATCACCGGCCCGAGGAGCTGTCCTTCTACTCCAAGGCAACCACCGACGTGGAGTACCTGTTCCCCTTTGGCTGGGGCGAACTGTGGGGCATTGCCGACCGGACCGATTACGACTTGAAACGCCACCAGGAGCACTCCGGCAAGGACCTGACCTACTTCGACCAGGAGGAAAACCGCCGGTATGTCCCCTACGTGATCGAGCCCAGCCTGGGCGCCGACCGGATGGCGTTGGCGTTCCTGTGCGACGCCTACGACGAGGAAGTGGTGGGCCAGGACAAAAATGGCAAGGACGACGTGCGTGTGGTGCTGCGGCTGCACCCTGCCCTGGCGCCCTTTAAGGCGGCTGTGCTGCCCCTTTCCAAGAAACTGGGACCCAAGGCCCAGGAGATCCACGACCTGCTCTCCAAGGACTTTATGGTGGATTACGACGAGGCCGGCTCCATCGGCAAGCGCTACCGCCGCCAGGACGAGATCGGCACGCCCTTGTGCATCACCGTGGACTTCCAGACCGTTGGGGACGAAAACACCCCTGCGGACAACTGTGTCACCGTTCGGGATCGGGACACCATGGAACAGGTGCGCCTGCCCATTGACCAGCTGAAAACCTACCTCCAAGAGAAAATCTCCTTCTAAGGCCCGTGGCCGGGCGGGGGGTTGCACCCCGGGCAAGCCGCCTTCTTGCGTGCCGCAAGGGCGGGGGGTTGCACCCCGGGCGAGCCACTTTCTTGCCTACGGCAAGGGCGGGTGCGTGGCCGCACGGGACAGACCGGCCCGTGGCCGGGCGGGACGAGCCGCCTTCTTGCGTGCCGCAAGGGCGGGGGATTGCACCCCGGGCGAGCCGCCTTCTTGCCTACGGCAAGGGCGGGGTTCGGGTACTTTCGCTTAGTGGAAATACGCGGGCGTGAGGGAAAGGCACATCATCTGCGCGCCTGGCGGCGAGGGAAAGTTGTTTATTCTTGAAGCTCGTTGCTGCCCCCTTCCATTCCCCCTGGCCCCCCGAACGGGGGGAAGTGTCCCCCCTACCCCCCTCTTAGAGAGCGAGACTCTGCCAAGAGTAAAGGCCAAAACAAGGCAACAACGCGGGCAGAAAAATCATCGACCCACACCAGGGGCCGCCGCCCTAAAGCGGCGTGCGCGACACAAAGTTCTTTGCCAAGCTTTCTTCGAAAGAAAGCGGGGAAAGCGGGAGAGGATGGTTGCGGAGGAAAGGGTTCTGTGGTAGAATAGAGGGATAGAGACGCATTGGACATTCCAACGGCAGGAGGAACTGCTTTATGAAATACCCACGCCGCTTGGCCGCCCTGGTGGGCGCCCTGGCCCTGTCCGCTGTGCTGGCTGCCACCCCGGCTCTGGCCACGGACGTTCCCAATGAAACCACCGATGTACCCGGAACCGGAGACACCAGCTCCCAAGTCCCCGTAGAGACGCCTCCTCCCACTCCCACGCCGCCTACGCCGGAGCCGCCCTCTTCCTCCTCTTCGGAGGAACCCAGCAGCTCGGTGCCGGAACCTCCCTCCTCTTCCTCGGAAGATCCCAGCAGCTCCTCGGAGCCGCCCAGCTCTTCCGAAGGAGGCGAATCCAGCTTCTCCAGCGGGGAAGAGGTGCCCAGCTCCTCGGACCCCTCTTCGGAAGATCCCTGGGTAGAACCGGAACCGGAGCCCACCGAGGACCCCTGGGCCGGCGCCATTGTGGACGAGCCGGATCCCACCCCCTCGGCCACGCTGCCCTCCATCGGCGACGGAGGGGCCTCTATCGCCACCCCACGGCCTTCCGCCTCCACACCCCGGCCTGCTTTGGAGCGGCCCCGGCCCTCTCTGAATGACGGCTCCTCCGCAGAGGAAGAGGAGGCCACCCAGCCCAACTATGTGACGTTTGCCCAGCTGAATGTGCGGGGCAACTCCCTGGCTGCCACAGTGTTTTACGGGGGCGTGGCCTGCATCGCCTTGGGCGTGGCGGGCTTGGCGCTGATTTTGGCCCTGTACCTGCGGGGCCGGCGGCACGCCCGGGGCGACGGCCTGCGGGACGGCATTCTGGAGGAAATTCACGAGGCGGAAACCCGCCAAATGCCACCCCCGGCGGCGCCCGCTCCGGAAGAGCCGGTGGGCGACCTGCCTCAGGCGGCTTCCCTGTACACAGAAGAGCTGCCTCTGCCCCAAGATCCCTACGGAGGCCAAGAGGCGGTGTATCCAGATCCGGACTATCCGGAGGAGGACGCCTATGATCCCCAAGGGCCGGCCTATGAGGCGCAAGGGGAAGCAGACCCGTATTCGGAGGACTTCTACGCCCAGGGCGCCTACGCTCCCCAGGAATACCTGGACGACCACGAAACAGACATTCCCGAGGAAAGCTACCAAGAACCGGTTCCCTGCGAGGAGGAGCCCCTGGACGCCACCAAAACCTTCGACACGGAGGAGATTCTCCGGGAGGCTTTGGGTTTTGGTAAAGAGGAGCAAGATCCCTCCCAGCCCCGTTAACCAATATGCATAGAAAAGACCGCTGCCTGAACAGGCAGCGGTCTTTTTTCACGTTTTTGCAGCGGCCCTTTTTCCCCGGTTACAGGGAGGTGACCACGTGCCCCCAGGCAGCTCCTGCAGCCCGGACCAGGTCTTGGGGAGAGAGGCTCAGCTGCAGGCCCCGCCGGCCGCCGCTGACATAGATCACCGGCTGCTCCCGCAGGGATTGCTCCACCACCGTGGGGAACTGCTTTTTCATGCCCAACGCCGTGCAGCCGCCCCGTACGTATCCGGTGACGGCCAGCAGATCCTTTACCGGCAGCAGCTCCAGGGACTTCTCCCCCACCAGGGAGGCCGCCTTCTTCCGGTCCAGCTCCTGGTTGACCGGCAGCACAAACACATAGTGCCCGCCGCTTTTCCCCACGGTGACCAAGGTTTTGCACACCAGGCTGGGGTCCAGCCCCAGCTGCTGGGCCACTTCCAACCCATCGGTGAAGGTCTCGCAGGGGTAGGTGTGGGCCTCATAGGGGATGCGCATCCGGTCCAGCAGCCGCAGAGCGTTTGTCTTTTCCCGTTTCTCTTTGGCCATTACTGCTGTGTTTCCCCCTTATCTTCCAACAGGGTGATCTCCACTTCCAGCTCTTCTCCCAGGCCGGCCTCATTGATGCGGAACAGGGTGACCGTCACCTGGTCCCCGGGGCTGTACCGCAGCAGCAGGTTGGAGATCTCCGTCAAATCCTGCACCGACTCCCCGTCCAAGGCGGTGATAATGTCCCCCTCTTGGGCCTGGGTGTCTGCAAAGGCGCTGTCCTCGTCGATGGAGGCAATTAGAAAGCCCCGGGGCGTGCCGTTGAGCATGGCCTCCATCTCCGACACGTCATAGCCGGAAATACCCAGCCGCACCCGGCCCTGCACATAGCCTCCCGCCAAAAGCTGGTCCAAAATCTCCTTGGCCCGGCTCACAGGGATGGCAAACCCCATGCCCTCATAGCCCTCGGTGATGATCTTCGAGGAGTTGATGCCCACCACCTGGCCGTACATGTTCACCAGGGGGCCGCCGGAGTTGCCCGGATTGATGGCCGCATCCGTCTGGATATAGGTCATGCCGTTTTCGCTGTAGCGCTCCACGGCCCGGTCCAGGCCGGAGACAATGCCCCGGGTCACGGACCCGGCAAAGCGGGAGCCTCCCGGGTTGCCAATGGCCAGCACCCACTCCCCAATGGAGAGCTCCGCCGCGTCTCCAAACTCCGCGGGGGTAAAGCCATAGTCGTTGGTTTTGATCACCGCCAGGTCCGTGGACCGGTCCACCCCCACCACCACGGCGTCATAGGTCTGGCCGTCGTAGGTGGTCACGGTCACCAGCACGTTTTTAGAGTTGAGCACCACGTGGGCGTTGGTGATCATATACCCGTCGGAGGTGGCGATGATGCCCGTGCCGGTGCTGGCCGTGGTCTCCCCGTCCTGAGAGACCTCCAGGGACACGGTGGACTGCACCACCTTGTCATAGGCCTGCTGGGCGTCCAGAGGGTCGCCGGCCGGCTTCTCCTGAATGGCGATGCCGTCTGTATTGGGAGTCATTTCCACATCCGGCAGCTCCAACTCCGGCTGGGCCTGCTCCTCCTCGCTGTCCGAGGGAAGCTGCTCTTGGGGCAGCTGCTCCTCCAGGGAGGGGGTCTCCGGCAAAGTGGCCTGGGTCCCGCCTGCGACCCCCGCGTACACGGCAAAGCAGGCAAAGCCCAAAATGGCTCCCGCTGCCAAGGCGGAGGCGATCCACAAAAATACCTTCAGCCCGCGGGACAGAGGCTTTCGCGCCCGGGGCGCCGGGCCGTAGGGGCTCCACCCGGGCGCAGGCGCCGGCACTCCATAGGGGCCCGGGGCAGGGACCGTCCAGCCCGCCGGGTTCTGGGGCGGGGCGCCCCAAGAGGCCGCAGGCGGCTGCTGGGGAGGCGGCGCCCCCCAGGCTGGATTCCAAGCCGAAGGCGTCCCCGGCTGGGGTCCCCAGGGCTGGGGAGGCTGGCCGTTCCAGGCGGGCGTCCCCCAACTGCCGCCGGGCCAGCCCCCAGGGGCCTCCCCGCCCGGACCGGGCTGGGGTCCCTGGGCCGGAGGGGCCGAGGGAATCTCCTGGGCGGGAGAAGGCGCTGCAGCCTGCTGGACCGGGGGCGCTTCCTCCGGAGCTGCCGGGACGGGAGCCTCCGGCGTTTCCGGCTCTCCTTCCGTGGGAACCGGGTCCTGGCTGTCGGGCACCGGCGCTTCTACCGGCTGGGCGTGCTCCTCTCCCGGCTGGGTGAACCCATCCCCGCCTGGCGGGGGCGTCTGGGCCTCCGGACCGGGGGCCGCCGCCTCCTGGGGGACGGTTTGCTCATTCCGTTCTTCCTGCATCGTCCTTACTCCTTTCCTGTTCCTGCCGGGGTTCCCTCTCTTTTTTCTCCTTGGACCGGCTCAGCTTGAAGGACCCGGTGTCCTTCAGCTTGGGAGCCGCCGGAGGCTTGGGAATGGTAAACTCAAACCGGCAGTACTGGCCCACTGCCGAGGAGACGGTGATGTCCCCTCCGTGGAGCTTCAAAATGGTGCGCACAATGTAGAGTCCCAGTCCCATGCCGTTTTTATCCCGGCTGCGGGACTTGTCCGTCTTGTAAAACCGCTCGAAGATCATGGGCAGGTCCTCGGAGGCAATGCCCGGGCCGCTGTTTTCAATGACCACCGTGGTGCGGTCGATGCCCTCTGTGATCAGCACGGAGATGTACCCGCCCTGGTTGGTGAACTTCACAGCGTTTTCAAACAAGTTGTACACCACCTGGTGCAGCAGGTCCGGGTCGCCCCAGACCATTTGGGGGTGGGCGTCCTCCAAGCCCCGGATCTCAATCTCTTTTTCGTCAATCTTCTGCTCAAAGGTGAGCAAGGTGGTGACCACCGTCTGGGTGATGTCAAACTGAGAGGGGTTCAGCTTCATCTCGCCGCTGTCAATGCGGGACAGGTCCAGCATGGATTTCACCAGCCGGGACAGGCGCTTCACCTCGTCGGAGACCACGTGCAGGTATTTGTCCTGCTGCTCCCGGGGAATAGTGCCGTCCAAAATGCCGTCGATAAACCCGGCGATGGTGGTCATGGGGGTTTTCAGCTCGTGGGACACGTTGGCGATAAAACTGCGGCGGGTGCCCTCGGAGTTGGACAGGGAGTTGGCCATGTTGTTAAAGGACAGGGCCAGCTGGCCCAGCTCGTCGGCGCTGGTCACCGGCACCCGCACAGAGAAGTCCCCGCCTCCAAAACTGCGGGCCGCGGCGCTCATCTGCCGCAGGGGCTTCACCAGCCGGTAGGCAAAGGCTCCCACCACGCAGAAGGTCACCGCCAAGGCGGCGGCCGCCGCCACCAGGAACATTTGAAAGACTTCTCCCTGAAAGGCGTGCACCGTGGCGGCGCTGGTGGTGGCGAACACCGCCCCCACGCAGGTGTCCCCCTCCTGGGTATACATGGGCACCCCGATGATGTAAAAAGAGCTTTGGTACAGCCCCCCAAAGGTACCCCGGCCCTCATACATGCCCTGGGCCGCCTGGGCCACGGTCTTTTGGGGCACCGCCCCGGGAGAGGTCAGCTTGCTGCTGGGATAGTTTCCCAGCAAGATGGTGCCCTCCATATCCGTGATAAAGATGTCTGCGTCAATGCTGGTGGAAAAGGTGCTGATAAAGCCCTGGAGCACCGGGGCTTGCAGCTGGTAGGTCTCCTCCCCGGTCCGGGTCAGGAACAGGCTGGACATGTCCGCAATGGATTTGGCGTTTTTCAGCAGCAGGTCTTTTTTCTCCCCCTGCCAGTAGCGGGAGAAGAAAATCATCATCACGCTGCCCAACATCACAAAGCTGAGCACCACAATGCCCATGGTAATGGCCAAATACCGGCGGAAAATGCTCTTTTGCATCATGCGGCCTTTCCACACCCGGGCAGGCGCGGACCGGGCCCTCACTCCTTCACCTCAAATTTGTAGCCCACGCCCCACACGGTCTTCAGGGCCCACTTGTCCGAGGCCCCCTCCAACTTTTCCCGCAGGCGCTTCACGTGGACGTCCACCGTGCGGCTGTCCCCGTAATAGTCAAAGCCCCACACCTCGTCCAGCAGCTGGTCCCGGGTGAACACCCGGTTGGGGTTGGACGCCAGGTGATAGATCAGCTCCATCTCCTTGGGGGGCGTGTCCACCTGCACGCCGTTGACCTTCAGCTCGTAATTGGTCAGGTTGATGGACAGGTTTTCGTAGTGGACTTCCTTGCTTTCGTTTTTGTCCTCGCCCTGCTTGCCGCTGCGCCGCAGCACCGCCCCAATGCGGGCGATCACCTCTTTGGTTTCAAAGGGCTTCACCACATAGTCGTCCGCCCCCAGCTCCAGGCCCAGCACCTTGTCGAACACCTCGCCCTTGGCGGTGAGCATGATGATGGGGCAGGAGGATTTCTTCCGAATCTCCCGGCACACCTGCCAGCCGTCCAGGCCGGGCAGCATAATGTCCAGCAGGATCAAGTCCGGATGAAAGGTGTCAAACACCTGCAAAGCGGTCTCTCCGTCGTTGGCAATGGAGGCCTCATAGCCCTCTTTTTCAATGTACAGCCGCAGCAGCTCGCAGATGTTGGTATCGTCGTCTACAATCAGAATTTTTCCCGTTGCCATAAAAGCGTCTCTCCCTTTCCTGCAATCCTTGGGATTCCGTTTTTGCTACACTCTCCCTATTGTATTGTATTGTACCCGCTAACTGTGGCAAAAGCAAGAAAAACCGGTGAACATTCTATGAAGCGCCCGCACAACAAGGACCTGCTCCCTGAGGGAGCAGGTCCTTGGCCCGGTCACTTTGTGAGAACTTTCTTGTGATAGCCCGTTTCCCGCAATGGGGGCACCGCATATTCCGGCTGCGGCCCCAGTGAGGGGCCATCACCACCGCTCGCAGGGTGGGCACGTACCGGGCATGGCAGTGGGGGCATTCGTAGTAGCCCGCGTCCCGCTCGATTTTCACTGCGGCGCCAATCCCTACGACCATAGTCACCCACGCCGCCGCCAGCAGCCCCACGCGCCACCCCACGGCCTCCGCCCCAAAGGAGGCGGCGAACACCATCACCAGGGCGGCAACTGTGGACAGACTCCCCAGCACCACCTCCAGGGAGAGCATTCGGCGGTTGTTCCGCTCCTCTGCCTCCCGCAGTTCCAACAGGGTTTTCTCCGCTTGCTCTTTATAGTGTTCCATGGCAATCCGTTCCCCGGTGAGAAGTTCGTTGACCGTGATCCCCAGCAGCCCGCACAGGGGAAGCATCAAAGAGACGTCCGGTAAACTTCTGCCGGTCTCCCACTTGGAAACCGCCCGGTCCGTGACCCCCAGTTTTTCCCCCAGGGCCGCCTGGGTGTATCCCCGCTCCCTCCGGCAAACCGCTATAAATTTCCCGATCTTTTCCTGATCCACGAGGAACCCTCCTTTCTGGCTGCAGGATACCACAGCCGCCGCCCACAGGCCACACACCGCCGGTGGAATCCCCCACTAAAGCGCGCCTTTTTCCACTCTACCCGCGGTTGAGTCCCACAAAATCCCCTGTTTTCCCGCTCTCGCCCCCTCTGGGAAAAGCCCCTGCCGGCAGCCCAAGAGCTCTGTTCCCAAGATTGGAAAAAAGCTCTTGCCTTTTTCCCGGTTGTGTGCTACAATCATTTCACTTTAGCGCGTGTGTGCTTTAAAGCATGTGTGTTTTAAACTAGAAAAGCAACCGAGGATGTGGGCTGGTATGAGCAAAGAAGGGACCATTTGGATTGTCATCGGGGTGTACGCCCTCTTTATGCTGGGCATTGGGGTGTGGTACTCCCGCAAGGGCACGGACATGGAAGGCTTCACCGTGGGGGGCCGCAACGCCGGGGCGTGGATTTCCGCCCTGAGCTACGGCACCGCCTACTTCTCCGCAGTGATGTTCATCGGCTATTCCGGCGGCTCCGGGTGGAGCTACGGCCTGTGGAGCGTGCTGGTGGGGGTGGGCAACGCGGTGTTCGGCACCTTGCTGGCCTGGCTGGTGCTGGCCAATCGCACCCGGGACCTGACCCGCCGCCATCACATCCAATCCATGCCCCAGCTCTTTGAGAAGCGCTTTCAAAGCAAGGGCATGCGGCTGTTCGCCTGCGTGGTGATCTTTGTGTTTCTCATCCCCTACTCCGCCTCGGTGTACAAGGGACTCACCAGCGTGTGCTCGGTGATTTTGGGCATTGACGAGACGGTGTGCATGCTCATCATCGCCATTGCCTCGGCGGTGGTGCTGGTGCTGGGGGGCTACATGGCCACCTTAAAGGCGGACTTCGTCCAGGGCATCATCATGATGGTGGGGGTGGCCGCCCTGATTGTACTGGTGGTCCAGTCTCCCCAGGTAGGCGGGCTTTCCCAGGGCTTCTCCCGGATGCTGGACTACATGGAGTCCCACCAGATGGCGCCCCTCTCCGGCTCCTCGACTTTGGCCTTGGTGTCCACGGTGCTCATGACCAGCTTCGGCACCTGGGGCCTGCCTCAAATGGTCCACAAGTACTACGGCATCCGAGACCGGCGGGAGGTCCGCCGGGGGGTGATCATCTCCACCTTCTTCTCCCTGCTGGTGGCCGGGGGCGGCTACTTCATCGGCAGCTTCTCCCACCTGTTCTTCGGGGACACCCTGCCGGAAGGGGGCACCGACTACCTGGTCCCCCTGATGCTCAACTCCGCCGGACTGCCCAATCTGCTCATTGGGGTGATCTTGGTGCTGCTGATCTCCGCTTCGGTGTCCACCTTGTCCAGCATCACCTTGACCGCCTGCTCCACGGTCTCCCTGGACCTGATCAAGGCCAGCTGGCTCAAGGGCCTGGGGGAAAGGACCCTGGCCACGGTCACCCGGCTTCTGTGCCTGGCCTTTGTGGTCCTGAGCTATCTCATCGCCAACTACCCCACCCCCATTTTGGAGATGATGTCCTACTCCTGGGGCATCCTCTCCGGGGCATTTCTGGCCCCTTACGTGCTCACCCTGTACTGGAAGGGGATCAACCGGGCAGGGGCCTGGGCCGGGATGATCGGAGGCTTCCTCACCGCCTTTGTACCGGCGGCAGCCTCTGGCTTCACCACCCCCAACGGGCCTGTGTACGCCTGCCTGGCCATGGCCCTCTCCTTCCTGCTGTGCCTGGTGGTCAGCCCCTTGGCCCGCAAGCGGGGCTGGAAAGGCAGCCAGCCTAACCAGGCGTTTTATGAGAAAGAGGGGGAGACTGCCTAGGCCTCAAGAGCACATGGTGGAAGAAGGCCATCTGCCGGTAGGGCTCCCGGCCGGCAGCCGCAGCCTCCAGCCGGAGCATGGCCTGCTGCCAGGCGGGGTCCTCCTTGGCGGCGTTGTCCTGGGGCAGGCCAAAAAAGATCCGCACCCCCAGCACCTGCCGCACCTCCAAGCCTGGGGCCCAGCGGACCAGGTCCTCTGTCTGGTAGTAGTGCACCTGGCCGAAATTCCGCACCTGCAGGCTGCCTCCCTCCAGCAGGGCGGCGGCCTCCTCCGGGCGGTTTTCAAACACCGCTTTCTGCAGCACCCGTCCGGGCAGGTTGTGCTTGACCACAGATAAGGTCCCCTCCGGCCCCAGCAGCCGGGCAAACTCCCGGAGGATCTCCTGCCGCTGGGGGGCGTATTCCAGCACATTGTGGCACACAATGCCGTCAAAGCTGCCCTCCTCCAGGGCGGCCAGCTGCTCCACACCGCCCACCAGCTGCCGGTAAGTCCCTTCCCCCACCCTCAAAGCCAGCAGCTCCCGGTTGGGTTCCACGGCAGTCACCTGGTTGTGTTCCCCCAGGTGGGCGGCGGTGATGCCAAAGCCGCTGCCAAAATCCAGCAGGCGCTTCCCCTGCCAGGGGGGCAGCTGCTCCCACACCCCTTGGTAAAACAGCTTGCCCCAGGGTTTTTGGGTGTTTTCCCAATAGGTGCGCACTTCGGTCTCCACAGCGCATTGCTCCCTTTCCCCAGGGACCGCCTCTCCAGGCGGTCTCTTTTTTCTTTCAGCCTAGCACACTCCCCGGAAAAAGGCAACCGGCCTTCCACCGGTTTTTCCGCCGGAGTGGAAAAAATTTGCCTCCCCCCCATTGACAACCGGAGGGGGAGGTGGTAGTATGGTAACGTAACCATATGGTAACGTTACCATAAGGGAAAGGAGGGGTTTCATGGCCAACGCCACCATGCACGACGTGGCCAAGCTGGCGGGGGTCTCCCTGGCCACCGTGGGGCGGGTGCTCCACCAAAACGGCTACGTCTCCCGGGAGAACCGGGAAAAGGTGGAGGCCGCCGTCCGCCAGCTGGGGTACATTCCCAACAGCGCGGCGCAATCTCTGAAAAACAGCAGCAGCCACATGCTGGGGCACATTCTCCGCTTCTCCCCCAACCTGCTCTTCGAACAGATCAGCCAGGAGGTGGACCGGGCCGCCGCCCAGCGGGGCTACAGCGTGCTCAGCTTCACCAAGTACGAGTCCCCCGGGGAAGACCAGCGCATTGTCACCGAGTTCATCAGCCGCCGGGTGGAAGGGGTGATAATCACCTCCATTCTGAACTTTGACCCGGCCCTGGTGCAGAAGCTGCTGGACGCGGGCATCCCCACGGTGCGCATTGAGCGGGCCCCGGAGCACGCGGACCGGGTGCTGGTGGACGACTTGCAGGGCGCCCGGGAGGGGGCAGCCGCTTTGGTGCGGGCCGGCCACCGGGACATTGCCTACATGGGCCTGGGCGGGAACGCCCAGGTGGAGCGCTTGCGGCTGGAAGGCTACCGGCAAGCCCTGGAGGAAGGAGGCCTGCCCCTGTGCCCCCACCTGGAACAGCTGGTGGAGGACTACTCCCCCCAGGCCGGGTACCAGGCCATGGCGGCCTTGTGGGCGGGACCCCGGCCCACCGCCGTGTTTGCCGCGGCGGATTCCCTGGCCAGCGGAGCCCTGCAGTTCCTCTACCAGGCAGGGGCCCGGGTGCCCCAGGACGTGTCCTTTATGGGCTACGACAACACCTTGGCCACCTTGCTGGCGCCCCCCTTGGACTCCGTGGGCATTCAGGCAGGCCCTATGGGCGAGGCGGCGGTGGACCTGCTCCTGCGGCGCCGGCAGCACCCTCTGGAGCCCGGCCAGCCCGGGAAGGAGATTTTGGTGCCCACCCGGCTTGTGTCCCGGGGGACGGTGGCTCCGTCCTCCCGGCTATCCCTATAAAAAAGAAAACACCCCGCTCCTGAGAGAGAACGGGGCCTACGGCACATACTAGGTTCAAGAAAGAAAGGTAGGATTGCATATGGATCAGGTAAAAGTGGGCATTGTGGGCTGCGGCATGATCACCGCCCGGCGCCACGCCCCCGAGTACACAGACAACCCCCACGCCCAGATTGTGGGCTTTTACGACTTTGACCAGCAGCGGGCAGGGGAGCTGGCTGCCGGGTACGGCGGCCAGGTCTACGCCACCCCGGAAGAGCTCTTCGCAGACCCGGAGATTGACGCGGTGAGCATCTGCTCCCCCAACTACACCCACGCCTCCTACTCCATTCAGGCACTGGAGGCGGGCAAACACGTGCTGTGCGAAAAGCCCATGGCCCTCTCTCTGGAGGACACCCGCAGCATGATGGACGCCGCCAAACGGGCCGGGAAAATTCTCATGATCGGCCACAACCAGCGGCTGCTGCCCACCCACCGAAAGGCCCGGGAACTGCTGCAATCCGGCATGATTGGCAACATTCTTTCGGTGCAGAGCAACTTCCGCCACAGCGGCCCGGAAAACTGGAGCGTCAACCGGTCCAACTCCACCTGGTTCTTCGACAAGAACAAGGCCCACTTCGGGGCCCTGGGGGACCTGGGCGCCCACAAGCTGGACATCATCCGCTTCCTCACCGGGGACGAGGTGGACACCATCTGCTGCGACACGGTCACCCGGGACAAACGCTACCCCAACGGGGAGCTCATCGACCTGGAGGACAACGCCTCCGCCATTTTCCGCATGCGCTCGGGAATTTTCGGCACCATGAACGTGTCCTGGACCAACTACGGCGAGGAGGACAACAGCACCATTCTCTACGGGGACAAGGGCGTCATGAAGATTTTCGGAGACTTCGCCGACGACATTGTGGTGGAGCTGCGGGACGACACCCGGGTAAAATACCAGGTGGGGGCCATCTCCACCAACGAAAAGCAGCTGAAAAGCGGCATCATCGACGACTTTGTGGACGCCATCCGCACCGGCCGGGAACCCACCGTCACCGGCGTGGACGGCCACAACACCCTGGCGGTGATCGTCACCGCCAACCGGTCCGCCCAAGAGCGCCGCTGGCTGAAAGTGGAATATTGACACACCGCCCCTTGGCCGGGGTGGGTCACAACTTCTTTTGGGGAAAGAGGTCTGCTGCCACAGGCAGCAGACCTTTCAGCTTGTCGAAAAAGTCTCATAGGAGGGCAGCCGGCCGCAGAAGCGGGGCCTTCGGCCCCTGTCTGCTGACTTTTTGTCGCTGAGTGTCCCTTAAGACCGTGGGGCGCCGGTCTCGCCTACCGGCTCGGTCAGCGCTTGACGGTGCCCACTGGGCACCAGCGCCCCACACCCTGCAAACTTTTTGAAAAAAGGCTGTTACGTCCCGGTGGGACGTTGCCATGTTTGCTTTCTTTCTCTTTTTCGACAGTCCCAGAGGTCTGCTGCCACAGGCAGCAGACCTCTTTTTTTCAGTATACCAGCTGCAAGCTTCGGGGCTGCACCTGCAAGGTGAGCGTCTCCCCGCCGGGAAAATACTCCCCATCTAAGGACCAGGGAAAGGCCTGGCCGCAGGAGAACATCGCCTGACGCACCTGCCGGTGCAGCACCAGCTCTCCCTCCAGTTTGCCCCGGCGGAGCATGGCGGCAATCTTTCCCAGATCCCGCGGCCCCTGGGGCATCTGCACCAAGGTCAGCTCCAGCAGGCCGTCGTCCAGGCACACCTGGGACGGGTCCAGCTTTACCACCCCACCCAGAGAGGTGGAATTGGTCACCGCGCCGAAGATAAACTCCCCCTTCCAGGAGAATCCCTCTCCCTCCACCTCCAGGGAGCAGGGGCGAATGCCCGGCAGCTCCCGCAGGCTCTCCAGCACATAGGCCAAATGTCCCAGAGCGGACTTCCACCCTTGGCCCGTCTTGTAGGAGGACTGGGTGAAGGCCCCAAAGGAGGCCACGTACAAAAACCGCCTCCCTTGCAGCCGCCCCAAATCCAGGGGGTGGACCTTGCCCCGGAGAATCTGCCCTGCGGCCTGCTCCGGATTCCGGGAAAGCCCCAGAGAGCTGGCAAAATCGTTAGTGGTGCCCAGGGGAATGTACCCCAAAGGCAAAGAGGCGCCCTGCTCTTCCAGCCGATTGACCGCCTGGCTCAGAGTGCCGTCCCCGCCGCAGCACACCAGCAGGTCCGGGCGCCGGCGGGCGGCCTCCTCCAACAGGGCGGAGGCCTGCTCCAAGGTCTCCGTGTAGCACAGGCGGGGAACCGCCCCTTCCCGGGCCAGGGCCTCTCGGATTTGCTCTCCATACTCCCGGGCCCGCTGTTTTCCCGCCCGGGTGTTCACCATCACCCACAGGTCCATATCAGGCCTCCCGGCTGGCCTGCACGGCCCCTTCCACAATGCGGGCGCACAGTTCCACCCCCAGCAGGCCGCTGTCCAGCACCAGATGGTAGCCCTCCCGGCGGCTCCAGGAGCGGCCGGTGTTGGCGTGGTAGAAGTTGGACCGCCGGTGGTCGTACCGGTGGAGCACGGCAGGGGCCTTGTCCGGGGAGACCCCGTACTCCTCCTGGGCCCGGCGCAGCCGCGTCTCCCGGTCCGCGTGGACAAACACCTGCAGCACGTCTTGCCGCTCCCGCAGCACCCACCCGGCGCAGCGGCCCACCAGCACGCAGGGGCCCTCCTGGGCCAGCCGCTGGATGATCTGGCTTTCCAGCAGATTGAGCTGGTCCGTCTGGGAGATTTGCGGCAGCTGGCCCTGGGTGGTTTTGGCCATGGCCACCAAGGAGTAGAGCAGAGAGTTGGTGTCCGTCTCCTCCAAGTGCTCCATATACTCCGGGGTGGTGCCCCCCTCCTGGGCGGCCATCTCTAAGATTTCCCGGCCGTACACGGGCACCCCCAGAGCCTGGCCCACCAGCTGCCCCACCTGGGCCCCGCCGCTGGCGTACTCCCGCTCTATGGTCACATAGCGATATCCCTTCATGGTTTGGTTTCTCCTTTCAGCCCTCCGCGGCGTCCCCGCCGGCCTGTTCAAACTGGCTGTTGTACAGCTCGGCGTAGAAGCCACCCTTTTCCAACAGCTCCTGGTGGGTGCCCTGCTCCACAATGTCCCCGTCCTTCAGGCACAGGATCCAGTCCGCCTCGCGGATGGTGGACAGCCGGTGGGCGATGATAAAGCTGGTGCGGCCTCGCAGCAGGTTGTCCATGGCCTTTTGGATGAGCACTTCCGTGCGGGTGTCCACCGAGCTGGTGGCCTCGTCCAGAATCATCACCTTGGGATCCGCCAAAATCGCCCGGGCAATGGTC
Source organism: uncultured Neglectibacter sp. (assembly GCA_904374805.1). Lineage (GTDB taxonomy): Bacteria > Bacillota > Clostridia > Oscillospirales > Acutalibacteraceae > Acutalibacter > Acutalibacter pullicola. The sequence continues at coordinate 31,859 of CAJFEW010000044.1, forward strand.
AGCAGCTGCTTCTGCCCCTGGGAGAGGTTGCCGGCCTCCTCGTTGACCTCCATGTGATAGCCTCCCGGCAGCGTGCGGATAAAGTGATCCGCCTGGGCCAGCTTGGCCGCTTCCATCACCTGCTCGTCCGTGGCGGAAAGGTTTCCGTAGCGGATGTTTTCCAAAATGGTGCCGCTGTACAGCCAGGCGTCCTGAAGCACCATGCCGAACTGGCTACGCAGGTCCTGGCGGGAAAAGTCGGTGAGGGGATGGCCGTCCAAGGTGATCTGCCCGCCCCGCAGGTCGTGGAACCGGAGCAAGAGCTTGACCAGCGTGGTCTTGCCCGCCCCTGTGGGGCCTACAATGGCCACTTTTTGGCCCGCCTTTACCGTGGCGGAGAAGTCCCGAATCACCAGCTCCGGGCTGCCCTCGTAGCCAAACTGCACGTGGTCAAAGGCCACGTCGCCCCGGATGTCCAGGTCCTGGGTGGAGAGCTTGGGCGGCTCTTCCTCTTCCTCCGGCTCCTCCAAGAACCGGAAGATCCGCTCCGCCGCAGCCACGGTCATCTGGAACTGGTTGGAGATGTTGGCCAGCTGGGTGATGGGCTGGGTAAAGCTGCGCACATACTGGATGAAGGCCTGAATGCCGCCGATGGTCATGGTGCCCCCGGCGGCCATGGAGGCGCCCACCACGCAGATGACCACATAGCCCAGGTTGCCCACCAAGGTCATAATGGGCATCATCAACCCGGACAAAAATTGGGATTTCCACCCGGCCTGGTAGAGCTTTTGGTTCTCCTGGTCGAATTCCTCCAGGGCCTTCTCCTCCCGGCCGAAAGCCTTGATCACCATGTGCCCGCCGTACATCTCTTCCACCTGGCCGTTGACCGTGCCCAAATACCGCTGCTGGTCCTTAAAGTGCCGCTGGGAGAGCTTGACCAAAATGGTCACAAACACCAGAGACACGGGAATCACGCACAGGGCCACCAGCGTCAGCTGCCAGCTGATGGAGAGCATCATCACCAGCACGCCGAGCAGCGTGCACCCGGAGGTGATCAGCTGGGTGACGCTCTGGTTTAACGAGCTGGTCAAGGTGTCCACATCGTTGGTGATGCGGGAGAGCACGTCTCCCTGGCTCACCCGGTGGAAATAGGAGAGGGGCAGCCGGTTGAGTTTTTTCTCCAAAGCGTCCCGCAGGCCCCAGGAGAGGTCCGTGGAAACCCCCGCCATCAAAAACCCCTGCAGGTAGGAAAAAACCGCGCTCAGCAGATAGATGCCGCCCAACAGCAGCAGCACCTGCCCGATATAGCCGAAATCGATGCCCCCCGGAGCGCCGGTCACCAGGCGCATCAGCCCGGCGGCCAGCTCGTCGGTGGCTTGGGCCAGCACCTTGGGCCCGGCAATGGAGAACACGGTGGACGCCCCTGCGAACACCATCACCAGCACCAAAGGAAGCCAGAAGGGCCGCAGATACTGGAGCAGCTTGCGGGCGCTGCCCTTAAAGTTTTTCGCCTTGGGGCCCGCCAGGGCAGGGCCGCGGCCGTGGCCGCCTGGGGCGGCGTGTCTGGGCTGACTCATTCCAATTCCTCCTTTCGCAGCTGGCTTTCCGCAATCTCCCGGTAGGCGGGACAGGTGCGCAGCAGCTCTTTATGGGTGCCTTTTCCCACCAGGCGCCCCTCATCCAGCACCAAAATCTGCTGGGCGTGCATGATGGTGCTCACCCGCTGGGCCACCAACAGCACCGTAGCCCCCGCCGTATCCCGGGCCAGGGCCTTTCGCAAGGCCGCGTCGGTTTTGAAGTCCAAGGCGGAGAAGCTGTCGTCGAAAATGTAGATGGGCGCTTTGCGCACCAGGGCCCGGGCAATGGAAAGCCGCTGCCGCTGGCCGCCGGACACATTGGTGCCCCCTTGGGAAATGGGGGATTCCGTCCCCTCCTCCATCTCCGCCACAAAGTCCGCCGCCTGGGCGGTGGTCAGAGCTTCCTGCAGCTCCTGCCCCCCGGCGTCCTCTTTGCCGTAACGCAGGTTGGACGCCACCGTGCCGGAGAAGAGCATGCCCTTTTGCGGCACATAGCCGATCATGGCACGCAGGTCTTTTTGGGCCAGCTGGCGCACGTCCACCCCGTCCACCGTGATGGAGCCCTCGGTAACCTCGTAAAACCGGGGAATCAAGTTCACCAGGGTGGACTTCCCCGCTCCCGTGGCCCCGATGATGGCCGTGGTCTCCCCAGGCTTGGCTGTAAAGGAGATGTGCTCCAGCACATGGCTCTCCGCGTCGTGATACTGGAAGGACACGTCGTGAAACTCCACCAGCCCCTGGGGATGTTCCAACACTTGAGGCTGGGCTGGGTCGGCAATGGCCAGGGGCGCGTCCAGCACCTCCTGGATCCGCCCGGCGGAGACGCTGGCCCGGGGCACCAGAATAAACAGCACCGCAATCATCAAAAAGGCCATGATTATCTGCATGGCATACTGGATGAAGGCCATCATATCTCCAATCTGCAGGGTGCTCTCCGCAATGGCGTGGCCCCCCACCCAGACGATCAGTACGGTCAGCAGGTTCATCACCAAGGTCATGGCGGGCATCAGGGTGCTCATCACCCGCTGGACAAACCGGTTGGTCTCCGCCAGGTCCCGGTTGGCCTTGTCAAAGCGGCGCTCCTCATAGGCCTCGTTGCCAAAGGCCCGCACCACCAGCATGCCGGAAAGGTGTTCCCGGCTCACCAGATTCAGCCGGTCAATGAGCTTTTGCAGGGACTTGAACTTGGGCAAAGCCACGGCCAGGGCCACCACAATCAGCCCCAGCAGCACCACCACGGCCACCGCAATCAGCCAGCTGAGGGAGACGCTCTTTCCCACGGCGAACACAATGCCCCCAATGCCCATAATAGGCGCATAGCACAGCATGCGCACGCCCATGGTGATGAGCATCTGCACCTGCTGCACGTCGTTGGTGGTGCGGGTGATCAGCGAGGCGGTGGAAAATTTGTCAAACTCCCCGCTGCCGAAGCTCTCCACCTTTTGGAACAGGTCGTGGCGCAGCTGCCGTCCCACAGAGGCCGCCATGCGGGCGGAGAAAAAGCCCACCAGCACGGTGGCAATGGCTCCCAGCAGGGCAATACCCAGCATCTGCAGGCCTCGGTTGACAATGTATTGGGACTGGATGGCCTCCATGTCCCACCCCAGCTCTTGGTAGAACAGCCGGGTCAGAGTGACGCCCACCTGCTCCCCCAGCATGGAGTCGCTGGCTGCGGCAGATTCCCGGGCCGCCTCCAAACTCTCCTGAGGCACCAAAGAGAGCAAAGGCGTCAGCTGGTAGAGGGTTTCCATGTCCACGTCCTCCAGGCCTTGGCTGAAGTCCAGGCTGGAGAGATCCTGTCCCTGGCCAAAGGCAGGCTGTTCCGTCTCATAGAGGGCGCCTGCCTCCTGCGAGGTCCCGTCTATCCCGGGGATTCCCTGGGCCTGGGCCAAGCTTTGGGCAGCCTGGGCCAGCTCCGCCTGGGTGTTCTCCCCCTGGAGATAGAGGAGCATGGAGTACCCGGCCCGGCTGTAGATCTGGTCCAGAGCCGGCCGGTCCTCCTGGGTCACGTCCTCCCGGAGCACCGCCACCGCCTGCTCCCGCAGCAGGGGGATCTCCTGAGAGAGGCGCTGGGCCTCGCTGCTGCCCGGCTCAATCCGGTTGTAGCTGGCCTCCAGCTGGGCGCTGTCCTCCGGGCTCAAAAACGCTTCCAGCAGGGAAAGGCCCTCGGCCCGCAGGGCATCCGGCGCCCCGGCCTCGATGCCTCCCTGTTGAATACCCACGTTGACCATATCGCTCATTTTGTTGGGCAGGCTTAAATCGCAGGCGGCCTGACCGAACAACAGCAGCAGGCACAGAACCACCACGCCCCCAAAGGGCTTTAGATACCGTAAAATCACCTTCATGTTTTCTTCACCCTTCCGGCTCCCCCTCTGGGAGAAGCCCGTCCAAATTTTGCATCATCTTGTCCACCAGGGAGCGGAACGCCGCCGCTTCCTCCGGCGTGATTCCCTGACAGAGCCGGGAGAAAAACACTCCCTTGGCCTGGTTTAAACGCTCCACCGCCGCCTGGGCCGGAGGCAGCAGCCGCAGCCGCGCCACCCGCCGGTCTTGGGGGTCCTGCCGGGTCTCGATGTATCCCCGCTTCAGCAGCTGGTCCACCGATTTGCTCACCAGGGACCGGGGCAGCCCGCGGGCCCGGCTGATATCCCGGGCTGTGTCCCACCTTCCCACATACAGGAGAAGCAGCACCTCTATTTCGTTTTGGGAGAGGCCCTCCTGGGCCCCCGCCTGCCGCAGCGCCAGCCGCACGCTGCGCCGCACCCGCATCATCACTTGGGCCAGGCTTTCCTCCATATCCGGCAGCCGTTGGCTACTGGTCATGCCCGCTCCCCTCCTACCCGAGAAAAATTGTTTCTTTTTGAACTAATTCCTTCCGTATTATAAGCACCCATCGGGCTGCCGTCAAGCAAAGCATCCCAAAATTCACGAAGTTTTCATAATTTCCGGCCCGTGGCCCAGGACAAGCCGCCCTCTTGCCTGCGGCAAGGGCGGGGGGTTGCACCCCGGGCAAGCCGCCTTCTTGCGTGCCGCAAGGGCGGGAGGTTGAATACTTTCGCTCGGCCGAAATACGCGGGCATGAGGGAAAGACATACATGTCCACTCGCCTGGCGGCGGGGAGGAGTTGTCCGTTCTTGAGACTCGTTACGGGGGAGGCCTCCCCCGCACCCCCCGGGAGGGGGCTCTGCCCCCTAGACCCCCGAACGGGGGGAAGTGTCCCCCCTACCCCCCTCTTAAGGGCCGGGTGCGTGACCGCACAGGACAAGCCGGCCCGTGGCCGGGCAGGACAGGCCGCCTTCTTGCCTGCGGCAAGGGCGGGGGGTTGCACCCCGGACAAGCCGCCTTCTTGCGTGCCGCAAGGGCGGGAGGTTGAATACTTTCGCTCGGCGGAAACACGCGAACGCGCGTCCATGACCCACACCGCCCGAGCGTCAGCGAGCGGCCCTAAGCGCGAAAGTAAGTTCTTTGCCAAACTTTCTTTCAAGAAAGCGGGGGGGCGTGGCCGTACGAAGAGCGCCAAAGAAGGCCGCCCTTGCGGGCGGCCTTCTGTTTTTTCTTATTTTCTTTTATTTCTGGGGCTGCACCAGAT
>CAJFEW010000045.1 GCA_904374805.1 uncultured Neglectibacter sp.
TGGCTCAACTATTCGTGAGCGTTCTGGCTCACTTTTTCGTGGTCGTTTGTGGCTCACTTTTTCATGAGCGCCTGGTTCACTTTTTCGTTGACATTTACACCATTAACCCTGTTATTTCTCATAATTGAGCACCTCGCTTCCTATAGGATTTTCTATAACAGTATCACAGAACATCCATATTGTCAATCACGCGGTTCGCCTTTATCATTGAAACAGAATTTCTCCATTCTGATTAGTTGCCCATGGGAGCCCGGATTGTCAGAGCAGGACACTTTCTTGTATGCGGAAAAGAGGACAGGGATCCCCCCTGCCCTCTCTTATTGTCCCCCCATTTTCCTGGCTGGAAACCAGGCACACGTCCAGGCCTCTGGAACCACCACAGTACCTTTTCAGTTCCTTTTTTCATCGTAAAGGTCATAGGCCATCCCTGTCCTCCTGCACCCCTTGTTCGCGACCGTTTCCAAAAATGTCATCGGTAAAGCTGTCCACACCGTCCATAAAGGTGTTCCACAGGGGTTCCTTGAGAACCAGCAGGACGGCGTCATCCAGACGCTGGATGACCACCTCGTCCACATTGAAGCGGTACTTCTGGGGCAAGTGTACAACCTGGCTTTTTCCATTTTCAATGATTTTTGCGATTTCCATGATGACCGCTTCCCAGGCTGTCCATGATTTTACAGTTTTCCATTTTGTCCGTCTGCTTCTGCTTTTCCCAGGATATAGAGGAAAGCGATGGCAGGAACACGCAGAATGGGTACCGCTGTTTCATGCTTGGCAATCCCGAAATCGTCCAGCCGTTTTGTAATGAGAAAAGCGTCCGTGACCTTGGAGTTTCCGTCTTGGCATAATTCAACGATAGCGTCCGTCGCCGCAATATGTGAATTGTTGCGGTATTTCACTTCGCACAGAATCTTCCGGCGGGGAAGTTCCACTACCACATCGACCTCTTTCTGGCTGTCCTTTGCCTTTCTAAAGTAGCCAAGGCTTGCAGGGCTGCCCTGGTAGAAAGAGACCATATGCTTGTAGACGGTGGTTTCCACCATTGCGCCTAGTTCTTTTTCATCCGAAAGCACGTCGTCGATCATCAGCACTGCGTTACGGATGGCTGCGTCTGCAATAAAGATTTTCGGCTTTCCTTTTAAAGCGCCTTTGCTTCCCACATCCATTGGCTTAGCCAGATAAATGAGATTGGACATCTCAAGAGCCTTAATATAGCTGTCAACTGTTACGATGGAGGTGTTCTCCAGTTCCTTTGCCGCAGTCGTTGCGTTGAAAATCTCCGTGGAGTTCATGCACAGGTAGAGAAATAGTTTTCCCATTAGCAATGGGCTCCGGATATTAAAGAGGGACAGCACATCCCGCTTGATTACCTTATCCACCACATCTTCCCGCAGCATTCTTTGTGCGTAGGCGTCATCATCTGATAAAACCAGCTCTGGAAAACCGCCAATCGTAAGATAACGGTTAAAATGATTTTGCAGTGGGGTGAATTGATCCATCAAATCCCCAAGCTGCGCCGGACTCATACTTTTCAGCTCGGATAAGCGTAAGTCATCCGGCAGGAGAGGCAAACCCAGATCAAGCAGCCTGCAATACTCATAAAAGGACATGGTGGGGATTTTAAGAACGCTCCACCGTCCCGTGCCGCTGTCCGCGGAACCCTTTTCCAGAATGGGGCTGGCAGACCCTGTGGCGATCAGCCGAATGTCTTTCCGGCTGTCGTAGATCACCTTCATCCAGAGTTCCCAATTATCGGTGTACTGCACTTCATCAAAGAAAACATACCTTGTACCGGTGATAGGGTACATCGCCTCATAAATAGACAGCACATTCTCTGCGTTGACGAGCTTCAGAATCGGATTGTCAAAGGTGGCGTATAAGATATTTCTGGGATTTACACCCTCGTCAATCAGGTGGTCGATGATCTGATACAGGATGGTTGTCTTGCCTACACGCCTCATACCGGATAAAACGGCAAACCGCCGGATGCTTTTATGGGTGAGCGTTTTCAAAGCCTCGTAGTAGGCCAATCTCTTTTGCGGCTTGCTTTCTTCTTTGATGGCAGAGGGTGTGCGCCACCACGGGTTATATTACCGCAATACTTTCGTGACCTGTTCATCACTTACAATCGCCATAGTGCACCTCCATAATGCTATGTTTCCAGCAGGATTTTTCAATTATACTATTGCTTTTATCTCGAAGTTTACAAAGTATATTATAGCAATAGTCAAGTCAGATTGCAAATTATATTGTAAAAACAGGCAAAATGTAAGACGGAGACAATCCGTCCCAAGTTGGGACAGATTCTGAGGGTAGAAAAAGGAAGCCATGTTTTCATGGCCTCTTAAAGATAGGCTTTGGAGGGTATAGCGTTCTCTCGCATCTTTTGTGTTCCCCTGTCTTGTCACCGGCGTGTAGTCGCTACGAAATCTACTACTTCAAAGCCTTTCTTTATCAGATGGGTACACTGTCTACATAGCAGGTGTCCGGCGAAAGATCCACTTTGTTGTTGTAGACCACCTGGCTGTCTACCGTGGGGTCAATGTCCCAGGCAACACAGTTGCACTCATCTAAATAGACGCGTTGAAAATTGGCGTCCTCGCCCAGAAACGCAAACACCGTCTCGGGCTTGATGATGGGCTTCATGTCGAACCGGCGGCTCACCCCGTTGTCAAACCGCAGCAGTAAGGTGAAATTGTCAGAGGGTGAGACTGCCATGATTTTCTTGCGGCCTGACGCAAAATACCGGGCCATCTTTTCATCAAAGCCTTTACTCAAATAGAGAATTGGATGTCTTTCACTTTTCACACCCTCTCCATCAGCTCCAAAAGCCAGCGGGGCGGGGTGGAAACCCTGGGGGTCAACTCCCCGTTGCGGTATTCCGCCACATCCACAAAGCCGTTGTCGTTGTCGAAAAACCGGGCTTCATCGCAATAGGGGAGAACCCGCAGCACGTCCGTAAAGCGGCTTTGGAAGCGGCGCTCCACGTCCTCCTTGGGGATGTCGTGGCCGCCCTTGGCCACCCGGTTGGCAATGCGCCCCAGGCTTTCCTCCATCGTGTCCAGGCCGATGTAATACAGGCGGATGGTGTACCCCCGTTCCTTGGCCCGGCGGATGGTGCGTTCCGTCCGCGCGCCGGACAGGGTGGTCTCCTGGGTGAAGCTGATGCCTTTCTCCAAGCACTCGTCAATTTTGCGGACGGCAATTTTTCCAGCATCTAATAGGGCAGGGAAAAAAGCGGTTTTGCGCAGCAAAATGGGGGTCGTGGATTGACCCCCAAGCTTTTTTCTGAAAAGCTGCAACGCTGCTTTGTCCACATCCATGATCAGCCCCAGGTCGGAGCGCTCCGCTTTCAAGGCCCCGGTCAGGCTGGACTTGCCGCAGCCGTTCACCCCGCCGATGATAGTGTATAACTTCATGGTGTTTCCTCCCTGTATGCGTATATTTTCAGTATATCATGGCGTTCAGCAAATGCGCAAGGCGCTTTCGGGAAAAGCCGAAACGAAGATACGGGCGTCCCCCTGTACTTGGCCTTTCTATTCGGCGGCATCGCGCTGGCAACCGCCCCGGCGCCCGCCTTATCCATTGTGCGGGAGTTTAAGACAAAGGGCCCTGTCACCTCCACGCTGATCCCTATGGCCGCTCTGGATGACATTGTTGGCTGCGTGGTATTTTTCAGCACCATTGCCATTGTCGCAGGCAATCTATCTGCGGGAGAGCTTCCCCCCCTATATGATTGCCCTAGTGGTGCTGCTGCCCTTGGTGATCGGCGTTGTCACCGGTTTGGTTGCAGGAGTTGTCCTGAAAAAAGAGCGGAACACCCCCACCACCTTGCTGCTGCTGGGCAGTACCATTCTGTTGGCGTCCGCAGTGGGCTTTCTGTGCAACAGGCTGCTGCCCCGGCCCGTGCTCAACTTCATGCTGATTGGCATGGCCTTTTCCGCCACCTTCTCCAATATGATCTCGGAAAAGCGGCTGGAACAGGTGATGAAGGGATTTAACCCCATTCTGGGCGTGGCTATGATCGTGGTCATCCTAAATCTGGGCGCTCCCCTGGATTACCATTTGATTTTAGGCGCTGGATTGTACACAGCGGTCTATATTCTCGCCAGAGGATGCGGCAAATACTTTGGCGCTTTCTTCGGCGCAGCCATTACCAAATCCCCTAAGACAGTGCGGAACTTTTTGGGCTTTACCTTACTGCCTCACTCGGGCGTTTCCCTGGTCTTTACCGGCATTGCCGTGGGTGTGTTGAGCGGGCCGGCACCGGAGTGCGCCCAGATCATCCAAGGAACCATTGCGGCAGCTGCCGTCATCAACGAGATCATTGCCGTCATCATGGCCAAGAAGGGCTTTGAATGGGCCGGAGAGTTCCATAAGGCAGAGGAGATGCCCACAGCAGAACCCCAGGCTATTCTGCAGCCTGTGGTGACCATCAGCCGGCAGCACGGCAGCGGCGGCCGCGAAATCGGCAGAAAGCTGGCGGAGCAATTGGGCATTCCCTTCTACGGCTACGAGTTCATTGAGCGCGCCGCCCAATCCAGCCCCATTGACCGAAGCTTTTTTGAAAATGCGGAAACCAGCGGCAGCAACAGCCTGCTGCGTCACCTGTCCGACGGGGTGCGGCAGAACCTCTCTGTAGAGGACCAGGCCTTTCTCCACCAGGCGCAAATCATTCGCCAAGTCGCCAGCGAAGGTCCCTGTGTCATTGTGGGACGCTGTGCCGACTACGTGCTCAAGGAGAGGCCCCATGTGGTAAAAGCCTTTATCCACGCCGATATGGACAGCCGTATCCATCGGATTGTCCACATCTACCACGAGGCAGACGAGGAGGCCCTAGAGCAAATTAAAAAGACGGACAGAAGGCGGGAGCAGTACTACAGCTACTATTCCGGACAGGCCTTTGGCGACTCCACCAATTACGCGATCTGTCTGGACAGCAGCCTGGTGGGCGTTGACACGTGCGTGAAAATTCTCAAAGACGCCTATACGGCCCAGCTGGTAAACCAGCCCTAGGCTGCCGCTGCAAAAATGGCCGCTGCCCCACTCTCCCCCGAGCTGGAACACTGCCCTCTCGGAACAGATCGATACAAAAGCGGAAGGCGCTCTCCGAAGAGAGCGCCTGGGACTGTCGAAAAAGAGAAAGAAAGCAAACATAAAAGTTTTTGATCAAACTTTTTTCAAAAAGTTTGCAGGGTGTGGGGCAGCGCCCCACGGTCTTAAGGGACACTCAGCGACAAAAAAGTCAGCAGACAGGGGCCGAAGGCCCCGCTTCTGCGGCCGGCTGCCCTCCTATGAGATTTTTTCGACAAGCTGAGGCGCTCTCCGAAGAGAGCGCCTTCTTTTAGGGAAGAGGTCTTGGATTCTTTGGGAGGGAGAGATAGTCCTGCTGGTGAAACTGCTGGTCCTGTCGTTCTTCCACGGCTGCACGAACTTCCTCCGGCAGGTCATCCAGACCCAAGTCGTTTTGAAACAGTTCGCTGAACGTCATTCCGGAAGCGCCACGGACCGGGACGCCTCCCCAAAAATACGGAATCAAACAAGATCACCCCCGCAGTTAGCTTGTGCAGCTGCGGGGGTGATTACTCTCTAGGGTCTTTGTAAATCTTGGAGAGAATGGAACGGTATGGAAGATGGTTTAGTGATTCTCAAAAAACTTTTCGTGGATCGCTTCCACAGCCCGGTCGCCATCGGCCTTGTTCAGCAGCACGGAAATCTTAATCTCACTGGTGGAGATCATCTGGATGTTCACGCTGCGGGAGAACAGCGCCTCAAACATCTCTGCAGCCACGCCGGGATGGGTCTCCATGCCGGCGCCCACAATGGACACCTTGGTGACGTTGTCGTCGGAGACGATATTGGAAGCGCCCCACTTCTCTGCGTTCTGCTGGAGCAGGGCAATGGCGTCATCCATCTTGTTCTTGTCCACAGTAAAGCTGATGTCCTTGGTGCCGTTGCGGCCGATGGACTGGAGAATGATGTCCACGTTAATCCCCTTGCTGGCCAGCTTGGAGAAGATTTTAAAGGCCTTAAAGGCCAGGCCCGGCTTATCCGGCACCCCGATGATGGAGATGCGGGCAATATTGTCGTCTTTTGCTACCCCGCTAATGAGCATTTTTTCCACGTTGCTTTCCTCCTTCACGATGGTACCCTTCCGCCGGGTCAGGCTGGAAAGGACCTCCAGTTCAATGTTGTACTTCTTGGCCATCTCCACAGAGCGGTTGTGGAGCACCTGAGCGCCCAAAGTGGCCAGCTCCAGCATTTCGTCGTAGGAGATGGAGCTGAGCTTAATAGCCCCGGGGATCTTCCGGGGATCGGCAGTGTAGACGCCGTCCACATCGGTGAAGATCTGGCACAGGTCCGCATGCATGGTGGCGGCAATGGCCACCGCGCTGGTGTCGGAGCCGCCGCGGCCCAAGGTGGTCATGTCCCCGTAGCGGTTGACGCCCTGGAACCCGGTCACCACCACAATGCGGCGCTTATCCAGCTCCTGCTCAATGCGCTGGACGTTCACACGCTTAATGCGGGCGTTGCCGTAATCCGAAGAGGTGTCAAAACCCGCCTGCCATCCCAGCAGGGAAACCACCGGGTATCCCATGCGCTCAATAGCCATGGCCAGCAGGGAGGCGGAGATCTGCTCCCCAGAAGACAGAAGCATATCCATCTCCCGCTTCGAAGGCTTGTCGTTGATTTCCGCTGCCTTGGCAATCAGGTCGTCGGTGGTGTCTCCCTGGGCGGAAACTACCACCACCACATCGTTGCCCTCCTTATAGGTGGAGGTGACAATGTCCGCCACATTGTTGATGCGCTCGGCGTCCTTTACGGAGGAACCGCCAAACTTCTGTACAATCAATGCCATTACACATTCTTCCCTTCCTCCTGCCCGAAAAGGGCAGGTCTTCTCTCATATTCGCTGCTTCCCACAAGGGGATGTCCCAACCTATTGTATGCGCGGGGCTTTCTAAGAGCGACTCACTCGATGACGATCTGAGCGCCCTGGGGAGCGGCGCTCAATATCTCCACCCGCCAGCCGGTAATGCCCTTGTCCTCCAAATGGCTGACGCAGTTTCTTCCAAAGGCTTCCGCGTTTTCCGAGTCGATCATAGCGATGATGGTGGGTCCGGCGCCGCTTACATACGTGCCCAGGGAGCCCAGCTCATAGCTCATGCGGAACACATCGTCGTAGTGGCCAATGAGCCCAGAGCGGTAAGGCTGGTGAATCCGGTCCTGGACCGCCACCCGCAGGTTTTCCAGCTTTCCAGAAAACAGAGAGGCCGTCATCAAACCGGACCGGGATAAGTTGTACACCGCGTCCTCTCGGGAGTAAGTCTTCGGCAGAGCAGCCCGCGCTTCCTCCGTCTTCAATTCGAAGGGGGGGATCATCACCGCAAAGCGGATTTTCTCCGACACAGGCACGCTGACACTGTAAACCCGTTTGCCCTCCATAGCGGAGGCCACCAAGCCGCCGGAAAGGGCCGGGCTGGTGTTGTCCGGGTGGCCCTCGATCGAGGTCCGTTTGGGACAGAGGGTTACCCATAAACCGGTTGGCACCCAAAATGCCCGCTACAATACAGGCAGAGCTGCTCCCCAGGCCACGGGCCATGGGGATATTGTTCTCCTGGATGATTTTCAGCCCCGGCAGCTTTTTGCCGCAGATCTCATACAGGTGTTTGGCCGCCCAAAAGATCAGGTTGCTCTCATCTGTGGGCACCTTCACGTTATCCGTGCAGCGGATCTCCAAGGTGTCGGACTCTTCCATCCACACGCGGTTCTGCATGGTCAGGGCAATCCCCAGGGAGTCAAAGTGGCCGGAACGTCGATTCGGATCATTCTTCTGCCCCCTTTAAAAATCCGCGATGCGAACGCGGTTCGCTAAACGCAGCCCCTGTTTTTCCAAGTCAGGCTCTTTCTCACGCAGCTCCTCTTCCGCGATCTGCGGCAGGGTAAAGCCCGCTTCCCCCGGCTCCTCGTCCCGGCGAATCAACCGCACAGCCTTCGGGAAGACTTGCTGCGCCCGGTCAAACAAGCTGTCCGAGTCCCCCTCTCCCGTCACGCGGACAAACACGTCTTGGGGTGTGACGTCCCAAGGCTCCACATAATCGGGTTTGGCGTCCTCCCAGTAGAGGATCTTCCGGTTGGACCGCAGGTGGCGCACACAATCGATCACATCCGCCACCACGGCGCTGGCCGTGGGGAGTTTGCCGGCCCCTTTCCCGTAGAACACCACATCTCCTGTGGCGTCCCCGCGGACCAGGATGCCGTTAAACACGTCGTCTACATTGGCCAACTGGCTTTCCCGGGAAATAAACATGGGAGAGACCAGAATGTGCAGCCGGCCGTTTTCCAGCATTTTCGCCTCGCCGATCAGTTTGATCACGCCGCCCCAAGCAGAGGCGTACCCCACATCCTCTTTAGTGATCGCTGTAATGCCCTCTGTATGGACACTGTCTGGATAGACGTGGGTCCCGTAGGCAAGAGACGCTAAAATGCAAATCTTCCGGCAGGCGTCCACTCCCTCTACATCCGCAGAGGGATCCCGTTCTGCGTAGCCCAGCTGCTGGGCCAAGTGGAGCGCATCTGCAAAGACCATGCCCTCCCGGATCATCTTCGTCAAAATAAAATTGGTGGTGCCGTTTAAAATGCCGGCAATCTCTGTCACCTCGTTGGCAGCCAGGCACTGGCTGATGGGCCGGATGATGGGAATGCCCCCTCCCACGCTGGCCTCAAAGAGAAAGTTCAGGTTATTCTTCTGGGCCAGTGCCAGAAGCTCTGCACCCTTTTGGGCCACCAACTCCTTGTTGGAAGTGACCACGCTTTTTCCCTTCTCCAAACAGGCTTTCGTGTAGGAGAAGGCAGGCTCCAAGCCGCCCATGACCTCCACCACGATTTTGATTTCCGGATCGTCCAAAATCTCCTGAAAATCTTTGGTAAACAGGCCGTTGTAAGGAAGCTGGGGAAACTCCCGCAGATCTAAAATCCGCTTGACATGAATCTCCTCTTTGGCACGTTTGGCAATGCTGTCCTTGTGGGTCAGCAGCACTTCCAAAACACCGGAACCCACCACACCGTGGCCAAGCACTGCGATTTCTGCCATACACTACCATTCCTTTCTATCCCCTGCCCTGGGCAGGAGCTTGGTAAAAACCATCAATCCATGATGCTGTCAATCTTTATGACGCCTTCCACCTGCAGAAGCATGTCCAGTAAATCCCCGGGGTCCACTTCCATTTTATCCGTTCGGGCGGACACGGACACAAAAGCCCTTCCCTTTACGGGAATGTTCTGATTCACAGTGAGAATGTTGGCCCCCTGCTGATAAAACACGGTCAGCAGGCTCACCAGCACGCCCGGCCGGTCTGTGAGGATCACCTGCACAGTGAGAATGCCGGAAGACGCCTTTTGGGAGTAGGGGAAAACAGCGTCCCGGTATTTGTAGTACACACTGCGGGAAATGCCCGCCAGGCGCACAGCTTCTGAGGTGGTGGAAGCCTCTCCGCTTTCCAAAAGGGCGTTGGCCTTCACCACTTTTTGATATACGTCCGGCAGGACTTTTTCATCAACTACTAAATAAGAATCGCTTTTCATTGTTCACCTACAGAATACGATTGTCTTGTCACAGCGAACAGTTTACCACAGTGCACGCAAAAAATCAAGCCCCGATACAACAAAAACTGCCGAAAAGAGCCTTTCTCACGGCAGTTTTTGCATATTCATTCAAAGAGTGCCTGCTCAAGCGCCGGCCGTGACGCCGGACGTCTCACCACCCTCGCCTCCACCGGGAACATCTGTGGGAGGCGCCTCCGTAGCAGGAGGCGGTGTGGGCGAGCTCTCCGAAGGTTCAGGCGGCGGAGAGGGCTCTTGCGTTGGCGGAGGCGTGGGTGTACTGGGCGTTTCCGAGGAGGAGGAACCAGGATCTTCCGGCCCGCTGGAGGAAGGCTCCTCCGAAGAAACACCAGGCGTGGGCGAAGCGGAAACTCCCGGAGAAGGAGACACCGAGGGCTCCTGGGAGGGATCCACGCTGGGAGAGGGGTCCACACTGGGAGAAGGCGACACGGACACCGCCGGCCCTGCCACGTGGTCGGAACCGCCGTTGCACTGTCCGGGCAGGTTGTTGGAATCGTACCAGCCCACTGCCGTGTCGTAGCAGTTGGGGCCCGCAATCTTTCCGCTGCTGCGGCAGAAGGTGTACTGGGTCACATTGTCGCTGAGAACCCACTCCTTGCCGGACCAATCGTAATTGTTCAAATACTCAATCACAGCCCGCCAAGTGACCTTACAGGTGTTGCTGTCCTCCAGGGTTTCCGGGTAGAGATATCCGTTCCACAAGCCAGCCACACAGTAAGGAGTGCCGCCCACAAAAGTCAGGTCGTTGCCGCTATCAGTGGTACCGGTCTTGGCAAACATATCCACGCCAATGCCGGACATGATGTTCACAGCCGTACCAACGCCTACGTCGGAATACCCGGTGACAGGCAGGTGCAGCAGCTTGTTCATAATGGTGGCGTTCTCCTCGGACATCACCCGTTCTCCCGTGTTGTCCCGGTTGTCCAGGATCACGTTGCCCTGGTGGTCCTTCACATAGGTGTAGGTATAGGGCTCATAGTACAGGCCGCCGTTGGCAAACATGGCAAACCCTGCGGTCATTTCCTCCATGGTCACGCCGTAGGTCTGGCCGCCCAAAGCCATGGCGGACAAGCTGTGGGAGTCATCTTCCGTAAGGCTGGTAAAGTGCAGTTTCTCAGTCAGCCACTGGTAGCAGGCCTCCGGGGTCAGCTCCCGGGCAAGCCAAGCCGCCGGTGCGTTCTGCGAAACCATAATGGCGTCGTCCACATTCAAGTGGCCCAAATACTCCCGGGACACGTTTTGGGGACCTTCCTGGGTGGAACCCTCCCCAAAGTAATCGGGAACCGGGCTGTCGTTGAGCACAGAGCCGTAGGTGATGGCGCCGGTCTCCAGCCCCAGGGAGTACACACTTAAAGGCTTGATGGAAGAGCCGGACTGCCTGCGGGTCTGGGTGGCACGGTTTTCCAACAGCACGCCCTCCCGCTCATAGCGGCTGCCCACAACGGCGATCACACGTCCCGAATAGGGATCCATGACGAAAAGGCCTGCCTCGATATTTTCATCTTCCGGCATGCAATCCCCCGTGAGGAACATCTGCTCCAGATCATTTTGAATCTGCGGATCCATGGCGGTGTGAATCTCCAGGCCGGAGTTGTAGATCATATCCACCGCAATATCGTAGGAATACCCATAGGTGGCCTGCAGGTCCTCCACAATCTCGTTGAACATGGCGTCGATATACCAGTTCCAGGAATTGAGGTCCTGCTGCTCTTCCACACTTTCGGTTTCCTGCACTTCCCCGCCGCCGAAGGTCATGGTGTCCAGCTCGGCCAGGGCCTGATTGTACTCCTCTTCCGTGATGGGGGCAATCTGGCCCTCCAGGTCCGAGGTGATCACCAGCTCATCGTTGCTTTCGTCTCCATCGGACAGGTCCCACATCCGGTCCAGCACCGTACGTGCCCGGTTTTTAGCCTCTTCCGGGAACACCAGGGGGTTGTACTGGGAGGGGTTCTGGGTGATGCCGGCAATCAAAGCGCACTGGGCCAGGGAACACTCTGCAATGCTCTTTCCGAAGTAGGCCTTGGCTGCCGCCTCTACCCCTTCGTTCTGTCCGCCGTAGTTCACCACGTTGAGATAGGCCTCCAAAATCTGCTGCTTGGAGTACTTCTTCTCCATATTCAAAGCGGTAAAGATCTCTCGAACCTTACGAAGAATACTCACCTGGTTTTCCTTGGTGATGTTCTTGATAAGCTGCTGGGTCAGGGTGGAACCGCCCCCGCTGCCTCCGGAAAACAGCTTGACCACAGCGCCCGCCGTATTCCACCAGTCCACGCCTTTGTGCTCACTGAACCGGTGGTCCTCAATGGCAATCTGCGCTGTCTTCATATAGGTAGGGATGTCGCCCAAAGAGACCCACTCTCGGTTGGCGTCCCGGTAAATGGTCATGTATTCCGTGGAGTTTCCCGCCTCATCGTCCACATAGACAAAGCTGGAGTAACTCAAAGACATGGCGGATAAATCCGGGGGCTCCACATCCCGAAAGCTCAGCAGGAACGCAGCCACGGAAAGAAACACAAGCAGCCCGGATATACACAAAATACACAGCACTGTTTTGATCGCTTTCCAAACCATGCCGCCCACTGTCTTGGCCGTGGCGCCGGCCGTTTGCGAAAGCTCCCCCTCCGTCCGCTGAGACGGCGCCGGGGAATTGCCGGAAGTATACTTATTCATATCTCGTTTGTCTAACACTGGTTTCCTCCTTGCGGCGAAAAAACGCCGGTTTCTTGGCATAAAACGGGAAAAAACACCCATACTTCATGCCGAGGTGATTTCAAGTGGATGTAAAAAAGCCCAGAGATTACAAAAAGGCAACCATGGCTGCCATACTGGTCACAATCGCTGCCCTTGCCGTCACCGTAGGGGCCCAGGCCATGCGGCAGGAAAGGGTTGTCCCCACCCAGGGGACACCCCATGAGAATAACAGTAGTTATTATACCCCAAACCCCTCTGCAAGTCAAGAAAGCAGCGGCGCCTCTACCCAGGAGGAAGACGGACCCTACCGCATCGCCTTGTACGAGGGAAAAATCGGCGTCTTTCAAGAAGGGGAAACAGAGCCTTATCTTCTGGCGGACGTGAGCGTGTATCTGCTGCCCGAGGAGGACATCGCCCTGTTGCGCCGAGGCATATCTGCGGAAAACCTGACAGAGGTGCGGCGAATTTTAGAAGATTACAACTAGGCTTCTTACCGTTCTCCCAGGCAGCTTTCCGGTCGGTTCCATGGAAAACGCCCTGCCGTTTTCCCGGCAGGGCGTTTTCAGAAGGGTCATTTACTTCATGCTCTTCTCGTAAGACTCGATCATCTTTTTGACCATCTGACCGCCAATAGAACCGGCCTGGCGGGAGGTCAGGTCGCCGTTGTAGCCCTGCTTCAGGTTGACGCCCACCTCAGAGGCAGACTCCATCTTAAAGCGGTTCATTGCTTCCTTGGCTTCGGGAACCATGCTGGAATTGCTCTTCATTGTGTCTCTTCTCCTTCAAAAGAATTTTTCTCGCGTTTGCAGTAACTAGTGTGACTCTTTCCGGGGAAGTTATGAATGACAATTCTTGCTAGTTCCGCCAGACTTGTCCTGTTTCCGACGTTTTCAAAAACACTTATCCCCGCTTTTCGTAATAGAGATTGACGCACAGCAGCAGCAAAAAGAGAAACAGCACCGCCACGCATAGCGTGACCCCCACAGGCAGAAGAAAGGCCAGGTCGAATCTCGTGTAACCCCACAGGCTGAGTACCGATGCCAGAAATAAAGCCTTGTTGAAGATCCGCATAGTCGTGCGGCTGGACTTCATGGCCAGAAAAATGTCCCGCTCATCCCCTTGGCCGCCCACCCTCTCCTCGATGGGTTTATTGTGGAAAGCTTCGTAAAAATCGGTGACAGCCCACACCCCTGTGATAAAGCCTACCGCCAACAATTCCCCATCCATGCGGAAGAACAGGCACACGCTCAGACAGATCAGGCATACAACTGCCATCACGCAGGCTAGCAGGAAATTTCCCGGATGTTTAATGCTTTTCATAGCAATCCCTCCTCAGTTTTTCGACTCGTGATACAGGGCAGAGAAAAATTCCGCAAAAAAGGAGATGGTGATGGAGAAGGCCAGCCCCACGCCTATGGCAATGAGCGATTTCTCCCCGGTGACGGCTCCGGCCACAAGCAGCAAAATCAGCAGGCCGAAGGAGACAAGGCGGGTCCAGCGGAAGGCGGAGGTGCTTGTTTTCAGCTTGACCAATATGTTGCGCTCGTCCTGCTCCTCGATCTTGTCCTCACAGGCCAATTTGGGAGAAAGGCTGCGCAGCAGGGAACTGATCCCCAGCAGAAACAAAGCGCCCACCAGAATGCCGGCGGAGAGGTCAAAATCCTGCCGCCACAGGGACAGCATCAGATTGAGAAGGGACAGGACCAGCATACCCACGCCTGCCCAGAAATTTTTGTTGTGGTAAATTTTCACAGAAACCACCCCCTTTACGTTTTCGCCCGGTAGTAGAGCCAGGCAACCAACTGCGCCAGGGCGGAAAGGACCAGCGCGTCAAAAAAGCCGGGGACTGCGTCCAGCCAGAACTGATTGCCTGTCAAAACAGAAAGGTACCCTGCGGCGAAGATGCCCACCAGGCAGAGGCGGCGGGTCCAATGAAGGGTAGCTGCGTAGGTCTTTTGACGAATCAACTGGTTTCGCTCGTCGGTTTTGTTGATCTCCTCCCACCGGGCAAATTTGTGGGAGCGGCTCAAGACGAGTTCCACTACGCCCATAACCACCAACACTCCGGCGGCCACCCACGCCGCAACGGGTACGGGAAAGGGCGTATAGGTAGTGGGGAACACCACGCCCAAAAGGATAAAAAGCACGCCCCAAGCAAAACGCCCTCTGTTAAACGATTTCACACCGAGTCCTCCCTTTTCAAATTCTCCTCCAGACAGCAAAGCTCCTCCACAGTGACGCCGAACACCTTGGCCATGCGGTAGCTGAGCATCAGAGAGGGGTTGTACTGGCCTTTTTCAATGGAGATGATCGTGCGGGAGGAAACATGCACCAAGTCCGCCAGCTGCTGTTGGGTCATTCCCCGCTGGGTGCGCAGCTCCTTTACTTTTGTCAGCATGAAAACACCTCCCTGTACGAAGTTTGCTTCATGAAGTCTCCTTCACATGAAGTTAACTTCATAATACACAGAGACGCAGTGTTTGTCAAGAGGCAACCCACAGCAAAAAGAAAAACCTGGGAAGACGCAAAAAAGGCCGCCGGACACATTCCGGCAGCCTTGTACACACAAGTGCGGCACACTTTTAGAAAAAGTCGCAGACAAACAGTTTCTTGGGATAAAAGATTTGAGAGAAGGGCTCTTGGGGGAATTCCTCCCAGCCGCAGCCTCCCAGCAGCAGACGGGAAAAGCGGGCCACATCCAGCTGCAGGGTGGGCTCCCCCTCATCGGAGATCTGCTGGCAGCGCCCCTCTGCAAACGTCACCCGGAACACCCGGTTGTTTTCCGGGATGCAGGGATCCGTCAGGCGGAAGCACACCTCTCCCGTGCCCCGATACTGGGCAAGCCGCAACGCTCTTTCCACGTGGACCACCCGTCCCATTCCGGAAAAAACCAGCTCTCGGCGGCAGCAGCCCACCACCTCCGGAAGCAGCGTCTCCAAGGCCACGGGAACAGGCAGTGAGAAACGCACCTGCTGAAAATGGCTCCGGTAGGAACGGAGGTGCTGCAGCAGCCCGCGCAGGCCCTCCAGGTCTGTGTAGTAAAAGGCTGTGCACACCATCTGCTTCCCGCCGGAAAGCAGCGCTTCCTTCTCAAACGTTACCAGCCCCTTGGGCTCTCCTGCTCCATTGAACCACAGATAGGTATACTTGCCATCTTGGGCAGGATTGGAAGAAACCCGAGGCAGCCAATCCAGCCGTTCCCGGACAAAGGTCATGTTGTAGGCAGAGGCAAACTGCTCATACACCGTCTGCATATCTGCAAAGTGGGACATGCCCTCGCTGAGCACGGCCTCTCCCGGGTCGGCCAGCAAGGCAGGAAGGCTGGCGGTGTCCAAGGTCCACTCCACAGCCTGGGCTGCCAGTTCATACCCAAACCGCCGGTAAAAGCGGGTGCTGAAGGGATACAGATAGGAAAACCCCACTCCCGCCTGGTAGCTGTCCTGCAAATGCTGCCGAAAACAGGCGGCCACCGCCCCTCTTCCCCGATACTGAGGCAAGCTGGAGACGGCCCCAATGCAGGTGCATGTCCCTGTTCCCGTGTCAAAATGGACCGAAGCCGGCGCGCCGCGCAGGAAGCTCATCATCTGCCCTTCCTCGTTGAAAGCCGCCCAGCACTCTTGCCAGTACTGCTCGCCCCGCTCCCTGGGCCGTTCCTTTACCTGCAGCAATGCTTCCGGCGTGGCCGCAGCGGGATCTAGGGGCTGCTCAAATGCAATGGCAAACACCTGCCGGGTTCGCAAGTACTCCTCTTCCCGAATTTTACGCACAATCATGGCACTCTCTCCTTTGGGGGGTATACTGTGAAAAGAGTATACCAGATAGCCCCCAAAATTGCCACACTTTTTCGGCAGGCAGCCTCTCTACCGGTTCACCTGCAGCAGACGCAGAATGTTCTCCATGGCCAGAGCCAAGTTTTCTTGGGCGTGGGCCCGGGACTCCGAAAAGGGCTGGGCCGCCCGGTTGATGCTGAACACGGCCGTGAGCCCTTGGCCGTACAGCGGTTCAAACCCGGGGCCAATCTGTCCCACCACAGCGACCACCGGCACCCCGGCCCTCTTTCCGTGGGAGGCTACGCCGGAGACCACCTTTCCCCGCACGCTTTGAGAGTCAATCTTCCCTTCGCCTGTAAACACCAGCGCCGCATCCTGCAGCAACTGGTCAAAACTGACGGTTTCCAGCACCAGATCAATGCCCATGCGCAGGGATGCGCCGCAGAACGCCCGCATACCAAACCCCATGCCCCCGGCTGCACCGGCGCCTGGCAGCTGGGAGAAGTCCTGCCCCAAACACTGGGCGGTCACCTGGCCCAAGTGGCGCAGGCCCTGATCCAAACGCTCCACCATGGGCTCGTCCGCCCCCTTCTGGGGGGCAAACACAGCAGCTGCGCCGGTTTTTCCAAAGAGCGGGTTGTCGATGTCGCACATCACCTGGACATTCATTCCCCGGAGCGCTTCTTGTACAGGGCGGCAATCCACCTCAGCGATCTGTGAAAGGGTTCCCCCTGTGGGTATAAACGCCTCTCCCCCGGCCTTGGTGAACTTGGCGCCTAACGCCGCCGCGGCCCCTGCGCCCCCATCGTTGGTACAGCTTCCGCCTAGACCCAGAATCACCTCCCGGCATCCGGCGTCCCGCGCGGCAAGAAGCAGCTCTCCCACACCGTAGGTGGTAGTCTTCTCGGGATTTTCCCGCCCTTCCACAAGGGGAAGCCCTGCGCAGGCGGCCATTTCTATGACAGCGGTCTTCCCGTCGGCCAGGATGCCGTAGAAACTTTCCATGGGCTCTCCCAAAGGCCCGGTCACACGGACGGTCTTTTTCTGGCCGCCCACCGCCTCCAAAAAGGCGTCCACACTGCCCTCGCCTCCGTCAGCCACCGGCAGGGAGAGAATTTCTTCACCGGGGAAGAACCGCTCCACCTGCTCTTTCATCGTGCTGCATACCTGCCGGGAGGAGAGAGTCCCCTTAAAAGAATCCGGCACCAGCAAAATTCGTCCCATGACGTCCTTGCCTCCTTTGTGTGATTCAAAAAGAACCCTGGCTTTCCCAGGGCTCTTTCTCTTGTATTTACAGCTTTAATTTGGTCCATTTTCCCTTGTGGAACCGGACAAAACTCATGATAAACCGCAGCGCTTGGTCTCCAAATGTTCCCAGCCAAGCTCCAATCAGGCCGAAGCCGAGAGGATAGCACAGCACCCAGCTCAAAGCCGGACGAATAAAGGTGACGCTGATCAGGGACACCATAGCCGTGTAGCGGGTGTCGCCTGCGCCGCGCAGACAGCCAAACTGCACCACCTGAAGAATCTGGAAAAACAACATGACGCTGAGAATATTTAAGATGACCACGCCGTAGTCCAAAATGGCGGGATCATTGCTGTACAGCTGGAAAATCTGCCTGCCGAAAAGAACGTAGACCGTAGAAACCACCACCGCGCACAGCAGGCCCACTTTCTGGCACACGTTCCCGTAAATCTTTGCCATGTCCGGCCGCTTTCTTCCCAGGCTTTGGCCAATCAGGGTCACAGCCGCCACAGACAGGCCGTCTCCAAAAGAGAAGGAGAGGCTCATCATATTCATGCCAATTTGGTGGGCGGCAAGTTCCGTCGTACCCAGACGGGCCACAATCATCGAAAAGAGAAGGAAACCAATCCGCAGGCAAATCTGTTCCACAAAGGAACTGCTCCACACATTGGCCACCGAGCGGATGTTAAACCGGTCCGCCAGCCACCCCTTCACAGCGCCTAAGTAAATAAACCCGTTTTCGTGCATCACGGAAACAATGCTCATCACGCAGGCGCAGACTGTGCCCAGGACCGTGGCGATCGCCGCACCCCGCACGCCTAAAGCAGGGAACCCAAAGTTTCCGCCAATCAGCAAATAGTTGAAAACAATGTTGACCACATTGGAGACCAAATTGGTGGTCATGGCGATGCGCGTATTCCCCGCGCCACGCTGGGCCGCGTTCAGCACCAGAGAAATGGTGTTGAATCCAATGCCTCCCATAATAATCTGTAAGTATTCCACCGCGTACGCATGGGTGTCTTCCTGAGACCCTACCAACGCCACAATAGGACTGGCGAACACCACAAACACCACACTGATGATCACCGTCAGCAAAATGGTGACCCAAAGGGCCATGCGCAAAACCAGGTTGGCGCCCTCCCGGTCCCCCTCCCCTTTCCGACGGGCCACCACCGCAGAAACTGCCACATTCATAGAAAGGAACAGGGCCAATCCCAAAAATTTAGGCTGCTGGGTCAGGCCGACGGCTGCAATGGCGTAAGCTCCCAAAGAGCTGACCATGATGGTGTCCATCATGCCTGCTAAGCAGACAAAAAAAGATTCCAGCACCGAAGGCCAGGCGATGGTCAGGGTTTGTTTGATAATTTGACTGTTGGATGGGAGATCTCCCAACTCCATCCCCTTACAGATTCTCGCAGGATTGATAAACTGCAACGCTTCTCCACTCCTCCAAAATAGTTGTGAGTGCAACTATTGTACCATAGAGCAAGCAAAGATGCAAGGTGCACCACAGAAATTTAGGCAGAAAGCGATGTGGTCCCCCTGTTTTTTTGTAGGAATTTTCAAAAAGCCGAGGAAAACGGCCCCCATCCGTCCTGCTTATCTTTCTCTTTCAGCGCAGCAGCAGGGGCTGCCGCAAAATGCGCGGCAGCCCCTGCTGGGTCCCTTCTCAATCGCCGAAAAGATCTTTCAGCTTGCCAAAGAAACTTTTTCTCTTTTGATAATTCTTTTCATCGGAGGCTTCGTCCAGCTCTGCGAGAAGTTCCCGCTGACGCTTGGAAAGGTTCTTGGGAACCTCCACCGTAACCTGGACATACTGATCTCCCCGGGTGCGGGAGTTAAGCCCCTGGATGCCCTTCCCCTTTAAGCGGAACACATCCCCAGGCTGGGTGCCCTCGTGGACGTGGTAGCTGACCTTCCCGTCCAAGGTGGGCACTTCCACATCGGCGCCCAAGGCAGCCTGGGTGAAGGTGATGGGCATTTCGCACCACACATCGCTGCCTCGCCGCTCAAAAATGGGATGAGGCCGCACCGACACATATACGTGGAGGTCGCCTGCAGGCCCGCCGTTGGCGCCGGCGTTGCCCTTGCCGCTCACATTCAAAATCTGCTCATCGTCGATGCCTGCCGGCACGGTGATCTCCAAACTTTTATGGCGGCGCACCCGGCCTTTTCCATCGCAGGTTTTGCATGGGGTCTCCACAATTTTCCCGGTGCCGCCGCAGCGGTCGCAGGTCTGTGTGGACTGCACCACGCCAAAGGGCGTGCGCTGGCTGATACGAACCTGGCCCGTGCCGTGGCAGTGGTCACAAGTTTTGGGCGAGGTGCCCGCTGCGGCGCCGGTCCCATGGCAGTCTGAACACGTCTCGATCTGCTGATAGGTCACCGTCTTTTTACAGCCTTTGGCGGCCTCCTCAAAGGAGATGACAATATTCGCCTGCACATCGCTGCCCCGGCGAGGCGCATTGGGATTGGCCCGGCGGCTCCCGCCCCCAAAACCTCCGAAGAAACTGTCGAAGATATCGGTAAAGTCGAACCCGCCCTGGAAGGGGCTGCCTCCTGCCGCGCCGCCCCCAAAGTTGGGATCCACGCCTGCGTGGCCAAATTGGTCGTAGCGCGCCCGCTTTTCCTGGTCGGAAAGAACCTCATAGGCTTCGTTAACCTCTTTAAACTTGGACTCCGCCTCTTTGTCCCCAGGATTCAAATCGGGGTGGTATTTTTTTGCAAGCTTTCGGTAAGCCTTTTTAATTTCATCTTCCGAGGCTCCTTTGGCTACGCCCAGCACCTCGTAATAATCCCTTTTATCCGCCAAATTCCATCACTCCCAAACGGCGAAATGCACCGCTGTTCTCAAACACACTCTTTCTGTCCAACACACCCAAAGACGCGAGGACGGTCCCCCGCCCCCGCATCCTCGGCCGGTCATATGCTCTGGAAAACTCCCAAAGCCTCAGGCTACTTTCTATCTAGGCAGCTTTGCACATGTTGCCGCAGAAACGGGAGCGCTTCTCTTACTAAGGAGCCCCTTTCCTGTCCTGCGTCCAACCGTACATCCGTTGCAGCTACCACATTGTATGGTTTTCTTGATTCAAGAATCCATCTGCTTCTCTAGCTTCAGCTCCGTACACATTGCCGTCGCTACATTCTATTGATTTCTTTTTTTAAAGAAATCAATCTACTTCGCTAATGCCAGTTCCGCGCACGTTGCCGTTGCCAAACTTTTACCGATTTCTTTTTAAAGAAATCAATCTACTTCGCTAGAGCCAGCTCCGTACACATTGCCGTCGCCAGACTTTTACTGATTTCTTTTTAAAGAAATCAGTCCACTTCCTTGTAGTCGGCGTCGTACACGTTGCCGTCGCCAGACTTTTACTGATTTCATTTTAAAGAAATCAGTCCACTTCCTTGTAGTCGGCATCGTACACGTTGCCGTCGCCGCCGTTGTTGCCACCGTTGCCGGGGTTGCCGCCCTGGTAAGGAGGCTGCTGGCCGGGCTGGCCGCCCTGAGGCGCCTGCTGCTGATACAGCTTCTCGCTGGCTGCGTACACAGCCTTCTGCAGTTCGTCCATCCCAGACTTGATAGCGTCCACAGTGCCGGTCTTCAGGGTTTCCCGGAGGGCAGCCACCTTGGTGTTGATCTCGTTCTTATCGCCTTCGGGCATCTTGTCGCCGCTGTCGGAAACCAGCTTCTCTGCGGTGTAGCACAGGTTCTCCGCGTTGTTCTTGGTGTCCACTTCCTCACGACGCTTCTTATCTTCCTCAGCGAAGTGCTCGGCATCCTTCACAGCACGGTCAATGTCCTCTTTGCTCATGTTGGAGCTGGAAGAGATGGTGATGTGCTGCTCCTTGCCGGTGCCCAGGTCCTTAGCGGACACGTTCACAATGCCGTTGGCATCGATGTCGAAGGTGACCTCGATCTGAGGGATGCCACGGGGAGCGGGAGCGATGCCGTCCAGCTTGAACAGGCCCAGCTGCTTGTTGTCCCGGGCAAACTCACGCTCGCCCTGGAGAACGTTGACTTCCACCTGGGTCTGACCGTCCGCAGCCGTGGAGAAGATTTGGCTCTTCTTGGTGGGGATGGTGGTATTGCGGTCGATGATCTTGGTCATGACGCCGCCCATGGTCTCCACGCCCAAAGACAGGGGGGTGACGTCCAGCAGCAGCAGGCCCTGGACTTCGCCGCCCAGCACGCCAGCCTGGATAGCCGCGCCGATGGCCACGCACTCATCGGGGTTGATGCCCTTGAAGGGGTCCTTGCCGATGAAGTTCTTCACAGCTTCCTGCACGGCGGGGATATCTTCACAGCTTCCTGCACGGCGGGGATACGGGAAGAACCGCCCACCAGCAGCACTTTGCTGATCTCATTGATGGACAGGCCGGAGTCGGACAGAGCCTGACGCACAGGGCCCATGGTCTTTTCCACCAGGTCGGCGGTGAGCTCGTTGAACTTGGCGCGGGTCAGGGTCATATCCAAGTGCTTGGGGCCAGTGGCGTCTGCGGTGATGAAGGGCAGGTTGATGGCCGCACTGGTCACGCCAGACAGCTCGATCTTGGCCTTTTCAGCGGCCTCTTTGATACGCTGCATGGCCATCTTGTCGCCGGAAAGGTCAATGCCCTGCTCCATCTTGAAGCTAGAGAGGATCCAGTCCATGATCCGCTGGTCGAAGTCGTCGCCGCCCAGACGGTTGTTACCGGCAGTGGCCAGCACTTCCTGCACGCCGTCGCCCATTTCGATGATGGACACGTCGAAGGTGCCGCCGCCCAAGTCGTACACCATAACTTTCTGGTCGTTATCCTTATCTACGCCGTAGGACAGGGCTGCGGCAGTGGGCTCGTTGATGATACGCTTTACTTCCAAGCCAGCGATCTTGCCAGCGTCCTTGGTGGCCTGGCGCTGGGCGTCGGTGAAGTATGCGGGCACGGTGATCACCGCGCTGGTGACGGGCTCACCCAAATAGGCCTCTGCATCCGCCTTCAGCTTTTGCAGAATCATAGCGGAAATTTCCTGAGGCGTATAGCTCTTGCCGTCGATGGTCACTTTATAGTTGGAACCCATTTCACGCTTGATAGAAGAAACCGTGCGCTCCGGGTTGGTGATGGCCTGACGCTTTGCCACCTGGCCCACCATACGCTCGCCGGTCTTGGAGAAGGCCACCACAGAGGGAGTGGTCCGAGCGCCTTCCGCGTTGGGGATCACTACGGGCTCGCCGCCTTCAATCACGGCCACACAAGAGTTTGTAGTACCCAAGTCAATGCCAATAGTCTTTGCCATAATAAACTACCTTCCTTTGTTCGTAAAAATATCAGTATACAGTGTATGTCCCAGCTTATAGCCCTTTTGGTACACAGCGGCGATGACGTTCTCACCCAGGTTTTCGTCCTCGATGTGGGCCACCGCATTGTGGAAATTGGGGTCGAAGTTCTCTCCCACCTGGCCCATTTCCGTCAAGCCCAGCTTTTCAAAGCAAGCCTGAATCTGGTGCTCAATCATCTCCACGCCTTTTTTCATATCCTCAGCAGAGGCATTTTCCTGGCTGAGAGCCCGCTCGATGTTATCGGCAACCGGCAGCAGCTCTTTCACCGTATCGCTGACAGCATTGTTGTAAATGGCTGTCTTCTCTGCGGCGGTGCGCTTGCGGAAGTTGTCGTACTCCGCCAGCACCCGCAGGTGCTTCTGCTTGTGCTCCTCGAACTCTTTTTGCAGTTTTTGCAGCTCCGTCTCCTCCTGGGAGGTTTCGGCCTGCTCAGGCTCCTCCGGCTGGGGAGGATCTGCTTTCTGCTCCTGGGTTTCCGGCGCCTGCTCCGGTTCTTTGTTCTTGTCCTTAGCCATGTTTCCGGCTCCCTTCTATACTTGATATTCCTTTCCCTTGTGGAAGAAGGATTACTCTTCCCTACTCAGCACGGTGAGGTGGCGGCTCACCTGGTCGCTTACATACTGCAGCACGGCTGTGACCCGGGGATAGTCCATGCGCACAGGGCCCAGCACTGCCAAAGCGCCGGCGTCCTGCCCATCCACCAGATAGCGAGACACCGCCAGAGACATTTTGTCCAGCTCCGGCCTTCCCAGCTCCCGGCCAATCAAGACCGCCACCTGCCCGGGCCGCTGCCGCAGCAGCGCTGCCACATCCTCCCGGCGTTCCAGAAAATCCATCACGCGGCGGGCCTCTGCGGGCTCCAGCTCCGGATAAAACAGCAGGTTCATCTGGCCGTTGAGAAGAAGCTCTGAATGCATGGTGTCCCGTGCCACTTCCAGCAGCGCCCGCAAAGGCGCTCCCACCAGCACGTACATCTGCCCCAAGGAGACACCCACGCCCTGCAGAAACGCAGGGGTGATGTCCGCCACGTTCTTTCCCGCCACCTTGCCGTTGAACACCCGGAAGAACACACGAAGGATCTCACTGGTCAAGTCGAAGTCGCAGTGAAACACCCGGTTCTTCATGGTGCCCGCCGAACTCATGAGGATGAGCATGGCCGTGCGGCGGCTGGTCTGCACAAACTGTACGGCTTTTACGCGGGCCGTATCCCCGCTGGGAGTGGTAGCCACCCCCGTACAGCGGGTGACGCCTGCCAAAAGCCGAGACGCCCGAGAGAGAAGCCGCTCCGGATCGTAGGAACCGGAAAGCAGCATGGAATCAAACGTGCGGCGCTCCTCCTCCTTGAGGGGAGGAACTTTCATCAGATGGTCTACGTATTCCCGATACCCACGCTGGGAGGGAATCCGGCCTGCTGAGGTGTGGGGCTGCTCTAAAAGGCCCAGCTCGATGAGGTCGGCCATTTCATTGCGCACCGTGGCGGAAGAAACGCCTACCTCTTCCGCTACCGCTTTGCTGCCCACGGGCTCACCGCTTTTCACATAACCGGCGACCACGGAGGACAGGATGCGCTCTTTTCGAGGCGTCAGCTCCATACGTTTCACCTCCGCTTGTTTTAGCACTCTTTTAATCCGAGTGCTAATCCATGCTTATAATGTACCACTTAGGTCAGCAAAAGTCAAGGAAGTATTTGTAAATTGTTTATGAATGGGGGCAAACTCCCCCAAAAACAAAAAGAGAGGGACGCGCCGCGGCTCTCGACTCAACAACGCATCCCTCTTTTTACCATTCGTCTAGCACAATTCCCAGAGCGGGAAGCAGGTTCACCGCCTCCGGCAGGGAGAACCGGGCCCCCTTGACTTGGTTTCCCTCCAAAGAGAAAAAGTAGTCGGACGCCCCTCGAAAGTCGGCCCGGCACAACGTGTTTTGCGTAAACGTCGCCCCGCTCAGCCGGCAGCCGGAAAAATCGGCCTCTGTTAAGTCACAGCCATCAAAGATGCTGCCCGATAAATCTGCGCCGGCAAAACAAAACTTTTTCAGGTCCAAGCCGAAAAAGACACAGTGCCGCAAGGTACAGCCAGTCAGGCTGCCAAACGGGAGAAACCCCATATCCCGTTTGCGCTCGTCCAACAAAGCAGACCAGTCGATCCCGGAAAGGGAGCAGTCTGCAAAATCGCAGGAGAGCAGCTGCACCCCCTGGCACACAGGCACGAGAATGTGGCAGTTTTCAAACCGGCAGCCGGAAAACCGGCTGTTCCTCACGGTCAGCTCCGTAAACCGGCACTCTTGAAACAGGCAATCTTCAAACAGCAGCCCGGACACTTCCTCCCCTGTCCGCTGCAGCTTGCGAAAAACCTCTCCAGAGTACTCTTGCACACCTGCCACCTCCTGCAGTCCGCCGCCCTACGGAGCGGTCAGTTTTTCTGAGCAGATTTCTTTTCCCCGATGCTCAGCAACAGGTTCAGCAGAATGCCGAAAATCGCCGCGCCGGCAATACAGGGAACCTGCAGGCCAAAGAAGGGAATGTTCCCGCCGAAGGCATAGTTGCCGCCGATGCCGATGATCATAATGGACGCGATCACCGCAATGTTCTTGGAGGAGAACATGTCCACCTTCTTCTCAATCATAATGGCAACGCCCTGGGCGGCAATGGCGCCGAACAGGTACACCTCCAGGCCGCCGATCACAGCCAGGGGGATGCCGTAAATCACCCGGATGAGAGGGGTAAAGAAGCTGACAATCATGGCAATCACCGCTGCCACAACCAGCACCGGCACGGAAAACACCTTGGTGATGGCCATGGTGCTGATGTTCTCTCCGTAGTTGGTGCCGGCAGGACCGCCCACAAAACCGGAGATCATGTCGCAGATGCCGTCGCCAACCAGGTTGCGGTCCAGCAGGCCGACCAGATCGTACTTCTTCTTGCTGCCCTTCTTTTTCGCCACGTCGTTGACGTAGATGTCCAGCTGGTACATATGGGCCGTGGACTCGGGAATGGTGGCAATGGCAATGGGCATGATGGCGGCCACAGCCGTCCAGGAGACCTTAGGCAGGGAGAAGGCGGGCACAGCAAAGATGGAGCCGTCGCCCAGCTTCCACAGGGAGGCGTCCAGAGCAGCGGCGGGCACTTCCCGGAACAGGTTGGTGCCTGTGGCGAAGAAAATGCCGGCCACGGCGCTGCCTGTGAGCACACCCAGCAGCAAGGGCAGCTGGCCCAGGAACCCCTTGAGGTACCGGGCGTACAAAATGGTGGAGAGCAAGGTGACCAGGGCCACCACGGTCCAGGCCACGGTTTCGGTGGTGGTTCCCTCCGTAGCGGCGGGGATGGCGTCCGACAGGGCGTTGCCCGCCAAGGTCAGGCCGATAATCATGGCCACAGGGCCGGTGATGGAAGCAGGCAAAATGGTTTCCACCACCTTTTTGCCGAAGAACTTCACCAGCAGGCCGGCTGCGATGGAAATCAGGCCGGAGAAAATAATGCCGAACTGAGCGTACTGGATGGCCTCCGTGGGGAGAATGCCATCCACTTTTTCAAAGCCTTCGGCAGCGCACATGCTGGCGATAGCCGTGAGATAGGCAAAGCTGGAACCGTAATACAGGGGGATTTTCCGACCTGTGATGACAATAAAGCAGAGTGTGGCCAAGCCACTGGCGAAAATCGTCGTGGAAACCTGAAAGCCTGTCACCAGCGCCACGGTTACCGTGGCGGGAAACATGACGATAACCTGCTGAATGGCGTAGAGCACCAGCTTGAGAAAGCCAGGCCTCTCCTCCGGCAGGTATCCCACAGCGGATTCTTTTTGATTCATGCGAGCAACTCCTTTCCAATCTGTGAGCGGCAGGGGGTCTCCCACGGGCCTGCAGCACAAAACCCGCACGCGTTCCGCTCTCTCTTAGGGAGGCAGACCCCTGCCCAAAGGAGCCTGCCTCTTTTCTGCCTCTTAGTATAGTAAATTTGCCCCCCGGTTGCAACCATTTCTTAACAAAAAGTTCATATTTCTTCCTTTTTTCAAGGGGCTGGTCTGAGCTCACCGTAATCTGGGCCGCTCAAACCGGCGTAACCGAGAGTTACGGAGACAGCACGTTCCGGCCGGGCACCTGCATCACCCGCCAGGAATTCGCCCACCTGCTCTACAACTACGCCGCGTACAAGGGGGATGAGAAAATCTCCCTTGGCTGTCTGCAGCCCTTAGGAACTTGCCTGAAAAAAGGCCAGCAGCATTTGGACGCCTGGGGAGAGTTTTTCCTCCTTATTCCAGGCGATGCCCACGGCAAGGGAGGGGGATTCCTCCAAGGGCACGGCTCGCAGGCCCTGGGTTTGGAACAGCCGGAAGTTGGCCTGGGCGAAGAAGCTGATCCCCTCCCCTGCCCGCACTTGGGACAGCAGAGACTCCATCCGGCTGGCGCCCGCCACACGAGGCGTCTCCCCGGCCTGGGCAAAAAGAGACAGGCACAACTTGTGCAGGTAGGTGTGGGGCGGCGTGAGCAGCAAGTTCTCCCCTGCTACGTCCTTTAGGCGTAGAGAATCCCGCTGGGCCAGGGGGTGCCCCTCTGGCAGGACCGCCACCAGCCGGTCCGAGGCCAGAGGCAGAAACCCATGACGGACAGGGTCGGTGGTTGCCTGCCGGGTGAAAATCACAGCAAAGCGGCCCGTGTGCAAGCCCTCCAGCAGCTCCTGTTCCTCCGCCTCTGTGAGCAACAAGACATATTCCAGGTGGGCGCCGCGGAACCGGTGCAGCTGCGGGGAGATTCCATATTGGGTGAGGATGGGAAGAGCGCCCACCTGGATTTCCCGGGCACTCTCCCGGCGGAAGCGCTCCATCAGCCGGCGAGTCTCTTGGTGCTGCTGAAACAACCGTTCCGCCAGAGGCAGGAAGTATTCTCCCGCCGGTGTCAGCACGGCCCGGCGGCGGCTGCGATCCCACAGAGCCAGGCCCAGCTCTTGTTCCAGCTTTTGTATCTGTTTGGAGAGGGTGGACTGGGTGATGTGCAGGCTTTCGGCTGCTTCGAGAAACGTGTTTTCCCGTGCTGCGGCGAGAAAGCATCCCAGCTGTTCCGGCGTCATAAAGAGGGCTCCTTTCATTCATTCCATTCTAGAAACAATCTTACCACAAAGGGAATTGATTGAAAAGAGCGGCAAGGGCTACAATGAAGAAAAAAGGAGGAGTGGCCTGTGGAACACAAGGTAAAGGACTTACGCTCCGCTTTGGAGCTGCTGCAAACCATGCCGGGGCAACTGGTGGAAACCCACCGGGAAGTGGACCCTCACGCGGAGCTGGCCGGGGTCTACCGCTATGTGGGGGCCGGTGGGACCGTGCAGCGCCCCACCCAAGAAGGGCCCGCGATGCTCTTTCACACTATAAAGGGGCACCCCGGGGCGAAGGTGGCCATTGGGGTGCTGGCAAGCCGGAAGCGGGTGGCCGCCCTGCTGGGAAGCCGTCCGGAGGACCTGGGAAAGCTGCTGTATCACAGTGTGGAGAAGCCCATCCCCCCTGTTACCGTACAGGGAGAGGCTCCCTGCCAGCAGGTGGTCCACCGGGCGAAAGACCCGGATTTTGATTTATACAAGCTGGTGCCCGCCCCTACCAACACCCCTGACGACGCCGGACCCTACATCACCTTGGGGATGTGCTACGCTACCCACCCGGAAACCGGCGCCCACGACGTGACCATCCACAGGTTGTGCATCCAGGGGAAGGACGAGCTCTCCATCTTCTTTACGCCGGGAGCCCGGCACATCGGGGCCATGGCGGAGGCGGCGGAGCGGCTGGGCAAGCCCCTGCCCATCTCCATCAGCATCGGAGTGGACCCTGCCATTGAGATTGGCTCCTGCTTTGAGCCCCCCACCACCCCCTTGGGCTATGACGAGCTTTCAGTGGCAGGCGCCCTGCGGGGGGAGCCAGTGGAGCTGTGCCCTTGCGTCACCATTTCGGAAAGGGCCATCGCCAACGCGGAGTATGTCATCGAGGGAGAGGTTCTCCCCCATGTGCGGGTGAAAGAGGATCAGAACAGCCACACAGGCTACGCCATGCCGGAATTTCCAGGCTACACCGGCCCGGCCAGCGACCAGTGCTGGCTTATCAAGGTCAAAGCGGTGACTCACCGGCGGGACCTCATCATGCAAACTTGCATTGGCCCCAGCGAGGAGCACGTCTCCATGGCGGGCATCCCCACAGAGGCCAGCATTTATCACAAGCCCCAAACCATAGAGGAGATGGTGTATCATCTGGCGGCAAAATTGGTGGAGCCCTTCGGCATTGCAGCAAAGGAGTACCGGCGATGGAATGGGATGTGACGCTTACAGCAAAACAAGAGGGCCTTTCCCTGGCGCTTTCCGCCAGGGCCGTGGGAGAAGATCTGCTGCTCTGCCTGAGCGGAGGGACACGGCCCCATCTGGGCTGTGTGGTGATGGCGTCACCCCGCCCCTCCTTGGCAGATCCGGAGAAGCGCAGTGCCACCTCTTCCGTGCTGAACCTCCCCGGCCACAAAGACGAAGCTTTGTGCCGTGCCCTGGCGGAACAGGCCGCCGCGGCGCTGGGGCGGAATGTGGTGTGCACCGGCGGCGTCCATGTGGACAGCATCACGCCCGGCCAGCTGGCGTGGTTATCGCAGCAGGTGCAGCAGCTGGGCGCACAAGTTCTGGAAAGATTTGACGCCGGGACAATGGGTGCTTACTGACCGGTTACAGCCGCTGCGGCCGCTCTTTGGAATCCCCGTCTGCAACCGTGTAATTCATGAGTCTGAGCACCAGCGCCGCAATTTCTTGGGGAGATTTTTGGATGTCCTCCAGCAGCCACTGGCGCAGCATGTAGTAGCCGCCTCCGGTGATGTAGGCTGTCAGCAGCTTTAGGCTTTCCTCGTCTGCCTCGGCCAGGTAGGAAAAGCCCTCTGCCCCCCGGATACAGGTGTCAAAGATCTTGGTGAAAAGCAGCAGAAACTCGTCGGCGGAATTGTTCTGAAGAAACACCTTCAGCAGCGCCCGATGGCAATGCAGATGGGTTGTCAGCGCCTCGATAGTGCGGGGAACGTCCTGCTTGTCCGCCGCGGTGTAGGTGGCGCTCAGCTTTGCATCAAACTCCGCCTCCATATCCAGCAGCACATCTCGAGGGGCCGTATAGTGCCGGTAGAAGGTGGCCCTGTTAATGCCTGCTTCCCGGCACAATTCCGTTACCTTTACCTTCTCCAAGGGCTTCTCCTCCAACAGGCGGAAAAGCCCTTCTTGCAGCAGCCGCTTGGTCAAAGCGACCCTCTGGTTCTCCTTCACAGCCCATCCCCCTTTTTCTGAACATTTCGTGAACCCTGCGACAGTATCCTTGCAAATGTCGCGCTTACAGCAGCCTATGTAAAACTGATTCTTCTAAAGATGTTGTCAAGGGCAGATGTGAGGAAAATTTCGATCAGACGCTCCCAAATCCCTCCGCCATCCCCTGCAAAATTTTCAAAAACTCCGCCATTACGCCGCTGGGGGATTTTACCGTATGCAGGCCGTATGGGACGAAAAATCCCCAGTCTACTGGAAGCGTCACCAAGGACGGATACACTGGCTCCCAAATGGGCGCGGATACCATCAAAGCGCCCATCCTGTCGCAAAGATTAAAGGTGCGGATATCATATTCCTGCATATCCACAATATGCACGGCAGTAGCCGACCTGCCAGAGGAAGCGGAAAAACTGCTGAAGGACTGCCACCCGGATTGGAGCACCGCCTCCTGGGCTATCCGCTTTGTAGCCAGTCAGGAGGGAGTATACCGGGTGCTCTCCGGCATGAACACCTTGGAGCAGGTGG
This sequence comes from uncultured Neglectibacter sp., assembly GCA_904374805.1. GTDB lineage: Bacteria > Bacillota > Clostridia > Oscillospirales > Acutalibacteraceae > Acutalibacter > Acutalibacter pullicola. Next base: position 30,430 of record CAJFEW010000045.1, read on the forward strand.
ATGATAACACCACCTATATGCAGAATTTCCAGCCCCTTACCGCCGAGGAACAGGCGCTCTTGCAAAAGGCGGCGGGAATCATCCGCGCTCAGACCGCCATCCCCTGCACAGGCTGCGGCTACTGCGCCCCCGAATGCCCGAAGAACATCGCCATCCCCAATTACTTTGCCCTGTATAACGGAGAAAAGCGCCACGGCAGCGCAAATTATGTGCGCTCCTACGGCCTGTATTATAACAGCCTGGCCCAGGTGCGAGGCAAGGCCAGCGACTGCATTAAGTGCGGCCGCTGCGAAAAAGCCTGTCCCCAGCATCTTGCCATCCGTGACTTCTTGCAGGATGTTGCCGCAGCAGCGAAACTGCTTCATAATGCCCATCACAATCAGGTCGATGCCGCCCTCTCCCACAGAGTCCTGCAGATCCCGACCACTCCTCTCTCTGCCAAGGGGGAAAGTTTCCGCCTGGGATTCCAGCCGTCGGAGAGCGATTGGTTTTCAGCGTAAGACTGCAACGGCGATGGGCAAACAGGGCGCCTCCCCACAGCAAGAGAACGCAAAAGCAGGGATACTGGCGGAGAAGGGCTGTATTCCGCGGAGAAACTCTTGCAAAAGGAGGCGGAATTTGCCATAATGGAGGAAAACGTGGGAAGCTCCACCGCTTGGAAAGGGGAAGGAACATGAAACTATTGGAACAACGCATTTTACAAGAGGGGCAGGTGCGCCCTGGAAATGTGTTGAAGGTGGACTGCTTTTTAAACCACCAACTGGATGTAGCGTTGCTGGACGCCATCGGCGAGGAATTTTACCGGATCTTCCAGAAGGAGGGCATCACCAAGATTTTGACCATTGAGGCCTCTGGCATTGCGGTGGCCTGCATGACAGCCCGGCATTTTCACGTGCCGGTGGTCTTTGCCAAAAAGGCCAAAAGCAAAAACATCGATGGCGACGTGTTTACCTCTACGGTGCACTCTTACACCTACGGCAGGGACTACGACATCACACTGTCTAAGAAATTTCTGGGACCTGCAGACAAGGTGCTGTTGGTGGATGACTTTCTGGCCAACGGGAAAGCAATGCAGGGCCTGCTGGACGTCTGTGCCCAGGCCGGGTGCCACGTGGGCGGCATTGGCATCTGCATTGAGAAGGGTTTTCAGCCCGGCGGCCAAGAGCTGCGCCAGGCTGGCTACAAGCTGGTGAGCCTGGCCATAATTGACAGCATGAGCGACAACAGCCTGACTTTTCGTCAGCAAGAGGCGTAAGGCCGGGCAGATTGTTCCTCTGTTTTGCCCTGCTGGCAGGCAAATTGCTTACGGCGGCACGACAGCAGAAGGCAACCTTTCCCGAACAAGATGCAAGAGGCTCGGCCAGAGGAGTGCAGACGGCTGACACCCGGATAAAGTTTGCATCCATATTCCCCGGCAAAGCCAGGGGATATGGATGCAAAAAGGCAACAGCAAAACGTAAGGGAGGGGTCAACCCCCTCCCTTACGTTCGTTTTAGCCTATGGGTTTCGCCGGCACACCACCACAAACCGCCCCTCCCCTGTGTGGTAGCTGCACGTGGAAAGGGTCAACAGTTGATCGCCTGGCTGCGGAGTCACTCCTGTGTCATAGCCATCCTTGTAGTTCACCGCGTTGATAGAGAGCAGCGCCACATCCGGGTAGAACTTGGCAAACTCCTGCTCGCAGAGAGAGCCGTAGGTGGAGCGCTCCTGGGGAGCCATCTGGCCGCCCACCAGCACCAGCTCCAGGTGCGGCGCTTGGAGCAGCACGCTGGCCGCGGCGAAGTTGTTGGTGACCACCGTGCACTTCTTCCCCAGGGACAGGAGTTCCTGGGCCACCACCGTGTTGGTGGTGCCGGAGTTTAGGGCCACCACATCCCCCTCGTGAATGTAAGCCAGCGCTTTCTGGGCAGCCTCCCGCTTTAAGTCGCCATGGATGATTTCCCGCCCGGTAAAGTTGGACATGGAGACTTGAGACTCCGGCATGCAGGCACCGCCCCGCACACAGCGGATGAGCCCTTGCTGTTCCATGGCTTTTAGATCCCGGCGCACCGTGTCCACCGAGACCTGGAGCTGCCGGCTCAAATCGCTGACCTTCACGGTCGATTGCAGCTGCAGCTGCTGCAGCACAAATTCCGCACGCTGGTTGTAGAGCATCAAGAGAAATCCCCCCACACATAGCCTTCTTTTATTCTACAAAATAGAAAGGCATTTTGCAACTAAAAGAACGCTGCCGTTTGCCATAGTGCGTCCTACGGTTCCCCGCCCAGTGTGACGACCACGATCTCCGGCCGGTTGTTCACGCGAAAGGGAAACAGGCTGTTCCCCACTCCCCGGCTGACCACCATAGCCGTGCCGTCCCGCTCATACAAACCAGCGTCGTAAGGAGGAAACAGCCCCTGGCCAGGAGCCCAAAGCCCCCCTAGTCCAGGCACTCGAAACTGGCCGCCGTGGGCGTGGCCTGTCAGCACCAGATCAATCCCCTGTTCCCCGTAGAGAGCAAAATATTCCGGCCGGTGGGAAAGCAGCACGGTGTAGACATTTTCCTCTAAGGGAAGGCGCTCCAGCTCCCGCTGCAAATCCTCCGCCGTCCCGCCGTAAAAGCTGGGATCCCCCACCCCGGCAAGGGCAATAGCCGCACCTGCCCGTTCCAGGAGGACGCTCTCATTCTCTAAGACAACAACCCCCGCCTCTTCCAGCCCTGTTTTCAGCTGCTCTATCTCGTCGATCCGCGCTTCGTGGTTTCCTGTGACGTAGTAAGTGGGGGCCAACGCTGCCGCCTGCCTTCCAAAGGACAGGGCCACTTCCATGTCTGTGTGCCGGGAGTCCACCAGATCTCCCGTGAGGACCACGCAGTCCGGCTCTGTGCCCGCCAGCTCTTCTATAAGCCGGCGGTTATCCTCCCCGAACGTCCCGTTATGCAGGTCCGAAACCTGTGCCATACGAAACCCCTCAAAGGCGTGAGGCAGACGGGCACTGGTGACGGTGAGCTCCGTCACCACAAGGGCAGTGTTCCCCCAGGCAATCCACACCCCAAGGGCTGCTGCCAAAATCAAACTGCCGGCTGCAAAAAGCAACCTTTTCTTTTTTCTCCCTACACGAACTGGTTTCGTCACGCCTTATCCCCCCCTTTCACCGCCGGGTTTTCCTTCCTGTTAAAATGGAACCCTGCCAAGTGCACCTGCTCTAGGCGCCACAGAAAAAGAGGTCTTCTTCCCTTTTTCAGGCAAACGCAAACTGCCAAGACACAAACGCATGCAGATTCCCGCTTTTCTCATTATACCTGCGGGAGGTTTCCAAAGCAAGACGCAGCAGTTTCCCCTTTTTTGCTTTACGCCGGAAACCCGGCCTACTCATATAGGTAGACCGGGTTTCTCGACAGACTGCACGCAAAAAGAGGCATGGTTTCTCCATGCCTCTTTTTGCGTACCACCGCTCAATCGTGGACTTTAAAGTTTTGCAGCAGCATCTCCACCACACCAGGAGCTTCCGGGTCGTGGTGGCCCTTGCCGGTGTCCAGGGCGCGCAAAGTCTCCATTTCGGCTTCACTCAGTGCAAAGTCGAAGATTTCCAGATTCCCGGCGATGCGCTCCGGGTTGGTGGACTTGGGCAGGACAATCAGGCCGTCCTGCACCTCAAACCGCAAGATGATTTGGCCCGAATTCTTGCCGTATTTCTCCGCCAGCTTGACGATTTCCGGGTGGGAAAGCAAAGTGTTGTCTCCGTGGCCCAGAGGCTGGTACGCCTCGATTTTTACATCGCCCTCCGCAAGAAGTTCCCGCAGCTGCCGCTGCTGGAAGAAGGGGTTGCACTCCACCTGGTTCACCGCCGGAAGGGTTTGGAACTGAAGCACAAACTCTTTCCAGATGGCAGGGGTCATGTTGCTGACGCCGATCGATTTGATTTTTCCGGCTGCTTTTGCCTCTTCCAAGACCTTCCAGGCGTCGGTCACATCCCCAAAGGGCTGGTGGATCAAGTAAAGATCGAGGGAATCCAGGCCCAAATTTTCCAGGGAGCGTTCAAAGGCCCGCAGCGTGTTGTCAAAGCCGGCGTCCTGCACCCACAGTTTGGTGGTGACAAAGTACTCCTCTCTGGGAACACCCAGGTCCCGCAAGGCGGCACCCACGCTTTTTTCGTTGCCGTAGGAGGCCGCTGTGTCGAAGAGGCAGTACCCTGCCTCCCATGCACGAGCCACACACTGCCGGCACTCCTCTCCCTCCCGGAGCTGAAAGGTGCCGTAGCCCATCATGGGAAGCTGCACGCCGTTGGACAGGACTTTGTATTCCACGGGTTTCACCTCCTTGCCCTCTTGGTTTCACTGGCCTCATTGTACCCCCCCGTTTTCTGGAAAAGTACAGTGCCGATTTTGCAGAACACCATAACTGTAACGCATACTGATTCTTGCGGTTTTCCTTGGTGCTTGGTACAATAGAGGCAGGAGGTGTTTGTGGTATGGTAGAACTTTCCCAGTTGGAACAGCTGCTGCTCCTTGCAGAGTGCGGAACCTTGTCCCGGGCGGCGGAACAGCTGCATCTGTCTCAGCCCGCTTTGAGCCGCTCCATGCAGCGGCTGGAAACAGAGCTGCAAGTGACCCTGTTTGACCGGCAAAAAAACAAAATCGCCTTGAACGACAACGGCCGGATGGCCGTGGAATACGCCCGGCGCATTGTGGGCGAAACCCGGGACATGGCGGCGCGCATCCAGGCGTTTGACCGCAGCCAACGCACGATTTTGGTGGGTTCCTGCGCCCCCGCCCCCCTGTGGGAGATTTCCCAGACGCTGTCGGAATTGTACCCGGACCGGACCATTTCCTCCGAAATTCGGGAGAACCAAGCGCTGCTTCAGGGGCTGTGGGAGAATCTCTACCAGCTGATTGTGCTGCCGTACGCCCTGGAAGAACCTGGGTTCACCTGCGTACAATACGGGGAGGAGCACCTGTTTTTCTCTCTGCCCCCCGCCCATCCCTTGTCCGACAGTAAAACGCTGTTTATGAAGGAGCTCAACGGCGAGACCATGCTTCTGCGCAACCGTCTGGGCTTTTGGCGGGAACTGGCCGCGGAAAAAATGCCGGACACCCATTTTCTGGAGCAGGAGGAAGTGGCTTTCAACGAGCTGGTGAAACTCTCTGCTCTGCCCAGCTTTACCACAGACGTGGTGCTGCAGCGGGAGGGCAACCCGCCCAGCCGGGTGAACATTCCCATTGTGGATCCAGAGGCCAATGTGAGCTACTACTGCCTGTGCAGGACCGAGGGAAAGACAAACCTGCGGGGGTTCTTTCAAAGAATCACCCCCGTGTAAGCCTTTTTTCCGCGCTCGGCTGCTAACCCAGAGGTTAAGGGGCTGTTACAAATTGGCCTCTTCTCGAAACCATGCCAGGGGTCTATACTGATACCAGAGAAAAGAACCGCACGTTTCGCGTGGGGAAATTGAAACAGCGCCCTCTCCCCGCCGCAGAACCGCTGCACTCTGGAAAGGAAGATACCCTATGAAAACACTTTTTATCAACGGAAGTCCCAACAAAAATGGAAACACTGTCCGCCTGGCTGCCACCTTGCTGGCCGGCAAGGAGTATGAAACCTTGCATCTGGTGGATTATAAGCTGTACAGCTATGGCCAAAACTTTCCGGACGACCAGTTCCAGGAGATCTTGACCCACATGAAAGAGGCGGGCACCATTGTACTTGGCTCGCCGGTGTACTGGCACAATATGTGCGGCGCGGTGCGGAACCTTCTAGATCGGTTCTATGGGCCAGTGAGCGGAGGCGCTCTCTCCGGGCGGAAGTTTGTCTTCCTGTTCCAAGGGGCGGCCCCGGAAAAATGGATCCTGGAAAAAGCCGAGTACACCATGGGACGCTTTGCCCGCATGTATGGCATGGAGTATCTAGGCATGGCCTCCAGCCACAGCAAGACGGAAAAGTTGGGAAAGAAGCTGTAACCTCTATTGAGAAAAAGGCGCCTGCAGGCGTCTTTTTTGGAAGCACTTCGATTCTTCCAAAACAAAGGAGCTGCCCTATGTCCCATTATCCCATCGCTAAAGACTTTCGAAACATCGATGTGTCCATGCCCTACCACAAGCTGCTGTTTCCCCTTGCTGGACCGGTGTTAAAGCTGATGGCACACTGCGTCCCCTTACTGAAGGGCTTGACGGTCTCCAAAAGGAGCGTCCCCGGCTTTCAGGGGAAACCATTCTCTGTGGAGCTGTACCGTCCCACAGATAAAACCGGAAACCTGCCCTGCGTGCTTCTTTTCCACGGGGGCGGTTTTGGATATCAGGCGGCACCGTATCACAAGCGTTTGGCCATGGCGTATGCCCAGCAGCTGGGCTGTGTGACGGTGTTTCCCGATTATCACCTGCTGCCCCGCTACCCCTATCCGGCAGCCAAGGAAGATGCTTTGGCCGTATACCAGTGGCTGCACGGCCAACGGGAAGACTTACACGTAGACCGTGAAAAAATACTGGTAGCCGGAGACAGCACTGGGGCAGTCCTTGCGACCTATGTGGCAGAGGCGACCCTGCCCGGGTTCTCCCGTCCTTGCGGGCAGCTGCTGATTTACCCGGTGACAGGCGAAGGGCAGCAGACCGACTCCATCCGAACCTTTCAGGACACGCCCATGTGGAACAGCAAAAATAACAGAAAGATGTGGAAGTGGTACTTGAAAGGCGCCAACGCCACCCAAAGAGTGGAGGCCTCCCCTATGACGGCGCCGCTTCGCGCTCCCCTCCCACCCGCTTACATCGAAACGGCAGAATTTGATTGCCTCCACGATGAAGCGCTCCTTTACGCCCAGCGGCTGCGGGACCAGGGCGGCCAGGTCACCCTCTGGGAGACGAAGGGCACGGTCCACGGATACGACTTCTGCTGGGATTCCCCCATCACCCAAGACAGCGTCCGCCGCCGGGTGGAAGCTATGAGGGAGATGCTGGAAAAGGCGGCCTCCCCGGCGAAAGGGATTTAACCGCGCGCTGTTAACCCTAACATTACCCCCTCCCAACGAAATGGAACTTCTCCTTTCGCTGGGAGGGGGTTATCCTGTTAGAAGAGAACGTGTTCTGTGTGACGCAGGAAATCTTTCTCCCAGACTGCTCCTTCTGCGCCCCATCGCCGGCCATCTGCCAGGAAGAGGTGGACGCCTGGACGGAGCATGTGAAAGCAGGTGTTGCCAAATGAATACGGAAGCACGGGGCATCCGGTTTTCCATCTTGGACTTGGGGAAAATGCAGTGCGACCAAAATCTGGTGGTGACGGGCAGCCTTTACGCCACCCGCAGCTGCCCCAACAAGCCCAATCGGATGCTGGACATATCCATCGACTCCCTCCTCATCGACGTGCCTGGTTACGGGAACATCCTGTACGACCTGGGGTGCGACCCCAAGGGCATGGAGGAGCACTGGCCGGAGTCCATTCAGGAGCTGTCCCCCTATTATCAAACGCCCCAGCAGACCCTGGAATATCAGCTGGGGCTGCTGGGGCTCACTCCAGAGGATATCCGCACGGTGATCCTCTCCCATATGCATGTGGACCACGCGGGGTATCTGTACCTGTTCCCTCACACAGAGATCATCGTCCAGCGGCGGGAGATGGAGGCAGCCTTTGCCTATGCCTTCTCCCAGTTGGACCAGGAAAATCACACCCTGTACATGCGCCGGGACATCTCTGCCCCGGTGGACCGCTACACGGTGATTGACGGGGATTATGAGATCTGCCCCGGGGTCACCTGTATCCATTTGCCCGGCCACACCCCCGGGATGATGGGCCTGCAGGTAGATTTGGACAGCGGCACCTTCCTCTTCGCCCGGGACGCGGCCTACACAGCGGACAACTACGGGCCGCCCTCTATCCCCTCGGGAATCGGCGGGGATGTGGGGCAGTACATACAGTCCCACGAAAAGCTGCGCCGCCTGGAAAAGGGAACCGGCGGCAAGGTAATTTTCGGCCACGATTGGAACCAGTGGAGCGCCATGAAACACGCCCCGGCATATTATCAGTAAATTCATTTTGTGGCACTGTAAAGTAAAAATGAAAAAATAGGACCCGAAATCAGCAAATATTGTTACGCAACGAGCAAAAGCTCACGTTTACGCTTTTTGGACAGATGAA
>CAJFEW010000046.1:0-16477 GCA_904374805.1 uncultured Neglectibacter sp.
CTTGCGATGGGGGCCGTCCAGAACCATCTGGTCGCCGGTGAAGGCGTGCACAGTGGTCATGATGCCGCTCTGGATGGGAGCGTACTTGTTCAGGGCGTCCGCCATGGGAGCCAGGCAGTTGGTGGTGCAGGAGGCAGCGGAGATGATCTGATCCTCCGCGGTCAGAGTCTTCTCATTGACGCTGTAGACGATGGTCTTCAGGTCGTTGCCAGCGGGAGCAGAGATGACAACCTTCTTAGCGCCGGCGTCGATGTGAGCCTGGCTTTTGGCCTTGGAGGTGTAGAAGCCAGTGCACTCCAGCACAACGTCCACGCCGATCTCGCCCCAGGGCAGATCCTTGGCGTCCTTCTCGGCATAGATCTTGATGGTCTTGCCGTCCACAGTGATGGAATCCTCACCGGCGGTGACCTTGTCAGCCAGAGCATAGCGGCCCTGAGCGGAGTCATACTTCAGCAGATGAGCCAGCATAGCGGGGCTGGTCAAGTCGTTGATCGCCACAACCTCGTAGCCCTCAGCGCCAAACATCTGACGGAAAGCCAGACGGCCGATGCGGCCAAAACCATTGATAGCAACTTTAACAGACATTGGTAAAACCTCCTGAAAATGTGATAGGGTTTTCAACATCTTCTATTCTAAATCATTTTTCCCAATCTTGCAAGAGTCTGACAAAAAAATAACGCCATTTTCTTCCGGCTTTTACCAGAAACTGCCCCATCGTTCTCAGAAGGAAGAAAAAACTCCCCTGGACGGAATGCAGAAAGGGCCGGACTCCCTCCCGAAAAAGACGCGGTGGGCCGGTACAGCCCCGGCCCGATCACGAACTGCGATAACGGCGGGGGCTGGGTTCGGCAGCGTCCTTGGGAGAGCGAACCAAGCTGTACTTGCGGAAGGTGACCAGAAACACCAGCAGAAACAGGGCCACCCCCATAGCGCCCAGCTGCATGGCAGGGGGAATCTCCCCCAGGTAGGTGCGGCCCAGCAAAAACAGGGCCAGGTTGGAGCAGGTGTAGGTAAATTGGAGCACCACTGCAAAGATCCCTGTGACAAACAGCCGCTTGGCAGCCCCGGCTTCGTCCACGCCGGAAAGCAGCTTACACAGGTAAAACAGGGCCAGCAACGTGCACACCCCGCCCAGCACGGCAAAGAGATTCTCCACCAGGGAGGAGGACCTGGCGTAATACACATACACCAAGATCACATAAAAGGCGCCCCACAGAGTTCCCAGCAGGTAGAGAAGCGGGGCTTTCCGCCAAAGGGTTTTCCCCCGAAAGAAGCCCCAGGCTGCCCACAGCTGGGTGAGCCCAAAGAGGAAACAGCAGACCACAAACAGAGGATGCAGCACCCGGTAGGCCTCCGGGGCGCTCCCCCGCAGCTCCCAGGCCTGGACGGCTCCAGAGACCAGCAGCAGTACACCGGAAAGCAACGAGGCCGCTCCGGCCCAGCCATTGGGCCGGGACACATAGGGACCAAAAGCCCGGCGAGAGCGAAAACACATCCAGGCAGCCAGCAGCCCCGCTGCCGCCGGAACCCCCAGGGAGATCCAGGCGGCGACGCCTCCATCGGTGTAAAAGCCCGTGTCGTAGTCGAAGAAATAGAGCATCTGCACCACCCGCAGAATCACCCCTGCCGCAAACCCCACACAGGTGACCTTTAAGGCGTTGCCCACATTGACAAATTTCATAGCGCACCTCCACTGTCGCTTCCTTGCAGACCCCTCGGGGACTCCCGCCCCCAAAGTGCTTTTTAGTATACCACACCTTTCCCTCTTTTCCAAGCCCGGAACCTGGCGCCCTCCTGAAAAGCGCCGGCACACCGGCCCAGCACAGACGTGTTGGCAGCGCGACTCGTCCAGTCAGTGTTTCTCACCTTCGGCGCTACAGAGGAGCTGTACGTGCGCGGCGGAGGCCTATCTCTCCGGCCTTTGCCCCGCCAATCCCTTTTCAAAGATTTTCCACACCAGTGGGGGCTCCCCTGGAAAAACTGGGGAGCCCCTTTCGCCAAAAGAGAGCAAAACAAAAAGTTGTCCGGGAAAGGACAACTTTTCAAAAAGGAACGTTTACAAAACAGTTTCACCGCTGGTCCAAGGGGACATAGTGCTGGTTGACAGGCAGCGCCCGGTAGGCGGGACGGATGATCCGGCCGCCGGTGGTGAGCTCCTCGATGCGGTGGGCGCACCAGCCTGCAATGCGGCTGACGGCAAACAGAGGCGTGAACAGGTCCTCGGGAATGCCCAGCATCTCGTACACCAGGCCGGAGTAAAAGTCCACGTTGGCGCACAGCACCTTTTCCTTGCCGGTCACTTTGCGGAACGCCGCCGGGGACAGGCGCTCCACCGTCTCGTAAAGGGCCAGTTTTTTGTCGAACCCTTTTTCCCGGGCCAAGTCCCGGGCCTTTTCTTTCAGGATCACCGCCCGAGGATCGGACAGGGTATAGATGGCGTGGCCCATGCCGTAGATGAGCCCGCTGCCGTCGGCGGCCTCTCCTCGAAGAATCTTTTCCAGATAGGCCTCCACTTCGTCCTCGTCGTCCCAACGCTCTACATGGGCCATCAGGTCGTCCATCATTTGACGCACCCGGTGGTTGGCGCCTCCGTGCTTAAAGCCCTTCAGGGACCCCACCGCCGCCCCAATGGCGGAGTAGATATCCGTGCCTGCGCTGGTGAGCACCCGGGTGGTAAAGGTGGAGTTGTTGCCGCCCCCGTGCTCCGCGTGGAGCATCAGCAGCAGGTCTAGAAGTTTGGCCTCCTGGTGGGTGAACTTCCGGTCCGGCCGCAGGGCGTTTAAAATCGCCTCCGCGGTGGCGTGGTCCGGCTCGTAGGGGTGGAAGAACATGCTCTCCTTGTCAAAGTGCCGGCGCTTGACCTGGTAGGCGTAGGACATGATGGAGGGCATCCGAGCGATTAAAGCGATGCTCTGGCGCATAGTATTCTCCAGGGACAGGTCGTCCGGGTTGTCGTCGTAGGAATACAAGGCCAGCACGGAGCGGGCCAGTTTGTTCATAATGTTCTTGGAGGGGGCTTTGATGATCATATCCTCCGGGAAGTACTCCGGCAGCTCCCGGTTTTCAAAAAGCAGGCGGCACATGGCTTGATACTGGCTGCGGGTGGGCAGCTGACCAAAGATCAGCAGCCACGCCACCTCCTCAAAGCCGAAGCGGTCCTCCTGGTCGCAACCCCGGACAATGTCCTCAATATTGATGCCCCGGTAGGTCAGCTCCCCCTTGTCGGGAATTTTGTCCCCGTCGGCGATCAAATAGCCGTGCACATTGCACACGTGGGTCAGCCCCGCCATGACGCCGGTGCCGTCCGCATTGCGCAGGCCTCGCTTGACCCGGTGGCGCTCAAATTCCTCCGGGGTGATCACGTTATTTTTCTTATATTCCGCGCACAGCTCCTCCAGGGTGATGCTGCCGGGCGTCTCTTGGTTGAACCGTTGCATGAGGGTTCCCCTTTCTTTTCGGAAAATGCGGCATTGTCTGATTGTACTCCGGAAACCGGGGAAAGTCAACGCATTTTGCAAGAAAGCACCACAAAAATTTTATTTTCCCCCGGATATTCCCGCGTTCCCTCTTTCCATATGAATTTTTAAATCAAATAAATTGCAAAAAGAAGGTGTCTGTATGTTTTCTTCCCGCAAGACGCCGCTCCGCAGGCTGGCCCTGTGGACGCTGGCCCTATACGCTGTGTTCACCTTGGTGCCCGCCGTTGTGTACGGCTTCTACCAGTGGGGAAAAGCGGAGCCGGAAAGCTCCTCTTTGGAAGAGAGTCCCCCTGGATTTTTAGAGGGCACCCCTCTGGAGGAGGCCTCCCCTCTGCCGGAGGAGGGCGGGGAAAGGTTTGCCGTCTACGATACCGCCACCGGGGAGACCTATTCCCTGACCCCGGAGGAGTTCCTCCCCTGGGCCCTGGCCTGCGAAATGGACCTCTCTGCCCCAGACGAGGCCCTGAAAGCCCAGGCAGTGGCCCTGTACACCTTCTACACCTACCAGAAGGAGCAGAACACCGGGGAGGAGGCGGACTTTGCCTGCGACAGTTCCCAGTGGCTGGTGTATGCGCCTCCCCAGGCGTTTCAAGAGCGCTGGGGAGAGGGCTTCCAGGGCTACGCTGCCCGGCTGCAGGAACTGACGGACGCCGTGGCAGGGCAGTGCCTCACCTGGGAGGGGCAGCCCATCTGTGCGGCTTTTTTTGCCATCTCCGGGGGAGCTACGGCCTCCGCCTCCCACGTGTGGGGACAGGAGGTACCCTATCTGCAGGCGGTGGCCAGCCCCGGGGATGCTTTCGCCCAGGGATATCTCTCCACCGTACATGTCACAGCGGAGGAGCTGCAGGCCGCCGCTGCCGCCGCCTGGGGGGAGGACCTGGACTTCTCCGGGCCGGCGGAAACCTGGGTGACGGAGATCTCCGCCAGCCCTTCCGAATACGTGGCGTCCGCTCAGGTGGGGGGAAAAACCGTCACCGGAGAAGAGCTGCGGGAGGCCTTCGGGCTGCGCAGCGCCTGCTTCCAACTGCAGGTGGAAGACGGCGTCTTTCAGTTTGCCGTCCACGGCTGGGGACATGGGGTGGGCATGAGCCAAGCGGGCGCCGCCTTTTTGGCCAACCAAGGCTTCAGCTACCAGGAAATTCTGGCCCATTATTATCCCGGCACAACGCTGGAGGGCGTGGCGTAGCTTGCCCCACCCCCGTCCGAGGGAGAAGTCTGCACAGGCACAAAAAAGAGGGCTGCCTCAGGCAGTCCTCTTCCCCATATCTGGGCAAAAATGCCGGGCTCACCCCTGCTTTACATGCACATCCAGCTGGGCGTAGGGAATGGAGATTCCCGCCTGGTCAAAGGCCGCCTTGACCGCCTCTTGCATGCGGTAGTAGAGGGGCCAGTAGTCCTCTTCCTTGCACCAGACCTTGCACACCAAGGTGACCGAGCTTTCCTTCAGTTCCCCCACCGCCACCAGGGGCGCCGGGTCGGCAAAGACACGAGAGTCTTCCTCCACCAGCGTTTGCAAAATCTCCTTGGCTTTCTGCAGGTCCGCCTGGTAGGAGACCCCATAGCTCAAGTCCAGCCGGCGCGTGCCGCTGCGGGTAAAGTTCACCACCACATCGCTGGTGATCATGGAATTGGGAATGACCACCTCTTTGTTGTCGAAGGTGGCCAACGTGGTGGAGAGGATCTCGATCTTTTTCACCGTGCCCTCATAGGCGCCAAAGGCCAAGTAATCTCCCATGTCAAAGGGCTTGGTAAAGATGATCTGAATGCCGCTGACCAAGTTGGACAGGCTGCCCTGCAAGGCAAAGCTGGCGGTCAGGCCTGCGGCTCCCAAAGCCGCCACCAGAGAGGTGATGTTCACCCCCAGCTGTGCCACGGCGCTGACCCCCGCCACCACCAGCACCACCGCCTTCACCAAAGAGCCGATAAAGCTGGCGGCCAGGGCGTCCACCTTGCCCTTGGAGATGGCCTTTTTTGTCAGCCGTGCCGCCAAACGGGCCAAAAACCACCCGCCGAAAAAGATCAGCGCCGCCAAAATCAAGTCCCCAGCAAAACTCGTCAACCCGTGGAGCAAATTGTTTCCCAGTGTCTGCCAATCCATTGCGCACCATCCTTTTCCGTTGCTTGCTCCCCAAAAGGGCGAAAGCTTCCTGCTTTTCTTTTCTGGGGAAGAAAACGTTGTAATTTCTTTTAAGCATACCGCATTCCAGAGAAAACTGCAAATAAAAAATTTGCCCGGGGCTTTTCCCCTTTTTCTTTGCCATCCTGAGAAAATATGCTATAATAGGTCCCACTAGGGGCGGAGCCGCTTTTCCAGAAAGCCTTCCGCCCACTTTCGGAAAAGCAGGGGCCGCAACACGACGGCGTCCCTGTCTGCAACCACTAGGGAGCGTACCAATGGAAAAAAACGTTACAACCAGTCCCATGAGCACCTCCGCCAGCACCAGCCTGCTGGCGCGCCATGTCTACTGCGTGTGCTTTCCCCAGCGGGACGGCCTGGACTTTCTCCACGGAGAACTGGCCCGCGCCCGGGAAAGTTTTTACACCGGCGGCGCTAAAGCTGTGCGCATCAGCCGCCGGGAGACCATCCGGGGCTACGAGGGAAAACTCCGGGGCAAACTCAGCCGCCGGGGCTTTTTCTGGCGCAAAACCGTGGGGCCGGTGGCGGGAGCTAAAAAACGGACCTTGGAGGAATCCTTCGACCAGCCAGGAGGCACCTTGCTGGTCACCCGAGATTTTCAGGGCCTGATTAAAAGCCGGGTGTTCTTCGACAAAAACCACCGGTGGATTCGGTCCGAATACTACGAGCCTTGGGACAACCAGCAGGCCCGGGTGACTTTTAAGCCGGTGGAAGCCAGCTCGGACGTGGAGCGTTTCGACTGGGACCGAGGCCAGCAGCGCTGCCGGTCCACACTGCTCTCCCCGGTGGCCTATGAGGAAGGCACCTCCGCCCAGAGCCTGGCCAACGCCCGGTTTGGGGAGCCTCAGCTTTTGGTCTCCACAGAGGAAGGGGTGTTCTGCTACTGTCCCCCCCAGGAAGCGCAGGCCCGTCAGGCTGCTGCAAAAGAGCTGCAGGGGGGCGCCGTATTCCTGCTGCCCGCCTGGGAAGTGCGGGAGGGATCTCTGGCCCAGGAGGAAGAAGGCCCTCTGGTGACCTTCTCCAGCCTGGAGGATTACGCCCATTTAGAAGAGCCCAGTTTCCAGGCCTCTCCGGCATCGGAGAAACCGGCCCCCGTGCAGGAGGCGGCTTCCGCTCCGAACATCTCCGGGAAAAAGGAGGGGCAGCCCTCCGCTCCCAAAGCGGAGGCGGCATCGGAGAAACCGGCCCCCGTACAGGAAACAGCTTCTTCTCCGAACATCTCCGGGAAAAAGGAGGGGCAGCCCTCCGCACCCAAAGCGGAGACAGCATCGGAGAAACCGGCCCCCGTACAGGAAACAGCTTCTTCTCCGAACATCTCCGGGAAAAAGGAGGGGCAGCCCTCCGCACCCAAAGCGGAGGCGGCATCGGAGAAACCGGCCCCCGTACAGGAGGCGGCTTCTGCTCCGAACGCCTCTGGGAAAAAGGAGGGGCAGCCCTCCGCACCCAAGGCGGAGACAGCATCGAAGAAACCGGCCCCCGTACAGGAGGCGGTTTCCGCTCCGGTCGCCCCTGAGAAAGAAGAGGAACAGCCGCCGGCTTGGCAAGAAAACCAGGAGGACCGGGAAATCCTGGAACGGGCCCGGGCTGCCTCTCAATCTAACCCCGTATCCACCGGTGCGTCTGCAGGAGCCCAGGGAGTGCGGGTCCGCACGCAAGGCCCGGGAGGCCTCACTGCCTATGAGGGAGAATTCCGCAACGGCAAGCGAGACGGCTTTGGCTCCTGCTACTATGCCAACGGGGATCTGAGCTACGCCGGTTTCTGGAAAGGGGACAAAAAGGACGGCCTGGGCGTCTCCTTCCGAGAGGGGGACCACGTGCTGCACATCTCCCACTGGAATGAGGGAACCCCAGGGGAGTTTGTCTCCCTGTTCGACCAACAGGGAAACCTGCGCTATGGGGGCCGTATGGAAAACGGCAAAAAACAAGGGGCCGGCGTCTCCTACAAGCAGGAGGACGGCACGGTGTTTGTAGGCCAGTGGAAGGACGGCCAGCCCACGGGAATGGGCTCCGCCTACGACCGGGAAGGGCACCTGGTCTACTATGGAGGCTGGGACCAAGGCAAACCCAGCGGCCATGGCACAGAGTTTGACCCTACTGGCGCCATTGTATTCGACGGGGAGTGGAAAGACGGCGCCTACTACAACGGCGTGCTGTACCGGAAGCCGGACGGGGAACCCTCGGAAGAGGAGCGCCCTCTCTGGGAATCCTAAAGGAAAGGAGGAGCCTCTCATGGAATGGTTGGAACTTGTCAATATGGAGTACGGGGAGTGCATCGTGCTGGGCGGCCGGGATCGGAGCATCCTGATGGTGGACTGCGGCAGCGTCAGCCAAAAGCTGCGGGAGGGGGACGTGCCCCTGGAGGCCTGGGTGGAAACCCTGGCCGACCGGTACGATTTCGCCATGGACCGTTTTTTCCTGCTGACCCACTACCATCGGGATCACCTGTGGGGCTTTCAAAAACTGCTGGAAAGCCGGCCGGGATACTTCACCCGGGTGTACTTGCCCCGCACCCCCTTAGACCGCAACGGTTCTCCCCAACTGCTGGAGTTTGCCCTGTTCGCCTATCTGTTCCTGCCCCCGCAAAGCGACTCTTTTCAGGTGAACACCTGGTGCGTACGGGCGTTTCAAGCTTTGGAAAAACACCTGGGCGCCGACCGGATCTTTACGGTGGGAGCGGGAGACCGGTTCCACTTTGGCGGGGTGGACTACCAGGTGCTCTGGCCTCGGGTGAAAGACTACCCCTTTGACCCCGCTTTGGGCGCCGCCTTGGAGGAGCTCAACGTGCTGTTCTCCTCCCCCTTCCAGCCCGAGAGCTTTCAGCGCTTTATGGCTTTGAAAGAGGAGTTTCTCACCGTGTACCGCCGGTGCGGAGAGGCCTTCTCCGTCTCCGGCCGGGAGCTGCCGGACAAACGCCGGGCTTTTGTGGAGCATCTCAACCGGCTTTTGGGAGACCTGGAAGACTTGCGGGAGGACTTGAACCTCTCCTCCCAAGCCCACGACGCCCGAGAGATTTTGCAAAATCCTCTGTACGCAGGAGCCTACTCCGCCGGGGTAAACAGCGCCTCTGTGGTTTTCCACAACCTGCGCAAGGGGTCCCCCAGCGAGCAGGACCTGCTCCTGACCGGAGACGCCACCCCGGAAACCTTGGCGGAAATCGCCGATCAACTGTACGACGGGTACTACATCCTCAAGGCGCCTCACCACGGCACCGTCAGCGGCTACAGCAACCTGTTCGCCGATATGAGCGCCGCGCATATTCTCATCAGCAACGGGGAGTATCACGCGGGAGGCGCCATTGCACAGGCCTACATTGACCGGGAAGATTCCCTGCGCCACTGCACGGGCACCGGGGCCTGCAAGTGGTTTCGCGCCTCTCAGGGGTGCTGCAACCGGCTGTGCACCTGCTATGATCAAGACCCCGCCCCAGGCCTGGCTCTCAAGTGTAGGGCTGCCGTCCGTCCGACCGGCGCCAGCCCTGGCTGCCGCATCCGGGTGGTGGGCCCCACCGGGGAACGGGGCTGTTTCTGCGACACATTGCGTCCGTGACCTGGGAAAACCAACAGACAGGGCAACACCTGTCTGTTTTCTTTTGCCCCGAGGCGTGGTATACTATAATATAGAAAAGTAAAGGCCGGGCCTGCCCCAGAGGAGCCTGCCCGGCGTGCTTTACTGCGTAGGAGAGTTTTATTCGGCAACCAGTTTCTAAAAGGCAGAATTGCGGGCACGGCGCTCGCCCCCTACTCGGGGCCTGGCGGCCCAAAAGCCGCCTGCGCGTCTTGCCTCCGCCGCCTCTGGGAAACCTCTTCCCAAAAGGCAGAATCGCATGCGCAGCGCTTGCCCCCCTACTCGGGGCCTGGCGGCCCAAAAGCCGCCTGCGCGTCTTGCCCCTGCCGCTTCTGGGAAGCCTTTTCCCAAAAGGCAGAATCGCGTGCGCAGCGCTCGCCCCCTACTCGGGGCATGGCGGCCCAAAAGCCGCCTGCGCGTCTTGCTCCTGCCGCTTCTGGGAAGCCTTTTCCCAAAAGGCAGAATCGCGGGCGCAGCGCTCGCCCCCTACTCGGGGCCTGGCGGCCCAAAAGCCGCCTGCGCGTCTTGCCCCTGCCGCAGGCAGCTAGCGGAGCATTTTTTCCACGTCGCCGATCAGATTCCCCACAGAGTGCATGGCCTTGCCGGCGCTTTTGCGCATGTGGCTGGCCTTTCGGTGGCCGCCGTTCATCATCTTGCTGCTGACCACGGCCACAGCGGCGCCTGCCAGAACCCCCATGCCGATGCCCTTTGCCACGTTCATTGTCTGTTTCACCATCTTGTTCAACCTCCAAATTTTACAGATCCATTTGACGAGATGCAACACTGCCGTCGTACTCAGCATGCCCGGCGACCTCCTTCTTTATTCCGCCGGGGATAATTTCCGGGAACCAACCCGAACTTCTGCAGCCGGCAGAGTTTTCCTGTTATATTTTGTATTTCTATCATGTAAGAAAGGCGGATGATTCTTTGCCCAGTCTCAACATTGTCTTAGTGGAACCGGAGATCCCCCAAAACACGGGAAATATTGCCCGCACCTGCGCGGTGACCGGGGCCGCCCTGCACCTGGTGGGCCCCATGGGCTTTCGCTTAGAGGATAAGCGCCTGCGCCATGCAGGGCTGGATTATTGGCCCTATCTCACCCTTTCCACCTACCATAGCCTTCCCGAATTTTTTGAAAAAAACCAGGGCAGCTTCTTCTTTTTCTCCACAAAAGCCCAGCACCGCCACACGGACGTGACCTATCCCGACGGCTGCTACCTCTTCTTTGGGAAAGAGTCTGCCGGACTGCCCGAAAAGCTGCTGTTCCAACACCCGGAACAGTGCGTGCGCATTCCCATGCTGGACGGCTTTCGCAGCTTAAACTTGGCAAACTCTGTGGCTGTGGGCGCTTTTGAGGTGCTGCGCCAGTGGGATTTTCCGGAGCTTTCCTGCTCCGGCGAGCTGCGCAACTTCGATTGGGCCGCCGCCAAAGAGAACCACCCAGATTCGGAGTTCCTGTAAAGCGCCGGAAGGGCCAGGGTCCCAAAGGAAAACAATTTGTTCACAATTCGTTAGAAGGTCTTTCACAAGGACATGATATAAGTAAGATGAAGGAAGATGACCTGATGATACCGCAGGCAGCTACTCCTGCTGTACCTCCCATTTTGGAGAAAAGAGAAACTTAAAACCACCCCGTTTGAGATGGTTTTATGATACGTGTTATAGAGTGGAACGAGGAGCGCCAGGGAAGAAGGGATGACACGTGGCTCATTTTATTGAATTTCAAAACGTATGCAAGTATTACACCATGGGGGAAAACCGCATTGCCGCTGCGGATCATGTGAACTTTTTCGTGGAGAAGGGAGAGTTCTGCATCATCGTAGGCCCCTCGGGAGCCGGCAAAACCACCGTGCTCAACATGCTGGGCGGCATGGACACCTGCGATGAGGGAACCATCCTGCTGGACGGCAAGGTCATCAGCAGCTATACCCCCAAACAGCTGACCACCTACCGCCGGTACGACGTGGGATTTGTCTTCCAGTTTTACAACTTGGTGCAAAACCTGACCGCCCTGGAAAATGTGGAGCTGGCCAGCGAAATTTGCAAGGATCCCTTGGATGCCCGGGAAACCCTGGCGGAAGTGGGTTTGGGAGAGCGGCTGAAAAACTTTCCGGCACAGCTCTCCGGCGGGGAACAACAGCGGGTGGCCATTGCCAGAGCCTTGGCCAAAAACCCCAAGATTCTCCTGTGCGACGAACCCACCGGCGCCTTGGACTACAACACGGGCAAGGCGGTGCTGGCCCTGCTGCAGGACACCTGCCGGAACACCGGCCGCACGGTGATCGTCATCACCCACAACAGCGCCCTGACCGCCATGGCGGACCGGGTCATCCGTATCAAAAGCGGCAAGGCCATCTCCAACGATGTGAACCCCCACCCCACCCCGGTGGAACAGATTGAGTGGTGAGCGCCGTGAACAAAACGTTTGGAAAAAATATGCTGCGCACTATCGGCAGCTCCCTCTCCCGGTTTCTGGCCATTTTGGCCATTGTGGCCTTGGGAGTCGGCTTTCTGGCAGGACTGCTCTCCTCGCCGGTAGACATGCGCCGCTCTGCGGATAGTTACTATGACAGCGCCCACATGTACGACATCCGCATCCTCTCCACCCTGGGCCTGACCCAGGAGGACCTGGAGACGGTGCAGGCAGTGGAGGGCGTGGAAGCCGTCATGCCTGTGTACGACACAGACCTGGTGCTGGTCAACCAAGAGGAGGACAGCACCAGCTACACCACCCGGATGCACAGCCTGCCGGAGGACACCTCGGCGGAATCCCAGGCCTATCTAAACCGGCTGACCCTGGTGGAAGGCCGCCTGCCGGAAAAAGCAGGGGAGTGCGTGGTGGTGCTGACCAAGTCCTTTGGTGAAGACCACACGTGGATTGGCCAAACGCTGCGCCAGGATCCGGACGGGGAGCCCGTGGAAGGCCTGCCGGAAGAATTCACCGTGGTGGGCACGGTGAAAAGCGCCGCCTACCTCTCCATGGAGTCGGAGAGCTCCACAGCCGGCAGCGGCACCTTGGACCTGCTGGCCTACACGGTGCCGGCATCTTTTGATATGGAATATTACACAGGCTTTTACATGGCTGTGGAAAACACCCGTGAGCTGGACTCCTTCTCTCAGGAATACCAGGACACTGTGCAGGCTGTGCTGGACCGGCTGGAACCTTTGGGAGAGGAACGCTCCCGCGTGCGCTTTGAGCAGCTGGTGGGCGATGCCCAAACAGAGCTGGACGACGCCCGGGCCGAATATGAGCGGGAAAAAACCGACGCAGAGGCAGAGCTGGCGGACGCCAAGCAAAAGCTGGAGGACGGAGAAGCGGAAATGGCAGACAGCCAGCAGCAGCTGGAGGACGCCAAGGCGGAAATTGACAGCGGCTGGGCGGAACTGAACCAGCAGAAGGAGAGCTTCCGCAGCCAGACCGCCTCTGCCCAGCAGCAAATCAACGACGGCTACGCCCAAGTGCAGAGCGGTCAAACCCAGTTGAACAACGGCCTGGCCCAGCTGAACGACGCCCAGGCCCAGCTGGAGGAAGGCTATGCCCAACTGGCCCCCACCGAAGAGACCCTGGCGGCCACCCAAACCCAATTGGAAGAGAGCAAAGCTCAGTTAGACGCTTCCAAAGCTCAGCTGGACGCCACCAAGGCCCAGCTGGACAGCCTGACCCAGGGCAAGGAGGCCTTGTTTCAGGCGGCGGCTGCAGCAGGGATAGAGGTCACAGACACCTCGGATGGGGGCGCGCTGGCGCTCCTCACCCAGCTGGAAACTGCTTTCCCGGAGCTGGGGCAGCAGTTTGCCGCCCTTAGGGAGGGCTTGCAGGCCCTGGCCGCCCAGGGAACGGACACCACCGCCGCTTTGGCCGCCTGGGAAGAGGGAACGGTCCAGTACCAGGCGGGCTTGGCCCAGTATGAGGAAGGTCTCGCCCAATACGAGGAGGGCCTGAGCCAGTACCAGGCGGCTAAGGCCCAGCTGGACGCCAGCCAGGCAGAGCTGAACACCCAGCGACAGACGTTGGAAGAGCAGCAGGCCACCTTGCACAACACCAAGGCCCAGCTGGACCAAAGCTCCGCCCAGCTGCAGCAAGGCATCCAGACGGCCCAGACGGAGTTTGCCAATGCTGAGGCCCAGCTGAACGACGCCCAGACCCAGTACGACGACGGCTTAGCCCAGCTGGAAACGGCAGCGCAGGAACTCCAGGAGGGGTGGGACGATTACAACCAGGGATACGCAGAGGCCCAACAGCAGTTCGCTGACGCGGAAGAGGAACTGGCGGACGCCGAGAGTCAAATCCGGGATATAGAAGAGGGAAAGTGGTACCTGTACACCCGGGAGGACAACACCAGTTTTTCCAGTTACGATTCCAACGCGGACAAAATCGCGGCTATTGCCACGGTGTTTCCCCTGTTCTTCTTTCTGGTGGCAGCTTTGGTGGCTCTGACCACCATGACCCGCATGGTGGAGGAAGAGCGCCAACAGATCGGCACCTTAAAAGCGCTGGGCTACTCCACCGGGAAAATCGCCGCCAAGTACCTGTTCTACGCCGCTCTGGCCAGTGTTCTGGGCAGTGTGGTTGGCCTGGCGGTGGGCAGCTGGCTGTTCCCCTTTATCATCATCAACGCCTACAACATCATGTACGATGTGCCGGAGATCCTCACTCCCTTTAACGTGCCCTACGCCCTGATCTCCTCTCTGTCCATGATTCTGTGTACGCTGGCGGTCACCCTCAGCGCCTGCTGGGCAGAGCTGCGGGAAGTTCCCTCTCAGCTGATGCTGCCCAAGGCCCCCAAGGCTGGCAAGCGAATTTTGCTGGAACGGGTCACTCCCCTGTGGAACCGGCTGAAATTTACCCGCAAGGTGACCTTCCGGAACTTGTTCCGGTATAAAAAGCGGTTCTTTATGACCGTGGTGGGCATTGCCGGCTGCACGGCCCTGCTGGTGACCGGCTTTGGCATTCGAGACTCTATCTCCGACATTGTGGGCATTCAGTACAATCAGCTGAACCAATACCAGCTGACCGTGGGCCTGCGGGATCCCAGCGCCCTGGAGGGCCGGGATCTGAAAGCCCTTCTGGAGGAGGATGGCTCGCAGATTACAGACAACCTTTCCGCTTTGCAGGAACAGGCGGATGTGGTGCCCCAGGGGAACCATCCTGCCGACAGCGTAGTTGTCTTTGTCCCGGAAGATGCGGGCGCCATGGGAGAGTACTTCCAGTTCCGTCACCGCACCGACAGCCGGGAAGTCACCTTTGACGAAGACGCCGTGGTGGTCACGGAAAAACTGTGCGAGCGCCAGGGCTGGCAGGTGGGCGACACCATCACCTTGGAGGACGCCGACGGCAACCAGGCCACCCTCACCATCACCGACATCTGTGAAAACTACGTGTACCACTACGTCTACCTCTCCCCCAAGACCTACGAAGCAGCGTTCGGCAAAACCTGGGAGCCCAACTCCCTGCTGTGCAAACTGCCGGAGGACATCACTCAGGAAGAGGAGTCCCAGTTGAGCACCCAGCTGCTCCAGTGCCGGGATGTGGTCAGCGCCCAGTTTACCAACACCCTTTCTGAAAGTTTCAACAACAGCATTCAGAGCATCAACTCCATTGTGGTGGTGCTGATCATCTCCGCAGGCGCCCTGGCCTTTGTGGTGCTGTACAACCTGACCAACATCAACATCACCGAACGGGAAAAGGAACTGGCCACCATCAAAGTGCTTGGTTTCTACGACGGGGAGGTTTCCGCCTATATCTACCGGGAAACCATCCTGCTGACGGTCATCGGCACTGCTTTGGGCCTGGTGCTTGGCATGGGACTTCACCAGTTTGTCATCCGCACGGCAGAAGTGGATATGGTCATGTTCGGACGGGAAGTTTATTGGCCCAGCTATGTGTGGTCCACCCTGCTCACCTTCCTGTTCAGCGCCTTGGTCAACCTGGTGATGCACCTTGAAAAAAATCAGTATGGTGGAAAGCATGAAAGCCCCGGAGTAAGGATTCCCTCTCCCGCTTCTGCCCCGCCTTTCGGACACACTGCCCCCCTCTCCCGGGGCGGTGTGTCCCTTTTCTTTGGGAAAGAAACTTCCAAACCGGAAAAAAGCAAAAAATCTCCGCTGTTTTCACAAAATTTGGCTTGAAAAGGAAGGCTGTCTGTTATACAATTGTAGATGGGTTTTTGTGCAAACTTTCACAATCCACCATTTCGCTTAAAGGAGTGCACTGAACATGAGCTTACTCAGCAAAAAAACAATTGACGACATTGACGTAAAAGGCAAGCGGGTGCTGGTCCGTGTTGACTTCAACGTCCCTATGAAGGACGGCGTCATCACCAACGACAACCGCATTGTGGCGGCTCTGCCCACCATCAAGAAGCTGGTGGCCGACGGCGGCAAGGTGATCCTGTGCAGCCATCTGGGCAAGCCGAAGAACGGTCCTGAGGCCAAGTTCAGCCTGGCCCCCTGCGCTGTTCGCCTCTCTGAACTGCTGGGGCAGCCCGTGGTCTTTGCCGACGACGACACCGTGGTGGGCGACAACGCCAAAGCCGCTGTGGCCGCCATGCAGGACGGCGACGTGGTGCTGCTGCAGAACACCCGCTTCCGCAAGGAAGAGACCAAGAACCTGGAGCCCTTCTCCAGCGAACTGGCCAGCCTGGCAGATGTGTATGTGAACGACGCCTTTGGCTCCGCTCACCGGGCACACTGCTCCACCGCCGGCGTCACCGACCACATTAAGGACACCGCTGTGGGCTACCTGATGAGCAAGGAAATCGACTTCCTGGGCAACGCTGTGAACAACCCTGTGCGTCCCTTCGTGGCCATTCTGGGCGGCGCCAAGGTGGCAGACAAGCTGAGCGTCATCGAGAACCTGCTGACCAAGGTGGACACTCTGATCATCGGCGGCGGCATGGCCTACACCTTCCTGAAGGCCCAGGGCAAAGAGGTGGGCACCTCCCTGGTGGACGACGAGAAGCTGGAGTACTGCGCCAACATGCTCAAGCAGGCGGAGGAGAAGGGCGTTAAGCTGCTGCTGCCTGTGGACACTGTGATTGCCAAGGACTTCCCCGATCCCATCGACGCAGAGATTGCCACCGAGGTTGTGGACTCCGACAAGATCCCCGCAGACAAGATGGGTCTGGATATCGGCCCCAAGACCCGGGAGCTGTTTGCCGAGGCTGCCAAGAGCGCCAAGACCGTGGTTTGGAACGGGCCTATGGGCGTGTTTGAGAACCCTGTTCTGGCCGAGGGCACCAAGGCTGTGGCCAAGGCTCTGGCTGAAACCGATGCCACCACTATCATCGGCGGCGGTGAC
>CAJFEW010000046.1:16489-18140 GCA_904374805.1 uncultured Neglectibacter sp.
TGTGATGCAGTTGGGCTTTGCCGACCAGATCTCCCACATCTCCACTGGCGGCGGCGCTTCTCTGGAATACCTGGAGGGCAAGGTGCTGCCCGGCATCGCCTGCATCGCCGACAAATAAATCGCACCGAGAATGCGGCGGCCAACAGCCGCCGCATTTTTACTCAATTTCCCACACTACTAGATAAAGGAGACATTTCTCATGAATAAAGCACTGCGCAAAGTTGTCATCGCCGGCAACTGGAAAATGAACAAGACCCCCGCTGAGGCCAAGGAACTGATTGCCGCCATCGCCCCCCTGGTGAAGGACGCAGACTGCGAAGTCGTCGCCTGCACTCCCTTTGTGGACCTGACTTCCGCCCAGGAAGCTGCCGCTGGCACCAACATCCAGATCGGCGCCGAGAACTGCCACTGGGAAGTGAGCGGCGCCTACACCGGCGAGATCTCCGCCCAGATGCTCACCTCTATGGGCGTGAACATCGTCATCATCGGCCACAGCGAGCGCCGTCAGTACTTTGGCGAGACCGACGTCACCGTGCAGAAGCGGGTGCGCGCCGCTCTGGACGCCGGCCTGACTGTGATCCTCTGCGTGGGCGAGACCCTGGAGCAGCGGGAGCAGGGCATCACCAGCGAGCTGGTGGCCATGCAGACTAAGATCGCTCTGGGCGGCGTCACTGAGGAGGAGCTGAAGCGGATCATCATCGCTTACGAGCCCGTGTGGGCCATCGGCACCGGCAAGACCGCTACCGCCGAGCAGGCCAACGAAGTGTGCCACACCATTCGGGAGTGCATCGCCTCTGTGTACAGCCAGGCTGCTGCCGACGGCATCACCATCCAGTACGGCGGCTCCATGAACGCTGGCAACGCTGCAGAACTGCTGGCCCAGCCCGATGTGGACGGCGGCCTGATCGGCGGCGCATCCCTGAAGCCCAACGACTTCGCCACCATCGTCAAGGCTGCCACCGAGGGCTAATCCCTACAAAGTAGGCACCTTGCCTTCCTCTTAGAAGGGTCCATTCATTTCCAAGCAAGAAAGGAGTCCCTGCCATGAAGTGCCCCGTTTGCGGCAAAGAAATGGAGCCTGGCTTTGTCCAGACCAATCAGCGGGCGGCCTGGGTAAAAAAGCCCCATGCTTTGACCTTAATGCCTAAGGATGGAGAAATCCTTCTGGACAATAAATTGTTTAGCTCTTGTTCCTTTCCCGGCTGGATCTGCAAAGACTGCAAAAAGATCGTGCTGGATTATGAAGGAAAACCCAGTCAGGAAGGATAAACCGCGGACACTGCTGCCGCCTCCATGGAGGGAACTAGGCAAAGCAAATGTGGCCGCAGCTGAAAAGTTCTTTGCTTCTTTCTCTCAAGAGAGAAGAAAATAGGCGCACCGGAAGGTGCGACCTTTATCAGGCTTTCCATTTGGAAAACCTGGGAAAGGATGTGTCATTAACATGAAAAAACCTCTTGTTTTGATGATCTTGGACGGCTTTGGCATTGCTCCCGTAGAGGGCAACGCCATTGCCGCCGCCAACAAACCCAATCTTGATAAAATCTTCGCAGAAAACCCCCACACCCAGATTGGCGCCTCCGGCATGGACGTGGGCCTGCCTGACGGCCAGATGGGCAACAGCGAAGTGGGCCACACCAACATCGGCGCCGGC
>CAJFEW010000047.1 GCA_904374805.1 uncultured Neglectibacter sp.
AGCTTCCAGAAGGTTTACTCGCCTGAGTCTCTCTTCCGTTGCTTTTCACTTTTTTGAGCTCTCTCTCGAGCGCTCAGATATAATACCACACCGCTCCCCGTTTGTCAACGCTTTTTTTCATTTTTTTGCTCCTTTTTTTCAGAGTCCCGTATCTTGTGTCTCTCTTCCTCTTTCTCCCCTAGGGAATCCTCTGTTTCGACCCTGTACAATTGAGATTTCCCTATGGTATAATATTGTATACCTTAGAAGCCGCTTCTTTCCCCTCTTACTAGAAAAAGAAGTCCTTGCTTCTATAGGAGCGCCTTGCAAGGCTGCTCGGTTTATGTCCTATCTCTACCTAGTACCACAGAACCTTATAGAAATGAGGGATCTTATGCCCATACGAATCCAAGCCGACCTCCCAGCCATTGAAGTGTTGGAGTCAGAGAACATCTTTGTTATGACCCATGAGCGGGCCAACGTCCAGGACATCCGCCCCTTAAAGATTGCCATTCTCAATTTAATGCCCACGAAGATTGAAACGGAAACACAGCTTCTCCGGCTTTTGGGCAACTCCCCTTTGCAGGTGGATGTGGAACTGCTGCACACAGCCACGCACATCAGCAAAAACA
Organism: uncultured Neglectibacter sp.; assembly: GCA_904374805.1. Lineage (GTDB taxonomy): Bacteria > Bacillota > Clostridia > Oscillospirales > Acutalibacteraceae > Acutalibacter > Acutalibacter pullicola. The sequence goes on from CAJFEW010000047.1 coordinate 612, forward strand.
CCAGCTCCTATCACCTCAACACCTTTTACAAAACTTTCTCCGACGTGAAAGAGGAAAAGTTTGATGGGCTCATCATCACAGGGGCGCCGGTGGAACAGCTGCCTTTTGAGGAAGTGGACTACTGGGATGAGATGTGCCAAATCATGGAATGGAGCAAGGACCATGTCTACTCAGTGCTGCACATCTGCTGGGGCGCCCAGGCGGGGCTGTACTACCACTACGGCATCCCCAAGTACCCCCTGCCGGAAAAACTCAGCGGCATTTACAACCACACGGTCTTAAACCCCTACCATCCCCTGATGCTGGCGGTGTCGGACCTGGCAGGCCTGCACATTGTGGCCAGCCAAGACGGGCGGCAGATTTTTGTCACCGGCCACGCGGAGTACGACCGGGACACTTTGGCCAAGGAGTACTTCCGAGATGTGAACAAGGGCCTGCATCCCAAAGTGCCCTATCACTACTTCCCAGACGACGACGACACCAAAACCCCGCCCTTCACCTGGCGGAGCAACGCCCACCTGCTGGTGGCCAACTGGCTCAACTACTATGTATACCAGCAAACCCCCTATGATTTTTTGCAGGGCGAGAGCCAGCAACCCTAAAACGCAACCCACCCCTTTTGGAGAACAGGAGCGCACCATGCAATACGATGGAATTTTGTTTGATCTAGACGGAACCCTGTGGGACGCCACCGAGGCCATTGCCGTCTCCTGGGAACTGGCCCTGCAGGATGCCCCCGATGTGGAAGCACCTCCCACCCGGGAGCAGCTGGAACAGGTCATGGGCATGACGGCGGAGGACTTGATGGCCACGCTGTTTCCCAGGCTGTCCCCGCAGCGGCACCAGGAGCTGTTTGCCCGCTGCTGCCAGGTGGAAAACGACTACCTGCGCCGTCATGGAGGAAAACTCTACCCCCATATGGAGGAAACCTTGCGGGAACTTTCCCAGCATCTCCCCCTGTTTATTGTGAGCAACTGCAACGCAGACTACATCCCCTGTTTTTTGGACGCTCACAAGCTGCACGATTGTTTCCAGGATTGGGAGTGCATCGGCCGCACAGGAAAGCCTAAAGGGGAGAATATCCGCCTGGTCGCGGAACGAAACCAGGTGCAGCGGCCGGTCTATGTGGGAGATACCGCCCTGGACCAGGAGGCCGCCTGCTTTGCAGGAGTCCCCTTCCTCCACGCCGTCTATGGATTTGGGCGGGTGACAAACGCCCCCCATATCCAAGAGCCGCGAGATCTGCTGCAGCTTTTAGAGTCCTAAAAATCCGCCCAGAGGGAATTGGCCGCGCCACCCTGTGTCCCGGAGGCAAGCGCAGGGCGGGAAGTTACCCTGGCAAACCTTGCCCACACGCCCTGCGGAAGGGAAGGAGGCCCCCGTGTGAAAACCTCTCTGTTATTTTCCAGTTACCCTTTCATCACCGGCGAAAAAGTCACTCTGTCCGGCATCACCCAATTGGACCCCTTGGTCCTATGGCCCATTTTAAGCGACGAGGACAGCCACCGCTTTACGCCGGAGGCCGCCCTGCGCTCCCCGGAGGAATGCACACTTCGGGCCCGGCAGTACGAGGCAAACTTCCGGCGGGGAAGAGGGCTGGTGCTAGGCATTTTCTCCAACGAGCACAAGCTGGTGGGGCTGCTGGGAATCACCCGGGTAGACCCCCAAGTGAGCTGCGTCACCCTGGACTTTATTCTGCATCCCCGCTACACCGGGCAGGGGTTTGCCTCGGCGGCTGTGCGCGCATGCACCGGCTATTTATTCCAGCGCGTGGACGTCCGCCGGATTCAGTGTCTGGTGCTCCCCCACAACCGCCGGGCTATTCTGGTGTTGGAGCGCTGCAGGTTTGTGAAAGAGGGCACCATTCGGGAGGGGTTCTACTGGCCCGACAAGGGGATTGTGGACTGTGTCCTGTATTCCCTGCTTCCCACGGACCTGCGCCCTAAAAAAACCGGCCCGGCCTACTATCTCTAAACCCGGACCAAGGCATCTTGCCCCTAGGGCTTATAAGGAAGGAGCTGCTGCAGCAAGCAACAGCTCCTTCTTGTATTTTAGAAAACCACGCGCCACATCCGGCATCCGTTGGAAGAAAATACGACAGGAGCAGCTGCCGATAGGAAACTTCCGAAGAAACCCATTTGTGGGCCCACACACGGATGTCCGGCCGCCCCAACGTGACGCATGGTTCGTACCAGGGTGTTCTGCCCGCTGACGCCCCCCGGCTTCGCCGGGGATATGTTTTTTATTGGTTAAAAGCCGCTCGCATGGCAGCCAGCAATTTTTTCTCCCGGCGGCTCACCTGCACCTGGGTCATTCCCAGAAGGGCTGCGGTCTCCGTCTGGGTCTTTCCCTGAAAGTACCGGTACTGGATCAGGCTCCGGTCCCGTTCCTCCAAATTCTGGAGGATTTGATAGAGGGTCAGGCGCTCTGTCATCCGCTCTTCCGGGGCTTCCACGGGGACATCCAGCTCCCCGCCTTCCTCCCGGTCCGTCAAAGACAGGGGAGACTGCCCCACCCCCAGGGCCAGGGCTGCTTTCTCCACGGAGATTCCCAGCCCCTGGGCAATCTGTCCCACCCCCGGGGCTTTGCCGGTCTCCTGCCGAAGGCGGTCCGCCTCCTCCCCAGCCCTCCGGGCCAGGTCCCGCAGCCCTCGGGACACCCGCAGGGCTCCTCCGTCTCGGAACAGGCGGCGCACCTCCCCTAGGATCACCGGAACCGCATAGGTGGAAAACTTCACACCTCGGGCGGCGTCAAAGTTCTCCGCAGCCTTTACAAGCCCCACGCACCCCGCTTGAAACAGGTCGTCGTACTCCACGCCCCTTCCCAAAAAACGGCGGGCGCACAGGTGGACCAAGCCCATATTTTCCTCTACCGTCCGGCGGAGGGCCTCTGCGTCACTCTTTGAGCGCAAAGTATTTCGTCAAGGTTACGCTGGTGCCCTTGCCCACTGTGGAGGTCACCCGGACGCTGTCGCAAAAGCTCTGCATTACCGCAAAGCCCAAGCCGGCCCGCTCCTCTCCTCCCGTGGTGAACAGAGGCTCCATAGCCTGTTGAATGTCCGGGATGCCGCAGCCCTTGTCCCGAACCCGAACCACCGCTTTGCCGTTTTCAAAAAGCTTGGCGGTTATGTACACGGTACCCAGCTTGTCCTTGTACCCGTGGACAATGGCGTTGGTCACCGCCTCTGAGACCGCCGTCTTCATATCGGTCAGGTCCGCCACCGTAGGGTCCAGCTGCGCCAGAAAGGCCGCCACCGCCGCCCGTCCAAAGCTCTCGTTCACCGAGTGGGAGGAAAAGCTGACCTGCATTTGATTGACCGGTTTCATCATCCAGCCCTCCTTTCAATGGAAGCCAAAGTCCCAATTCCGGAGAGCTCCACCATTTTGCCCAAATGAGGGGAGAGACCGGTCAGCACCACCCGGCCCTTCCAAAACTGCAGCAGCCGCACCCGGCCCAATATCAACCCGATTCCAGAGCTGTCCATAAAGGGGACCTGGGTGAAGTCCAACCGCAGACAGGTGGGCTTCACCTTTTGCGCCGTGTCGTCGATGGCCTCCCGCATTTCCCGGGCGGCGTGGTGGTCGATCTCCCCGGAAAGCCGGGCGGTGAGCACCCCGTCCTTATAGCTGAGCTGTACACTCATGAGTATCTTCCTTTCTCTGTGCTGGGACAGAAAGAAAGCTTCTGGAAAAGGAGGACCTTTTCCAGAAGCCTTGTCCCGCCCTTTGCTTCTATTCTACAAAGGGCCTGCCGTATTGTTTGCCGAACGGTGTCGCCGCCGGCGAATTTGTTTGGTTTTCCAGCGCCGCTCCACAGGGTCCGGGAACAGCGTCAATTTTTTCCTCCGAACTTTGCCAGCAGCATGTCCCGAATTTCCCCGGCCAAATAGAAGGAGCCGCAAACGATCAGCGCCCCGTCCTCCTTCCTGGCCCGGGCGGCCAGGGCCAAAGCCTCCCGGCAGGAACCGGCAGGGATCACCTTGGGGCAGAACTCGGCAGCCACTTTGGCAAGCTCCTGGGCGGGCATGGACCGGTGGCCCTGGGGCGCCACGGTGATGATTTCATCAAACAGCGGCCCCACCAGTGCAAAGGCACCGTGGCTGTCCTTGTCGGACATCATCCCCACAATGGCCACTTTCCGCTGGGGCACAAATTGCTCCAAAGCCTCCCGCAGGGCCTTGGCACAGCCAGGGTTGTGGCCGCCGTCCACAGCAGGACCAAGGGCTCTTGGGAGATCACCTCCATGCGGGCAGGGAGAAAAGCCTTTTCAAACCCCCGGACCACTGCCTCCTGGGTGACGGGCCACCCCCGGCTTTGGAGCACCTCCAACACCTGCAAAGCCGTGACGGCGTTTTTCACCTGGTGCTCCCCCAAAAAAGGCGTGCGCAGGGACAAAGTCCCCCAGCAGGTGCCTGCTACCGTAAACGCCGTGCCCGCAAGGGAACGCTCTCCCTCCTCCACTTGGGCCAGGTCCGGCAGATACAGCTCCGCGTGGCGTTCCTGGCAGAGGCGGGTAAGCTCCGCCGTCACCTCCGGGGCCTGGTCGGGATAGAGCACCAGCCGCCCCCCCTCCTTGACGATGCCCGCTTTTTCAAAGGCGATCTTCTCCAGGGTGTCCCCCAAGATGGCCGTGTGATCCAGAGAGATGGACATAATGGCAGCCACCTCCGGCACGTCGATCGCATTGGTGGCGTCAAACCGGCCGCCCATGCCCACTTCCAGCACCACCATGTCGCAGCCCCGCCGGGCAAACCAGTGCAGGGCTAAGGCGGTGATATACTCAAACTCGGTGACCTGGTCGCCGCTTTTCTCAAACTCGTCGGCAATGGACGCCAGGACTTCCACTTCCTCCACCAGTTCCTCTTTGGGGATCATCGCCCCATTGATCTGAAACCGTTCCCGAAATTCCAACACATAGGGAGAGGTGTACAGCCCCACCGTGAGCCCGCACTCCTGTAGGGCGGAGGCCACTAACGTGGAACAGGTCCCCTTGCCGTTGGTGCCTGCCACGTGGACAAACTTTAGCCGCTTCTGGGGATTTCCCAACCGGTCCAGCAATGCCGTGATACGCTCCAGACCCGGCTTCATGCCGAACACCAGCCGGCCGTACACGTTGTCCAGCGCTTCTTCGTAGGTCATTTGTCATTCCCTCCTCGATTCTAAAACAAAAAAGGGCAGTGCCCTCAGGCACTGCCCAGACGGACGGCAGTTTTAGGCTTTCCCCGCTCCCCGGTGGTGTCCCACCTTTCCGTCAGTCACGGGGGCCCTGCAACAGCCCTTATCCTACCACAGGACGCAAAAAAACGCAAGGGAAAACCCTCAGGCCTGCTCCTCAAGAACCCGGCGCAGGTCCTCCACATACTGGGCTTGCTGCCTTTTCAAATATCCTTTGACTAAGGGGCGCAGGTACCACTTTTTCGAGGCGACCCTCTCTGTAAATCGCACCAAGGTCCCCCCTGGGTGGGGCTGAAACTCACCCTCCCAGGAGCCGTGCAGATTCTGGTTGTCCAGGGTAAACGCCCAGCGGCAACATGGTTTTTGCACCGTCACCGTAAAAACTGTGGAAAACCCGTCCTTTGTGTACTCCACAAAGCGCGCCCCATCCAGCCTGCGGATTTCTTTGATGTCCCTGCGCCACGCGTACTTCTCTATAGAGGTGACCACCTGCCACACCTGCTCCACAGGAGCTGCCAGCACCGCCTCTTGCACAGCCGTTACCACGGCAGCCTTTCCCCTCACTGGAGGGCAGCCAGGGACTCTTGGATTCTGCGCACTTTCTCCCGCAGCTTTTCCGCGTTGTCCTTCACCCCATCGATGACCTTCTGGGGGGCCTTGCTGATGAACTTTTCGTTCTGCAGCTTGGCTTCGGCGGTGGCCAGCTGCTTCTGAGCGCCCTCCAACTCTTTGGTCAGGCGAGCGGTCTCCGCCTGTTTGTCCACCAGGTCGTCCATAGGCAGATAGGCCTGGCAGGCGGCGGTGACCACCGTGATGCTGCCTTCACTGTGGGGCACAGAGGCGCCCACTTCCACGCCGCTGCAGTAAGCCAGGCGGGCAATGGCCTCTTTCTCCGTCTCAAAGGCGGCTGTGTCTCCCGTTTCAATGGCCAAGTGAGCTTTCTTGGAAGGGGGCACGTTCATCTCGCTGCGGCGGGTGCGCACAGCGGTGATCAGCTCCATAACCTTCCGCATCTCCGCTTCGGCCTGGGGGAAGGCGTGGCCTTCCTCATACTGGGGCCAGGGCGCCACAATCAATGCCTGGCCCTGGTGAGGCAGGCTCTGCCAAATCTCCTCGGTGACGAAGGGCATAAAGGGATGGAGCAAAGCCAACGTCTGGGTGAGCACCCACACCAACACCTGGCGGGTGTTTTGGGCGGCCTGGGCATCTTCCCCATTCAAGGGCCGCTTGGCCAATTCGATGTACCAGTCGCAGAAATCGTCCCAGATAAAGTCGTACAGCTTGGACACAGCCATGCCCAGCTCGAACTTGTCCAGGTTCTCGGTGACCTCTTTTGTCACGGTGTTAAACCGGCTGACGATCCACTGGTCCTCCAGGGTGAGGGTTTCCGGCAAGGCGCAGGGCACCTCATGGCCGTCGATATTCATGTGAATGAACCGGGCGGCGTTCCAAATCTTGTTGGCGAAGTTCCGGCTGGCGGCCACTTTCTCCTCGGAGTAGCGGGCGTCGTTGCCGGGGGAGTTGCCGGTGACCAAAGTAAAGCGCAGGGCGTCGGCGCCGTACTGGTTGATCACATCCACCGGGTCGATGCCGTTGCCCAGGGACTTGCTCATCTTCCGGCCCTGGGAGTCCCGCAGCAGGCCGTGGTACAGCACCGTGTCGAAGGGCGCCTTTTCTGTGTGCTTAAGGCCCGAGAAGATCATCCGGGCCACCCAGAAGAAGATGATGTCATACCCGGTGACCAAGGTGTTGGTGGGGTAGAAGTAGTCCAGTTCGGGAGTCTTTTCCGGCCAGCCCAACGTGGAGAAGGGCCACAGGGCCGAGGAGAACCAAGTGTCCAGGGTGTCCTCGTCCTGGTGAAGGTGCTTGGAACCGCACTTGGGACAGGTGTCCACGTCCGTCTCGGAGACGATGGTCTCGCCACAGTCTTCGCAGTACCAGGCGGGAATCCGGTGGCCCCACCACAGCTGCCGGGAGATGCACCAATCCTTGATGTTCTCCATCCAGTTGTAGTAAGTTTTCTCCAGCCGCTCAGGGATGAAACGGATGGTGCCGTCCTTTACCACGTCGATGGCGGGCTTTGCCAGGGGCTCCATCTTCACAAACCACTGGGTGGAAACACGGGGCTCCACCACGGTGTGGCAGCGCTGGCAGGTGCCCACGTTGTGCTTGAGGGGCTCAATTTTCAGCAGGTAGCCGCCCTCTTCCAAATCGTGCACAATCTGCTTGCGGGCCTCCATGCCGGAGAGGCCGGCGTACTTGCCGCCGTTCTCGTTGATGGAACCGTCCTCGTTCATCACATTGATCACCGGCAGGTTGTGGCGCTGGCCCACCTCAAAGTCATTGGGGTCGTGGGCGGGGGTAATCTTCACCACGCCGGTGCCGAAGTCCATCTCCACATACTCGTCGGCCACAATGGGGATTTCCTTGTTCACCAAAGGCAGGATGACGTTTTTGCCCACCAGGTCTTTGTAGCGCTCGTCTTCGGGGTGGACGGCCACAGCGGTGTCGCCCAGCATGGTTTCCGGACGGGTGGTGGCCAGCTGAATATAGCCGCTGCCGTCGGCCAGAGGATAGCGGATGTGCCAGAAGGAACCCTCCTTCTCCTCGAACTCCACCTCCGCGTCGGAAATGGCGGTTTTACAGTTGGGGCACCAGTTGATGATGCGCTCTCCCCGGTAAATCAAGCCCTCGTTGTACAGCTTGACAAACACATGGCGCACCGCCTTGGAGCAGCCTTCATCCATAGTAAAACGCAGCCGGTCCCAATCACAGGAGGAGCCCAGCAGCTTGAGCTGCTCCAAAATACGGCCGCCGAACTTGTCCTTCCAGGCCCAGGCCCGCTCTAAAAAGCCCTCCCGGCCCAGGTCTTCTTTCGTGACGCCCTCTTGGCGCATGGCCTCCACAATTTTGGCCTCGGTGGCAATGGAGGCGTGGTCGGTGCCAGGCAGCCACAGAGCGGAGTAGCCCTGCATCCGCTTCCACCGGATGAGAATATCCTGCAGGGTCTCGTCCCAGGCGTGGCCCATGTGCAGCTGGCCGGTGATGTTCGGGGGCGGAATCACAATGGTATACGGTTTTTTCTTTGGGTCCACTTCCGCGTGGAAATAGCCGCCCTGCATCCAAAAGTCATAGATGCGGCCCTCCACCTCTTGCGGCTCGTAAGCCTTGGCAAGCTCTTTAGACATGTTATTCCCTCCAGGTTCCTTTTCCGGGACTTCCCGGTTTTCGTCAAATAGATGCGGGGAAAAATCCCCTGAAAAAATATTATTTCATCTTATGCCCGGTTTGTCAACAGAAAATGCGCCTTCTCCGGGTTTTCCCAGGGTCCTTTCTGGGAGAAAAGAGGGATTTTTCCCCTCAGCACCACCGGGGACGGGTTCCTCTCACCCGGCCGCCTCCCTTTTTCGGAAGCTTCCACGAAACAGCAGAGGGCCGCCGCGCGCTGCGGCAGCCCCCTTGTTTCTCTGTCCTCCGGCGGATATTTACGCGGCAGAGGGCACAGACGGGCTGTCCTGGAAGAACAGCACGCATACCCGGGCCGCTTCACAACGCCTGGTGTTATCCCGGGGACGGAAGTTTCCGGTTCCGTCTCCCTGTACAAGGCCCAGGCTCCGGCAGGCATACACAGCCTCCCGGGCCCAAGAGGAGATCTCAGCGTCGTCGGGGAAAAGGGGCGCCTCTTCCAGACCGGTCTCCTGCTGGGTTTGCCCCAGCCAAACCCGATACAAAATCAAGCACATCTCCTGGCGGCTGATAAAGGCGCCCGGCCGGAACGACCCATCGTCATAGCCGTCCACATAGCCGGCCTCCTGCGCCCACAGCACGGCGTCGGCAAACCATTCTCCCTGGTGCACGTCCGTAAAGCCCTCGCCGCTGGAGACAAACGTCTCTGGCCCCAGGGCGTTGTAGAGCACGGTGGCAAATTCTGCCCGGGTGATGTTCTGCACAGGGTGGAACAAACCTTGGTTGTCCCCGTGGAAGAGCCCCATCTGGGCGGCCATCTCCACCTCCCCGTAATACCAATCGCTTCGCTTCACATCGGGGAAGCGAAGGGCGGGGTAATCCTGGCCCAAATACTCGTAGGCTTCGTGGTTTTTCACCGGGTAGGTGAACGTCACCTGGTTGAGGGCGCTGGACGTCTCCTGCCAAATGTTGCGCTCCACGTGGTCTGGCTGGCGGCAGAACAGGGTCCCGTTGATCACCGTTTGGGACCCCACCAAAAAGTATTGGTAGGAGATCTGCTGGTCGTTAGAATCGTCCCAGGTTACATCCACATTGTACCAATCCCCGTCATCCATGAGCACATTGTTCCACATATGGGTGGAACTGACCACCAGCACACAGGGGATCTCCAACAGGTCGCACACCATTTTGAAGGCTTTGGCATAGCCGTCGCACACGGGCTCGTAGGCGTCCCCTGCCACCAGGCAGCTGTACGCTTGGTGAGACAGGGACTCCTCCCGGCCTTCCGCCGGCTTTTCGTTGTACGTGGCCTGGGCCGCCAGCTGGTCATGCACCGCCTTCACCTGGGTGTAGCGGTCCGCCGCCGGGTCGATGGCGTCGGCCACCGCCTGGGCCTCTGCCCCCGCCTGGTTCCACATCTCCTGCTCCTCTCCGTCGTAGTGGAGGAAAAAGGAGAAATTCACCTGGCCGGTGGAGACCGTAACGCCCCCGGTGGTGCGGGTACCGGGGCCATACCGCATTTTGGAAAGCCACAAGTAATCGGGATGGTCATAGCGCAAAGCTACAATGGCGGCGCAGATATCCGTGTAGAGTGCGCGGGAGTTTGCCGCAGTCATGGTCACCCCGGCGGTCTCTTCCACCGTGACCAGCACCTGGTGGTAACCGTCCCGCACAGCCGCCGTGCGGATGCGGCTGATATCCAAAGCTTCCAGGGCGTCATAGCAGGCCTTTTGCCGGGCGTTGAGCTGGCTGTAAAACCGAGGGTCCTCCTGGGAAACCTGGGAGGCAGAAAAAGCCTGGGCTGCGCTCTCTCCCAAAACATCCTGGGGCAGGCCCTCTTCCGTCTCCAGCAGGGCGTAGCCGGTTTCTCCGTCGCTCCACGTGTACGACGCCTCTTCCTGCAGGCCGGCACTTTCCTGTGCCGCGGCAGCCACGCCGCCCCAAGGCAAAAGCAGCCCCAGCAGACACACCAGCAAAAGGCTTACGCCCCGCTTCCCCGCTTTTTTCATGCAAAACGCCCCTTTCTCTTGCAGGCCCCCAAAAGAGGCCCTCTTCCTATTCCTTCATTATCCCCGAAGGGCAGGGCAATGTCAAGGGTTCTCCCCCAGATCCGCCGATTCTTTTTTTCATTGTATAGGGTACAGGGCAGCGGCAGAACAGCCCCTCTCTTCAAAGGGGAGGGAGGCCCTTTTTCGCAGCTCTCCTGTCTCCGGAAGGCCGGGAAAATCCCCCCTTTTTCCCCCTGTTTCAACGCCCCAGTTCCGGAAATTCCTTCCAAAGGTTGCATCTTGGAGAATTTTGTGGTAGAATGTAACCAATTTGTAACTTTTGCACACAGGGAACGGAACGGCGTTTGCAGCCGTTTCCGCCATCTTTTAGCGAATGGAGGAACCCTCTCATGACTACGCTTCGAAGAACCCGCGGCCGCCGGCTTTTGGCTTTTCTGCTCAGCCTGGCGCTGGCAGCGGCCGCTGCCCTTCCGGGCTTCAGCATGAACGTTTCCGCCGCGGAAACTACGATCACATCCTTTGGCTTAGCCCAGCAGGGCCTGACCGCCTATCGGGACGGCTGGGTCTATGTGTACGGCTCCAAGGGCGCCCCGTACGGGGACACCCGGTCTTCCGACTGCGCCGGGCTGCTGTACTCCTACTTCACCGACAACGGCGTTCCCCCCTGCGCCGGAGGCGCCAGCTCCCAGGTGCGGCTGAACACCGTGTGGCACGGCACTCTGGACGAGCTGCCCCGCATTCACGGGTTGAGCGTCACCGTGCCCGACGCCTACGACACAGAGTATCCCTACAGCCATGTGGGCATTTATGTGGGCAACAATATGGCCACCGACAACAGCGCCCCAGGGGTCAACATGCGGTACCGCAGTGTGTACCAAGGAGGCTGGACCGAGTGGCACCTGTTTGACTGCGGCCTGCAGTATCCCTCCAACGGCTGGTACGAGTTTGACAGCGGCATGGTCCACTACACCGATTACCAGTACGATGTGAACACCACCGTGGACGGCTACACCATTGGGGAGGACGGCTTTGCCCGCAACGCCGACGGCAGCCTGGTGCAAAACGACGGTTCTCTGACCAACAGTGGCTTTGTCTCCGCCTCCACTGTGGCGGCCTATTTGGAAAGCCAAGGGATTGGCTACTCCGTAGGCGCCGGCTACGGCGGCGGGAACCAGGATGACCCGGACGATCCACCCACCAACCACAACGGCGTGGTCACCGGCAGCGGCGTGAACGTGCGCTCTCAGGCCACCACCCAGTCCTTTGTGGTCACCACGCTGAGCCGGGGCACCCAGGTGCATGTGACCGGCCAGGTGAATGGACAGCCCGTCCTCAGCGGAGGGCTTTCCTCCTCTCTGTGGTATCAGATCACGTTGCCCAGCAACGGGGTGACCGGTTATATCTCCTCCCTGTTTGTGGAGATCACCGGCGCCTTGGACACGCCGGACGCCCCGGCGATCACCTGGGAGGACGGTTACGTGCTTATGACTGCCGCCTCGGAAGAGGAGGAGATCTTCTACACGGAGGACGGCTCTCAGCCCACAGCGGAGAGCACTCCCTACACAGGCCCCATCTATCTGGCGGGGGGCACCACCTTTAAGGTCATCTCCCTGCTGGACGGGCAGACAAGCCAGGTGGTCACCGCCACGGTGCTGGAGAACGGGTCGGTGTTTACGGACTTCACCACCACGGACTGGTTCTACTCCAGCGTGGAGGAGGCCGTGGACCTGGGCTTGTTTGAAGGCTCCGACGGCAAGATGCGTCCCCTGGACACCATCAGCCGGGCGGAGTTCGCCAAAGTTCTGGCCAACCTGGAAGGGGTGGATTTGACCGCCTATGAGGGCGCCACGCTGTACAGCGACGTGAGCGAATCCGCTTGGTACGCCAGCGCCGTAAACTGGGCCACTGCCGAAGGGTTGATGAACGGCGTGGGCAACGGGACTTTCTCCCCGAATGCGCCTATCACCCGGGAGCAGATCTGCGTCACTCTGGCCCGCTACATGGGGCTGACTTACCAGGGCGGGGCGCAGGCCTTTGCCGACGACAACCTAATCTCCTCCTGGGCCAAAGACGCCGTGTACGCCTGCCGGGAAAACGGGATTGTCAACGGCATGAACGGCAACAACTTTGCTCCCAAAGATCCGGCCAGCCGCGCTCAAACCTGCACGATGGTGCTCAATGCCTACTACGTATAATAAAGAAGGATTACATAGAGAAAAGGGCCTCTGCTACAAGCAGCGGCCCTTTTCCTTTTGGATAGCAGGTTTTCCCGAGCCTTACTTGCCCAGGCGAATCACATTCCAGCTGGCCTTGCCCAGCTTACTCTGGAGCAGGCCGTCCTGCAGCTGGTCCCGGTCGCCCACAGTCTTAGGCAGCACTGTCTGGCTCTCGGCGGAGTTTACAGCTTTCATGTCCCCGTGCTCCAGCACAATGTGTTCCAGCAGGCGGTAGCCAGCGAAAGCCTTCACATCCGCTTCCAGCACAATGTCCTGGTCCAAATCCCGGTTCACCGCGAAGATGGTGACCTGGTCCTGTTCGTCGTTCCACACGGCCACAGCGTCCACATCGGTCACGTCGGTGAAGTCCTTGGTGTCGTGCTTGGAGGAGCGCAGAGCGGGGTTCAGGGCAATGCCCCGGCCGTACTTGCTGGCGTGGAGATAGGGGTAAAAGATGGTCTGCTTCCAAGCGGGGCCGTTCTCCTCCGTCATAATGGGGGCGATCACGTTTACCAGCTGGGCAAGGCAAGCCATGCGCACCCGGTCGGAATGCTTCAGCAAGGTGATGAGCATCAAGCCCACCAGCAGGGCGTCCTCAAAATCGTAGTGGTCCTCCAGCAGATGGGGAGCCACGCTCCAGGGCCGGTTCTTCATGGTGTCGTCGTCGGCTTCGTTGGCGTGGAACCACACGTTCCACTCGTCAAAGCTGAGCATCATGTCCTTTTTGGAGCGCTTCTTGGCCTTGACAAAATCGCAGGTGGAGATAATGGTGCGAATAAAGTGGTCCATGTCGTCGGACTGGGCCAGGAAATTCCGGGTGTCGTTAAACCGGTTGCCGTAGTAGGTGTGCAGGGAGAGGAAATCCACGCTGTCGTAGGCCTCTTCCAGCACGGTGGCCTCCCACTGGGGATAGGTGGGCATCTGGGTGTTGGAGCTGCCGCAGGCCACCAGCTGCAAGCTGGGATCAATTTGCTTCATGGCCTTGGCGGTCTCATCCGCCAGGCGGCCGTATTCCCGGGCGGTTTTGTGGCCGGTCTGCCAGGGGCCGTCCATCTCGTTGCCCAGGCACCACACCTGAATGTTGTGGGGATCCTTTACCCCGTGGGAAATCCGCAGGTCACTGTACTTGGTGCCGGAGGGATGGTTGCAGTACTCCAGCAGGTTGCAGGCGGCCTCAATGCCCCGGGTGCCCAGGTTCACAGCCATCATCACCTGGGTGTCCGCCTTTTTGGCCCAAGAGGCAAATTCGTTGACGCCTACCAGGTTGGGCTCGGTGCTGCGCCAAGCCAACTCCAGCCGGCGGGGACGCTGCTCCACTGGTCCCACACTGTCCTCCCAGTAAAAGTTGGAAACAAAGTTTCCTCCGGGATAGCGGACAATGGGCACGCCGATCTCCCGCACCAGGTCCAGCACATCCCGCCGGAAACCTTCCTCGTCTGCGGAGGGATGTCCCGGCTGGTAGATGCCGCCGTACACGGCTCGGCCCAAGTGTTCAATAAAGGACCCGTAAATCCGCTTGTCCACACGGCTGATAGTAAAATCCTTGTCCAACGTAATGCGCGCATATTTTTGTTCCATAGAGTACTCCTTCCCTAACCAGTGCTGCACACAAAGGGCGCAACGTTTTTTTCGGCGGGTTTTCCGCCCTATAGGACTATGATAGGCGGAAAAAAAGAGAAAGTCAATTGGCTTTTCCCGACGGCAAAATAATTTTCCCGGCAGAAAGAACTTTCTAGGTCCGGATTTCCATGGAAAATCCGGGGCAAAGTGCGGTTGTTTTTCAGCCGCTCTCCCTCTCTTGCCCAAAGGGCTCGCTCTTTGGGAGGTTGGGTGATTTCCCACGGCCAAAACTGCATTTTTTCGGGAAAAACGGCCTTCTTTTGGGAAATTAGGGGAGGCCTCTCCCCACGGCAGCAGAAAGCACCCCCGTTCCCTCCTCTTAACTCAGGTCCCTTTTTTGTAAAAAAGCGTCCTGGTTTTTCCTGGGCTTTCGCGCTATGATACTCTTGGAAAACAAGGAGGTAACCCCTATGGAATTCACAGAGCTCTATCAAGCCGCCCTGGAGGTGCTGCAGCCCCGGCGGATTTCCCCGGACGTGGAAGCAGGCGGCGTAGCCGCCGCCTTGGTTACCGACCAGGGCAACGTGTACCGGGGCGTTTGCATCGACACCTCCTGCAGCATGGGTTTCTGCGCGGAGCACGCCGCTATTGCCGCCATGCTCACCGCCGGAGAAAACCGGGTGGAAAAAATTGTGGCGGTCAACTGGGACAAGCACATCCTTCCCCCCTGCGGCCGCTGCCGGGAGTTTCTCCTGCAGCTGGGCAACCCGGAAACCCTGGTGCTGGTGGCCGAAAACACTGCCGTACCTGTGAAGAACTTGCTGCCTTATGCCTGGCAGGACGCGCGGTAGGATTTTGTTGCAGCCCCACGGGCTGCGTCAACCCGCCCAGGACGGGCGGAATCTTTCTTTTCAGTAAGGGAGGCAATCGTTTTGAAACTCACTCATTTGCGTGTCAACCATGTAACCGAACCCCTGGGCCTCTGCATGGACCACCCGGTGTTCTCCTGGGTGGCGGAAGATACCCCGGACAAACGGCAGAAATGCGCCCAAATCGTGGTGGAAAATCCCCAGGGAGAGACCGTCTACCACAGCGGGCGCCGGGAGGACATCTCCTCTCTGGGGTTTGAAGCGCCCCTGGACCTGGCGCCCCGGACCCGCTACCAGTGGACCGTCACCGTGTGGGGCGACCAGGGGGACTGGGCCAGCGCCACCTCTTGGTTTGAAACCGCCAAGCAGGAGGAGCCCTGGCAGGCCCAGTGGATCGCCGCAGATTTTGCCGACAAGGAGGCCCAACCTCTGCTGGCCAAAGACTTCACCCTGTCGGGCAAGGTCCAGTCCGCCCGGGCCTACGTGTGCGGCTTGGGGTTGTATGAACTGGAGATCAACGGCCAGAAGGCCGGCAACGAGTACCTGCTGCCCGGCTATCACTGCTACGATGCCCAGCTGGAATACCAGACGTTTGACATCACGGCTTTGCTCAATGAGGGCGAAAACCGGGTGGGCCTGGCCTTGGCCCCCGGCTGGTACAAAGGGGACATCATCTTTGACCGCTACCACAACTTGTACGGGGACACCATGCAGGCCATCTGCGAGGTGCACGCGCTCTTGGAGGACGGGCAGGAGCAGGTAATTCCCACGGACCTGACCTGGAAGAGTTACCCCTCCCCGGTCACCTTCAGCAATATCTACGACGGGGAACACTACGACGCCCGCCGGGAGGTGGCAGGCTGGTCCTGCCCCGGCTGCGGGGAAAAGGCCTCTGGGGTAGTGCCCGGCACCGAGAGCGTGGAAAAGCTCATGGCCCGGCTCAGCCCGAAAATTGTGAAAAAGCAGAGCTTCGCCCCCACGGTGCTCCACACCAAAAAGGACGAGACCGTGCTGGATTTCGGCCAGAACATGACCGGCTGGGTGGAGTTTGATGTGGATCTGCCCCAGGGAGCGGAAGTGAGGCTCTCCTATGGAGAAGTGCTTCAGGACGGCTGCTTCTACCGGGATAACCTGCGCACTGCCAAGGCGAAGTACCGGTATATCTCCAAGGGAGAAAAGGCCCATGTGCGGCCCCACTTCACCTTCTATGGCTTCCGCTATGTGAAGGTGGAAGGGCTGGACACTGTGCGCCCCGAGGATTTCACCGCATGGCACATCCGCTCGGATATAGACCCCATCGGCTCCATTGAGACCGCCGACGCCCGGGTGAACCAGCTGTTCCACAACGCCATGTGGGGCCAGTTTGACAACTTCCTGGACGTGCCCACAGACTGCCCCCAGCGGGACGAGCGCCTGGGCTGGACCGGAGACGCGGCCATCATCTCCGCCACCGCCTGCAAAAACATCTATATGCCCGCCTTCTTCCACCACTTTATCTTCAATGTGGGCCAGGAAGAAAAGGCCTTTGACGGAGTGGTGCCCATCTTTGTGCCCATGCTGAAAGTGCCCGAAGGGCAGAAGGAGCCTTTTGACGAACTGGGCGAGGGCAGGGGCTGCGCCATCTGGAGCGATGTGGCCACCATCATGCCCTGGAACGTCTATGAAAACTACGGGGATTTGGCCCAGCTGCGGCGGGAGTATCCCATTATGAAAACCTGGGTGGAGTCCATCCGGAAGGACGACGTGGCCGACGGAGACCGGGGCCTGTGGCTGCGGGGCCGCCAGCTGGGGGACTGGCTGGCCTTGGACCGGGAAGACGGAGACACCCAAAACCCCTTTGGCGCCACAGATTTAACCTACACCGCCACAGCCTTCTATTACTACTCCGCCAGCTTGACCGCCAAGGCTGCCAAAGCCCTGGGCTATGAGGAAGACCGGCAGGCCTACGAGGCCCTTGCCCAAAAGATCAAAAAGGCCATCCAGGACGAGTATTTCCAGCCGGACGGCTCTTTGAAAATCCACGTGACCCAGACTGGCTGCGTGCTGGCTTTGTTCTTCCAGCTCTATCCGGAAGGAACCCGGGACAAGGTGCTGGATGCCCTGCGGGAGCGCATTGCCGCCCGGGGCAACCATCTGGACACAGGTTTCTGCGGCACGCCCTTCCTGTGCCGGGCTCTTTCCGACAACGAAGCAGGAGACCTGGCCTACACCCTGTTCCTCAACCAGGATTATCCCAGCTGGCTGTATGAGGTAAACATGGGCGCCACCACCGTGTGGGAGCGATGGAATTCCCTCCTGCCGGACGGATCTATCAGCGGCACGGGCATGAACAGCTTAAACCACTATGCCTACGGCTCCATTGTGGATTGGATGTATCGGAACATGATGGGTCTCAACCCCGTGGAGGAGGCTCCCGGCTACAAGCGGGCAGTCATCCGTCCCCAGCCGGACAAACGCATTCCCTGGGCCAAGCTGCAGCTGGACACTGCCTCCGGCACGTACCGTGTAGCGTGGAAGCTGGAAGGCGACCAGCTCCACGGCAGCGTCACCGTGCCCTTTGACTGCCAGGCCACTTTGCTCCTTCCCGACGGGAACCAGCGGGAGTTGACCGCCGGCACCTTCGTCTTTTAAAGCAAGGCCGTTTTCAACCACGTTTTTTCTCTCCATAAAAAAGGCCGCTGCAGCAAGCAGCGGTCTATTTTTTTGAAGTTTTTCACCCAGACGGGCACGGAAAAAGGGCCGGCTGAAAGCCGGCCCTTTCCTATGTTCTTGACTTTTCCTTACTCAGCCACGGAGGAATCGGAAGCTACAGACTCCTCAGAAGCCACGGAGGAATCGGTGGTGCCGGCATCCTCAGAAGCGCTGGAATCGGTGCTCTCCTCAGAAACAGTGGAAGAAGTAGAGGTGCTGCTGCTGGTAGAACCAGTGCTGGCGGAGCTGTTGGTGTCGCTGCCGCAAGCAGCCATAGACAGAGCCATGGTCAGAACCAGAGCGGCTGCAAGAAGTTTCTTCATGATGATGTTTCCCCTTTATTTGGAATTTTGCGAAGGTCAACCCCAACAGGGCGCCTTCCCGGCCGGGGGACGGTGTTCACTGCCTTCCCGGCTGTACGATACAGAGTCTAATTCTTAATACTTACAAAGATCTGTTAGAATATTTTACAAGTTTCTTACAATCTCTGATTCTATTTTACACAGGTTTATGCATTATTCGACAGGAATCTCCGTTTTTTCAGAATAACTTTTATCTATCTTTCTAAACCGCAGTTTATAAACGGGGGAAAGGGCAAAGGGATTCCCATCGTTTGCAAGGCTATCCTAGGCTGAGCAAAGTCAGGCCGGAAGCGGTGTTGCCGGACGGCTACCTGGCTGTGCCCTAAAGAAACAGCGCACCTGTACAAAAGAAGGGAAAAACGTGCACCCCTCCCCTGTGGTGAAAGTCGCGGATGATACGGCGTTCTTAAGGACACTTTGCCAAAGAAAAGAACGAGCGTCCTTAGGCAAAGCAAATAAAAAGACCCGGAGCCCCGTTGGCTCCAGGCCTACCCTGCTGTGACTCGCCCTAAGGGACATAAAAAATCGAGTACCCTTACTGGGTACTCGAACTGGTCGAGGTGACAGGATTTGAAACAGCGTTCCTGCCTTTTCCCCTCTCCTACCGCTTTCAAAATTTCCAGATTTTATGCGGGTTTCAGCGTTTCAATATGCGCTGCCGTCTCCTGATCTGTAAAGACCAAACGTAAAAACAAAGACCAAATAAAGACCAGAAAGCGGCCTCGATACCGCTTGTACACGCCCTCCCGCTTGCAAAGCTCCTCCAGGGAGATCGTCTGGTGCTTGTCGGGGTCGGGGTCGTTTACATAGTCTTGGTACAGCTGTTCGCAATAGGTGTTGTCGGCTTCTTCATCGGCGGTAAGCCCTTGCACCAGCCAGCAAGCAAGACACAAGGGCAACCCTCACCGGGTCGTGGACATTGTACCACGGCCCTTTTCTTTTTGCAAGGGGAAGCGGCACTGTGTAAAGCATCCCCCTTTACAACAAAACCCGCCAGAGTTGGAAAACCTTCCCCACGCCGGTCCCCGGGGCAACCATCCAGCAGCCAGAGGGAGGGGGGG
>CAJFEW010000048.1 GCA_904374805.1 uncultured Neglectibacter sp.
TGCCGATGCAGCTGGTTTCACCGCTCTGGTGGAGAAGGCCAAGGCTGCTTTATAAAAAAGCTGAGAGTGCGCCCGAGGCAAGGGATTGCCTTGGGCGTTTGGCGTTCTGTGGGCCCAGAAGCCCCAGGGAAAACACAAGGAGGAGAGGCAACATGGAGACCATCACCAGCCGGCAAAATCCCACGGTGCGCCGGGCCGCAGAGCTGCTGGCTTCCCCGGGGGAGCGCCGGGCACGGAGGGAATTTCTCTGCGAGGGAGCCCGGCTGTGCCGGGACGCGGCCCTTTCGGGGCTTACCGTGCGCCAGTGCTTTTTTACGGCTGCCGCCCGGGAGAAATACGCCGCCTATCTGGAGCCGGTGCTCCAGGCCAGCGGGGAGAGCTTTCAAGTGGCAGACCATGTGGCGGCGCTGCTCTCCTCCACCAAAAGCTCCCAGGGAATCTATTGCGTCTGCGCCTGGCCGGCTTCCCTGGAGGGGGAAAAAGCCCCCTCTGCCCCCCAGAGTGCCTGCGTGGTGCTGGAAAACCTGCAGGACCCCGGGAACCTGGGCACGGTGCTGCGCACTGCCGAGGCCTTGGGCCTGCGCCGGGTGATCCTGTTGGGGGAGTGCTGCGACCCCCTCTCTCCCAAGGTGCTGCGGGCCTCTATGGGGGCGGTGTTCCGCCTGGAGCTGGAAGCGGAGCGCTCTCCCCAGGCTCTCTGCGCCCGGCTGGGGGAGGCTGGCTTTACGCTGCTGGCCACGGTTCCCCACAGGGAGGCCCAGCCTGTGACGGAACTGGACTTCTCCCAGGGGCGGTGGGCCGTTTGCATTGGCAACGAGGGAAACGGCCTTTCCCCAGAGACCATCGCCCTGTGTCACCGGCAGGTGACCATCCCCATGGGGGGTCGGGCGGAGTCTTTAAACGCCTCGGCGGCTGCCACCATTTTGCTGTGGGAGCTGGCCCGGGCCGGAAAGAAGGAAGATGCCCATGGATGAACGGGTGTATTGGATCTGGCTGCAGCACGCCTTCGGGGCGGGCAGCCCCACCCCTTGGAAGATTGCCCAAACCTATCCCGGCGGTGTGGAGGGGTTCTTCCAGGGCGGTTCCCGGGTGTGGAATTCCCTGCCGGGCGTTCGGGAGCGGGAGGCCGCAGCCCTGTACAGCTTCTCTCTGGGAGAGGCCCAGGCCCAGCTGGAATACGCGGAAAAAGTGGGGTGGGAGGTGCTCACCCCGGCGTGTGAAAAATATCCCGTCGCCCTGAGGAATATTTACGACCCCCCTGCGGTACTGTATGTACGAGGCAGCCTCCCAGACTGGGAGCAAAGCCCGGTGATTGGAGTGGTGGGGGCTCGCAAGGCCCGGAAGGAATCTGTGGAAAAAGGCAAGGAGTTTGGGTACCAACTGGCCCTGGGCGGGGCGGTGGTAGTCACAGGAGGCGCCGTGGGCATTGACGCGGCGGTGTCTTTGGGGGCGTTGGGCGGAGAAGGACCCCTGCTCAGCGTGCTCCCTGTGGCTTTGAACAGCCCTTACGTGAGCCAGAACGCCCTGCTGCGGGAGATGATTGTCCAGCGGGGCGGCGCTTTGGTCAGCGAGTATTTCTCCCAGCAGACCCCTTTGTACGGCACGTTTCCCGTGCGCAACCGGCTGATCACCGGGTTTTCCTGCGGGGTGCTGCTGATTCAGGCGGCGCGCAAAAGCGGCACCATGCTGTACGCCGCCCACGCCAAAGACCAAAACCGAGATGTATTTGTGTACCCAGGTCCCCCGGAAGATCCCGCCTTTGCAGGAGGCCGGGAGCTGTTGGCGGACGGCGCCAAAGGGGTGACCTGTGGAGAGGAGATTTTAGAGGAGTACGAATGGCGGTTTCAAAGGAGAGGCCGTCTGCTTCCCTTGGAAAAACCGGCGCCTCCCCTGCAGGAGCCTACGGCGGCCCTGGCGGACGCGGGGATTCCTTCCCAGCAGGAGACCGTGCTGGCTGCCTTGGGGGAAGAGCCGGTGACCGTGGCCTATTTGGAGGAAAAGACAGGGCTGGCGGCAGGAAAGCTGCTGGGCTGCTTAACCCAGCTGGAGCTGCAAGGCCTGGCCCAGTCGGAGCCGGGAAAGCGATACCGGCGGGCCAAGGGACCCAGGCGGCAGGAGAAAGAGAAGGGGGTCCTCACCCTCACAGGGGAGCAGGCGGCCGTGTTTGCCTCGCTGCAGGAAACCCCGGTGACGGTGGCCTTTCTGGAGGAGCGGACCGGCCTTTCCCCCGGGGAGATCCTGGGGATTCTCACCGAGCTGGAAACCCAAGGTTTGGCGGCCTCTGCTCCCGGCAGGCGGTACCGCCGCTTGTAGACCGTGCTGAGAGGAAGTGCGGAGACTTTTCCACAGGGGCGTATGGCTTCGGTGGAAAATGTAGGGAGAGTTTGAAAAAGGAGAATAGAGGAAACACAGGCTCTAAAGGCTGTTGGCAGGCTTTGGGAGCCCTGTGTGTTGGAAAATGGATTTGACAAACCCCTCTCCCTGGTAGTATTGTAAAAAGATAAGCGTACCCCAGGAGAGACCCTAGGCTCGCCGGCGCTGGCGGCCCTAGGGTGCGGGTACGAAGGCTGCCCCGTGTGCAGAGGCAGCGCAAGCCCACCCGCTGGGCACGGCGGGGGCGGAAAAAGGAGCGTGACAGCCAATGGCAAAACTGGTAATTGTGGAATCGCCCTCCAAGGCGAAGACCATTCAAAAATATTTGGGAAGCGGCTATGAAGTGGTGGCCTCTATGGGACACGTGCGGGATCTGCCCAAGGCCCGCCTCAGCGTGGACGTGAAGGACAACTTCAAGCCCAAGTACACCATCATCAAAGGCAAGGAAAAGCTGGTGAAAGAGCTGAAGGAAGCTGCCGCCCAGTCCGACGGCGTGCTGCTGGCCACGGACCCGGACCGGGAAGGAGAGGCCATCTCCTGGCACCTGGCCTACATTTTGGGCCTGGATCCGGACGCCCAGGACCGGGTGACCTTCAATGAGATCACCCGCACCGGCGTGGAAGAGGGCATGGCCCATCCCCGGGCCATCGACCTGGACCTGGTCAACGCCCAGCAGGCCCGGCGCATTTTAGACCGTCTGGTGGGGTATACTCTGAGCCCCTTTTTGGCCAAGACCATCCGGCGGGGCCTTTCCGCGGGGCGGGTGCAGTCCGTGGCCGTGCGGATGATTGTGGACCGGGAGGAGGAGATCAAGGCCTTTGTGCCCCAGGAGTACTGGAGCATTGACGCCAAGCTCACCGCGCCCCCCAGCAAGTCCGTGTTTGCCGCTGCCTTTTACGGGGACGAGAACGGGGAGATTAAGATCCACTCCAAAGAGGAGTCCGACAAGCTGTTCGCAGAGCTGGAGCAGGAGGACTTTTTGGTCACCGCCGTGAAAAAGGGGAAGAAAAACCGCTCCCCGGCGCCGCCGTTTATCACCTCCACGCTGCAGCAGGAGGCCAGCCGCAAACTGGGCTTCCAGGCCCGGCGGACCATGAAGGCTGCCCAGGAGCTGTACGAGGGCGTGGAGATTGAGGGTATGGGTTCCACGGGTTTGATCACCTATATGCGTACGGACTCCCTGCGGATTTCCGAGGACGCCATTCGGGATGCGGACGCCTATATTGAAGAGCGGTGGGGAAAGAAGTACCTGCCTGCCAAGCCCCGGCACTTTAAATCCCGGGCAAACGCCCAAGACGGCCACGAGGCCATCCGGCCCGCCATCATCAGCCTGACTCCGGACCAGGTGAAAAACTCCCTGACCTCCGACCAATACAAGCTCTACAAGCTCATCTGGGAGCGGTTCATCGCCTGCCAGATGGCCAACTGCGTGATGAACACCACCCAGGCCACCATCGGCGCCGGGAAGTATGTGTTCAAGGCCTCCGGCTTTAACGTGGCCTTTGAGGGCTTTACGGCCCTGTATGAAGAGAGCAAGGACGAGGAGGAAAAGGCCGGCAAAGACCTGCCCCCCCTGGAGGTGGGCATGAAGCTGAAGGTGAAGGATTTGAAGGGCAACCAGCACTTCACCCAGCCGCCTCCCCGGTATACGGAGGCCTCTTTGATCAAAACCTTGGAGGAAAACGGCATTGGCCGTCCCTCCACCTACGCGGCCACCATTTCCACCATCACCACCCGGGAGTATGTCACCCGGGAGGGCAAAGCCTTTAAGCCCACGGAGCTGGGCGAGGTCATCACCAAGCTGATGAAAGAGCGCTTCCCCAAAATCGTCAACGTGAAGTTCACCGCCCAGGTGGAGAACGAGCTGGACGCGGTCCAGCGGGGAGACGAGGAGTGGGTGGACACCCTGCGGAAATTCTACGACGACTTCGACAAAACCGTCCAAAAGGCCAAAAAAGAGATGGACGGGGTGAAGATCCACCTGAAAGAGGACGAGACCGATGTGGTCTGCGAAAAGTGCGGCCGGAAGATGGTGGTGAAGTTTGGGCGCTATGGGAAGTTTTTGGCCTGCCCCGGCTATCCCGAGTGCAAAAACGTGAAGAAAATCGTCAACGACACCGGCGCCGAGTGCCCCAAGTGCGGGGGAAAGATCATTGAGCGCAAGAGTAAAAAAGGCCGGGTATTCTACGGCTGCAGCGAATATCCCAAGTGCGACTTCGTCTCCTGGGATCCCCCCAGCAAGGAGAAGTGCCCGGTCTGCGGCAAAACCTTGCTGCAGAAAAAGACCAAGGACAAGACCTTGTACTGCGTCACTCCGGACTGCACCTTCCCTGGAAAGAGGCCGGAGCAGGAGGAGGAGGGCTGATGGAGCGCCGGAATGTGACTGTGCTGGGGGCAGGGCTGGCCGGCTGCGAGGCTGCCTGGCAGCTTTCCCGCCGGGGCTTCCCGGTGACGCTGTATGAGATGAAGCCCCAGAAATTTTCCCCGGCCCATCACAGCCAGGGATTTGCGGAGCTGATCTGCTCCAACTCCTTCAAGGCCAGCCGCATAGACAGCGCTGCGGGGCTTTTAAAGGAGGAGATGCGCCGGCTGGGCTCCCTGTTGGTGGCCTGTGCCCGGCAGAGCGCTGTGCCTGCAGGCGGCGCCTTGGCTGTGGACCGGGAGGCGTTTTCCCAGTTGGTCACCCAGGCCATAGAGGGGGACCCCCGGATCACCGTGGTGCGGGAAGAGGTGACGGATCTTCCCGACGGCCCTGTGATTGTGGCCACAGGTCCCCTGACCAGCGAACCCCTTTCCCAGAAACTCCAAGCCCTCTGCGGGGACAGCCTGAGCTTTTTTGACGCGGCGGCGCCCATTGTCACCCGGGAGAGCCTGGACATGGACCACTGCTTTGCCGCCTCCCGCTATGGGCGGGGCGACCAGGAGGGGGAAGAGGGAGACTACCTGAACTGCCCCCTGAACAAAGAGGAGTACGAGGCCTTCGTGACGGAGCTGGTGGGCGCCCAACGGGCGCCGGTCCACAGTTTCGACGTCCGGGACCCCCAGGTGTACGAGGGGTGCATGCCCATTGAGGTGTTGGCCTCTCGAGGCCATGACGCCATCCGCTTTGGCCCCATGAAGCCGGTGGGGCTCCGGGATCCCCGCACGGGGCACCGTCCCTGGGCGGTGCTGCAGCTGCGCACGGAGAACCGGGAGCGCACTTTGTTTAATCTGGTGGGTTTTCAAACCAATTTGAAATTTGGGGAGCAGAAGCGGGTGTTCGGGATGATTCCCGCCTTGCGAAACGCGGAGTTTGTCCGCTACGGCGTCATGCACCGGAACACCTTTTTAAATTCCCCCCAGCTCTTACATGCCGACTACTCCTTCCGGGGGCGGCCGGAGCTGTTTTTCGCCGGGCAGATCACCGGAGTGGAGGGCTACATGGAGTCGGCTTCCTCTGGGCTGCTGGCGGGCATCAACTTGGCTCGCCGTCTGGAGGGGAAAGAGCCCTTGGTTCTGCCGGAGACCACTATGATGGGGGCCTTGGCCCGGTATATGTCCGGCTATGAGGGCAAGGATTTCCAGCCTATGGGGGCCAATTTCGGGGTGCTGCCGCCCCTGCCGGAGAAGATTCGGGACAAACGGCAGCGGTATGGGGCCCTGGCCCAGCGGGGGCTTTCGGATTTGGAAAGCTGCTGCAGGGATATGGACGAGCCCCTTTTAGCCAGCGCCGCCGGCGCGGAAGTGGAGGAGCGCGTATGAAAATTATTGTGGATGCTTTTGGCGGGGACAACGCGCCCCGGGAAATTCTCTTGGGCTGCGCCCAGGCCCGGCAAGAGCTGGGCATCGACCTGGTGCTCACCGGGGACAAGGCCCGTCTGGAGGCCTGCGCCAGGGAACTGGGCCTGGAGCAGGAGCTGGCCCAGATGGAGATTCTCCCCTGCGGGGATGTTTTGACCATGGAGGACGAGCCCACCAGCGTCCTGCGGGAGAAGGGGGACAGCTCTATGGCCGTGGGGCTGCGGGCTTTGGCGGAGGGCAAGGGCGACGCCTTTGCCAGCGCCGGCAACAGCGGCGCCCTGGTGGTGGGGGCCACCATGCTGGTCAAGCGGCTGCGGGGCGTCAAGCGGGTGGCCTTCGCCCCTATTATGCCCAAGAGCAAGGGGTTCTTTATGCTGATTGACGGAGGCGCCAACGTGGATTGCCGGCCGGAGATGCTGCTCCAGTTCGGCGTGATGGGCGCTGCGTACATGAAAAGCGTCATGGGAGTGGAACATCCCCGGGTGGCCCTGGCCAACGTGGGAGAGGAAGAGCACAAGGGCGACCAGCTGCGGCAGGAGGCCCTGGCCCTTTTAAAGGCCTGTCCGGACATTCGGTTTGTGGGCAATGTGGAGGCCCGGGAAATCCCCTTTGACGGGGCGGACGTGGTGGTGGCTGACGGCTTTACAGGCAACATGATTTTAAAGCTGTACGAGGGCGTGGCCCTGGCCTTGATGGAGAAGATCAAGGGCGTGTTCACCAGCAGCCTGAAGGGAAAACTGGCCGCCGCCATGGTCTATGGGGACCTGAAAAAGATGAAGAAAGAGCTGGATTACAACGAGTACGGAGGGGCCCCCATTATGGGCTGCTCCAAACCGGTGTTTAAAATTCACGGCAGCGCCAAGGCTTCCACCGTGAAGAGCGCTCTGGCCTTAATTCAAAGTTACGCCCAATCTGGCGTCACCCAGGAGATCGCCGCGGCGGTCTCGAAAAAATCCTGAAAGGAGGAGTTTTCTTGCGGCCTTCCCATGCTTTGGAAGAATACGAAAAGCGGATCGGCTACCGGTTTAAGGACCGCTCCCTGTTGGAAACCGCCCTGACCCACTCCTCCTTTGCCAACGAGCACAAGTGCAAGAGCTATGAGCGACTGGAGTTTTTGGGGGATTCGGTGCTGGGGTTTGTCACGGCGGAATACCTCTTTGAAAATTTTCCCCAGCTGCCTGAGGGCCAGCTGACAAAAACCAGGGCGGCCCTGGTGTGCGAGCGGAGCTTGTGCGGCTTCTCCAAGACCCTGCGGGTGGGGGATTTCCTTCGGCTCAGCCACGGGGAGCGCCACTCCGGCGGCCAGGAGCGCCCCAGCATTCTGGCGGATGTGTTTGAGTCTACCACCGCCGCCATCTACCTGGACAGCGGCAGCCTGGAGCAGGCCAAAAAATTTATCCTGCGCTTTATTGTCCCGGCAGCCAAAACCCAGAGCGTCAAGCCCTTTAAGGACTACAAGACCACCTTGCAGGAGATCATCCAGCAAAACCCGGAGGAGCGGTTGGAGTACGTGGTCACCGGGGAGAGCGGCCCCGACCACGACAAGCACTTCACTGTGGAAGTGCACTTGAACTCCAACGTGATCGGCAAGGGAGGCGGCCGCAGCAAGAAGGAGGCCGAGCAGCAGGCCGCCCGGGAAGCCTTGGAGCTGATGGGGTACTGATGGGGAACGTGGCCATTTTTGTGCCCCACGTGGGCTGTCCCCAGCAGTGCAGTTTCTGCGACCAGCGGGCGATTACAGGCGGGGCCCAGGTCCCCACCCCCCAGCAGGTGTGGGACACAGCCCAGGCTGCCGCGGCTCATCTGGGGGACCGGGTGGGAGAGACGGAGATCGCCTTTTTCGGGGGCAGCTTTACGGCCATCCCCCGGGAGCAGATGCTTTCCCTGCTGGCCCCGGCCAAGGCTGCGGTGGAACGCTGGGGCTTTCGGGGGTTGCGGTGCTCCACCCGGCCCGACGCTGTGGACGGGGAGGTCCTCTCTCTGCTCAAGGCCCACCACATGGTGGCGGTGGAATTGGGCGCCCAGTCCATGGACGAAGAGGTGCTGCGCCGCAACCGCCGGGGGCACACCCCAGCGGACACCGCCCAGGCGGCGGGACGTATCAAAGCCGCCGGTTTGGAGCTGGGGGTGCAGATGATGACCGGCCTGTACGGTTCCACCCCGGAAAAGGACGAGGAGACCGCCCGGGCCCTGCTGGCCCTGCAGCCGGACACCGCCCGCGTCTACCCCACGGTGGTGCTGGCGGGTACGGAGCTGGCCACCCTGTATGAGGCGGAGGTGTACCGGCCCCAGACCTTGGAAGAGGCGGTGGCCCTGTGCGCCCGGCTGCTGTCTCTGTTTGAAACAGCGGGGGTGCGGGTGATCCGCATGGGGCTGCACGCGGAGGAGGACGTGGAGCGCCGCCGGGTGGCCGGACCCTATCACCCGGCCTTCCGGGAGCTGGCGGAGAGCCGCCGTTTCCTGGAAAAGCTGCTGCCCCAGCTGGAGGCGGCAGGGCCGGGGGTTTACCGGGCGGCGGTGTCCCCGCGGGACCTGTCCTTGGTCGTGGGGCAGAAAAAGGCCAATGTGCTGGCCTTGCAGCGGCGGGGCTTTTTGGTGCGGTTTGTGCCGGAAGAGTCCTGGGCCAGGGGCACCTTTGCCCTGTGGAAAGTAGAAAACCAGTGAGAGAAGGAACGCCATGCTTTTAAAATCGTTGGAGCTGCAGGGGTTTAAAACATTCCCTGACAAGACCACGCTGCGCTTTGAGCGGGGCATCACCTCCGTGGTGGGGCCCAACGGCAGCGGCAAAAGCAACATCAGCGACGCCATGCGGTGGGTGCTGGGGGAGCAGTCCGTGCGGACTTTGCGCTGTTCCAAAATGGAGGATGTGATCTTTGGCGGCACTCCCCAGCGGAAGGCCTTGGGTTTTGCGGAGGTCACGCTGACCATAGACAACAGCGACCGGGGCCTGCCCTTTGACAACGACACGGTGGCCGTCACCCGGCGGTATTACCGGTCGGGGGAAAGCGAGTACCTGATCAATAAAAATACGGTGCGCTTAAAGGACATCAACGAGCTCTTTATGGACACGGGCTTGGGAAGGGACGGCTATTCCATCATCGGCCAGGGAAAGATCGACAGCATTGTGGCCGCCCGTTCCGAGGACCGCCGGGAGATTTTTGAGGAGGCCGCCGGCATCTCCCGCTACCGCTACCGGAAGGAGGAGTCGGAACGGAGGCTTTCCAAGGCGGAGGAAAACCTGGTGCGCCTGCGGGACATTCTGGCCGAGCTGGAGGGCCGGGTGGAGCCTTTGCGCATCCAGGCGGAGAAGGCGGAGCAGTTTATCGCCATGGACCAGGAAAAGCGGAATCTGGAGATCGGTATTTGGCTGGAGACTTTGGACCGGTCCGGCCGGGTGCTGCGGGAGCACGGGGAGAAAATCTCCCTGGCCCAGGCCCAGCACGGGGAACTGGAGGAGGAAATCCAATCCATCGGCCGGCAGACGGAGGAAAATTACCGCCGGACCAACCAGTGCACGGTGGAGCTGGAAGAGGCCCGGGGGGAAGCCGCCTCCTTGGAGGAGCAAGCCGTGCGGGCCCAGGGGCAGAAAAGCCTGCTGGAAAACGACGTGGCCCACAACCGGGAGACCATCCAACGCATTGGGGGTCAACTGCAGGACGCCCACCGCTCCAACCAGGAGACCGACCGGGAAATGGAGGAAAAGCGCCGGGAAATGGCCCAAAAGGAGCAGGTGGCGGCCCAAAGCCGGGAGCGCCTGCTGGCCTACACCCAGCAGCTGGAGGAGCTGCGCCGGGGCGCCGATGCAGCCACCCGGCAGATGGAAGAAGCTGCGGTCAAGCTGGGGGAGCTGCGCTCCTCTTTGGCGGAGCAGCGGATTCAGCTCTCCTCCACCCAGTCCTCCACGGTGGAGATTCGCCATCGGGCAGGAGACGTTGGAGAGAGTATCCACAAGGCCCAGGAACGGCTGGAGCTTTTGCAGCAAGAGGCGGAGCAGCTCCAGGAGATGTTGGCCCAAGCCCGGGATGCCGCCGCCGGCCGGGAGAACGCTGTAAAGGGTCACGAACTGCGCCTGGAGAGCCGTCGGAAACGGGCCCAGGCCGCCCGAGAGGAGTGGAACCGGCTCACCTTGGACGTGGGGGAGCAGCTGCGCCGGGCCAAGCTTTTAGAGGACCTGGAGCGGAATTTGGAGGGCTTTTCGCAAAGCGTCAAGGCCGTGATGCGGGAGGCGGGCCGCGGGCTGCTGCAGGGCATCTGCGGCCCCGTGACCCAGCTGCTCCAGACGCCCCGGGAGTACGCGGTGGCCTTGGAGACGGCCCTGGGGGCCTCTATGCAGCATGTGGTGGTGGAGACGGAGCAGGACGCCAAAAACGCCATCCGGCTCCTGCAGCGGCGGGAGTGGGGCCGGGCCACTTTCCTGCCCTTGACCACCATCCGGGGCAATGGGTACAACCCCCGGGACATTCAGGACATGGAGGGCTTTGTGGGCATGGCCAACACCCTGTGTGCCTGTGAGGAAAAGTACAAGCACATCCGGGACAGCCTGCTGGGCCGGGTGGCGGTGGCGGAGAATTTGGACAGCGCCGCCGCCATTGCCAAGCGGACAGGCTATCGTCTGCGGGTGGTGAGTTTGGACGGCCAGGTGGTCAACGCGGGAGGCTCACTGACCGGCGGCTCCAAGGGAAGGAGCTCCGGCCTGCTGAGCCGGGCCTCGGAAATCCGGCGGATCCGGGAAAAGGCGGAAGGGCTGCAGAAACAGGCCGCCGCCGCCCAGGAGGACTTCCGGCAGCGCCAGGAGGAACTTGCCGCCTGCGAGGCGGCGTTGAACGCCGCCCGGGGAGAGCTGTCCGCCGCCCAGGAGGAGCGTATCCGCCAGGAGGCGGAGTGCGCCCGGGTGAACCGGGAGTTGGAGCAGCAGGGGGAAACCCTGCAAAGCCTGGAACAGGAGCGGAAGACCTGCGCGGACCGGCTGCAGCAGCTGGGCCAGCGGGAGCGGGAGATCCGGGCCGGCATTGCCCAGCTGGAGGAGCAGGAGAAAAGCGCCCAGCAGGAGAGCGACGCCCTTTCCGGCAACCGGGAGGAACAGATGGCCCGGTGTGACGCCATCTCCCAAACCATGCAGGAGATCCGTCTGGGGGAGGTCTCCGCCCAGAAGGACCGGGACGCTCTGGCAGCTGCCCTGGCGGGCTTAGAGGAGCGCCGCCGGGATGGGGACGGCTTGCGGCAGCGCCTCCAGGCGGAAAAGGAAGCCCTGGAAGAAACGGTGGCCCGGCTGCTGGAGGAAATAGAAGCCAGCCAAACCCAGGCGGACCGCTACCGGCAGGAGGCCGCCCAGCGCCGCCAAAGCCTGGAGGCCATCGGCGCCAAACGGTCCCAGCTGGAGCAGGAGGCGGTGCAGCTTCGGGAGAAGGAGCGGCAGGCCATTGCCCAGCGGGAGCAGGTGGGTCGGGAGCTTTCCCGGCTGCAGGAGCGCTCCGACAACCTGCAGAAGGAATACGACACCATTCTTGCCAAACTGTGGGAGGAGTACGAGCTCACCCGCCGGGAGGCGGAGGAACAGACCCAGCCTGTGGAGGACCTGCCTGCCGCCCAGCGCCGCCTGGCGGACTTGAAAAACAAGATCAAGGCCCTGGGGGCGGTGAACGTGGGCGCCGTGGTGGAGTACCGGGAAGTGTCCGAGCGGTACCAGTTCCTCAAGGGGCAGATGGAGGATGTGGAACAGTCCAAGAGGGAACTGCTGGAGCTGATCCAGGACTTGACCCGGCACATGCGCCAGCAGTTTACCCAGCGCTTCGGGCAGATCAACGAGAACTTCGGCCACATCTTCCGGGAGCTGTTTGGGGGCGGCACGGCCTCCCTGTCCTTTACGGACGAGAGCGACGTGCTCACCTCGGGCATTGAGATCCAAGTACATCCGCCGGGAAAGATTGTCACCCACATTGAGTCCCTGTCCGGCGGGGAGAAGGCCCTGGTGGCCATCGCCATCTACTTTGCCATTATGCGGGTTAACCCGCCCCCCTTCTGCGTGCTGGATGAGATTGAGGCGGCCCTGGACGACGTGAACGTGACACGGTTTGCCCAATACCTGCGGCGGATGAGCGCCCGCTCCCAGTTTATCACCATCACCCACCGGCGGGGCACCATGGAGGGCAGCGACATGCTCTACGGGGTGACCATGCAGGACCAGGGCATTTCCAAGCTGCTGGCCCTGCGCACGGAAGAGGCTGCGGAATTCGGCCGGTAACCATCACTTACCATTTTGTGTACAGAGAGGAAGAAGACCATGGGCATCTTTGACAAGATCCGGGAAGGCCTGAAAAAGACCCGGGATACCATCAGCGGACAGATCACCCAGATGGTGAATTCTTTCACCAAAATCGACGAGGAGCTTTTTGAAGAGCTGGAAGAACTGCTGGTTATGGGGGACGTGGGCGTGAACACGGCCGGCTTTATCTGCGACCAGCTGCGGGGCAAAATCAAGGAGAAGGGCATCACCGATCCCAGCCTGATCCTGGGAGAGCTGAAGGCCATTGTGTCGGACATGCTGCAGGGGGACAACGAACTGCACATCTCCACCAAGCCCTCTATCATTTTGGTCATTGGCGTCAACGGCGTGGGCAAGACCACCACCATCGGCAAGCTGGCTTCCCGGCTAAAGGGCGAGGGCAAGTCGGTGATTTTAGGAGCCGCCGATACCTTCCGGGCCGCGGCCATTGAGCAGCTGGAGGTCTGGGCAGACCGCGCCGGCGTGCCCCTGATCAAGCACAAGGAGGGCGCCGACCCTGCGGCAGTGGTGTTCGACACCATCGCCGCCGCCAAAGCCCGGGGCTGCGATGTGATCATCTGCGACACCGCCGGGCGGCTTCACAACAAGAAAAACCTCATGGACGAGCTGGGAAAGATCAGCCGGGTGATCGACCGGGAGCTGCCTGGCTGCGACCGGGAGACCTTGCTGGTGCTGGACGCCGCCACCGGCCAGAACGCTGTGAACCAGGCGAGAGAGTTCCAAAGCGCCGCAGGCATCACCGGCATTGTGCTCACCAAGTTGGACGGCACTCCCAAGGGCGGGGTGGTGCTGCCCATTATGCAGGACCTGGGCCTGCCGGTGAAGTTCATCGGCGTAGGGGAGCAAGTGGACGATTTGCAGCCCTTCGATCCGGACGCCTTTGCGGACGCCCTGTTTGATGTGCAGCGGGAGGAGGCTCCCGTTCTCAAAGAGGACAGGGACGTTTGGGAAGAGGAACAGCACCAGGAAGAGGAGGAAATCCTGGAGGAGCAGAGCCAAGCCCAGGAGGAGGCCTTGGCAGGGGAGGCCCTTTTGGAACAGCTGGAGGAGCAGCCTCCCACCGAGGAGAGCCTGTTGGCGGATATAGACGCTATGCTGGAAGAAACCCAGGCGGAGGAATCCCAGGAAGAGCCCCAGGAGGAGCCTCAGCCGGAGAAGAAGAAGCGCCGTTTCTGGCCCTTTGGCCGCAAGCGGGACGAGGAATGAGAAGGGGGAAAAACCATGAAATTTGTCATTGCCACCCACAACCAGGGGAAAGTGGTGGAGTTTAAGCGGATGCTGGAGCCCATGGGCATTGAGGTGGTCACCGCCGATTTGTCCGAGCCGGAGGAGACCGGCACCACCTTTATGGAAAACGCCTTCATCAAGGCCGAGGCCGCCTGCAAGGAGACAGGCCTGCCCGCCGTGGCCGATGACTCCGGCCTGTGCGTGGACTATTTGGACGGAGCCCCGGGCATTTACTCCGCCCGGTTTGCCCAGCCCGGCAAGCGCCGCCTGACCGTGCTGGAAAAGCTCCAGGGCGTGCCGGTGGAGCAGCGGGGCGCCCACTTTGTAAGCGCTGTGTGCTGTGTCTTCCCCAATGGGGACAAGATTGAGGCCGAGGGCAAGTGCTTTGGCACCATCGCCTTGGAGTCCCGGGGGGAGAACGGCTTTGGGTACGACTCCATCTTCGAGCAGGAAGGCCGCACCTTCGGGGAGATGTCCGACGAGGAAAAGGACGCCCGCAGCCACCGGGGCAAGGCCTTTGCCCTGTTTGAGGAAAAGCTGAAGGAGTACCTGCAAAAAGGGGAGTGAGCCTATGAAAAACTACTGCGGTTTGGACTGCGCCCAGTGCCCCGCGGTGGACAGCTGCCCCGGCTGTGCCGCCACCGGCGGGAAGCCCTTTGGGGGCACCTGCGTGCTGGGGGAGTGCTGCAAGGCCCAGGGCTGTGAAAGCCCCGCCAGCTGTTTTTCCGGGAAATGCGCCCTGAAGGAGCAGCTCATCCGGGAGTTTAACGATTTGCACATCCCCCACATGGGCAGGGTGACCGATCTAAACGCCCTGCCCGGCTCTTACATCAACCTGGAGTACACCTTGCCCGGCGGCCAGAAGGTAAAGTTCTGGGAGGACGGCCGGGTCTACCTGGGCAACCAGCTGGGAGAAGCAGGACGGCAGCGGCCGGTGCTACGGCTTGACCGCCGACGAAAACTGGCTGCTGGTGTGCGAATACGGCGACAACGGCAGCGATCCGGAGCTTGTGGTGTACAAGCGCCGGGACAAGTAAAAACTACAGGAGAATGAAACTATGTTGACGAGCAAACAAAGAGCCTACCTCCGCTCCCTGGCGGTGAACGAGGATACCATTTTGATGATGGGCAAGTCCGGCATGAGCCCGGAGCTCATCAAGCAGGCGGATGACGCCCTGGAGAAGCGGGAGCTGATCAAGGGCCGGGTGCTGCCCGAGTCCAGCCCCATGACCTCCCGGGAGGCGGCAGAGGCCATTGCCCAGGAGACGGGCAGCGATGTGGTGCAGGTGATCGGCAGCCGGTTTGTGCTGTACCGGAAAAAGAAAAAGGACCCCAAAATCGTTCTGCCCCGGTGACAGGAGGGCGAGGATGAAGACAGGTATTTACGGGGGCACTTTCAACCCCATCCACAAGGGGCATCTGCACATTGTGGAGGCGTTCCGCAAGGGCCTGGGCTTGGACCGGGTGCTGCTTATCCCCACCCGGGTGCCGCCTCACAAGGCGGCACCGGACCTGGCCAGCCCCCAGGACCGCTTTGCCATGTGCCAGCTGGCCATCCAGGGACAGCCCTGGTTGGAGCTGTCCGACATGGAGATGCGCCGGGAGGGAAAAAGCTACACGGCGGAAACCCTGGAGGAGCTTTCCGCGCTGTATCCCCAGGACCAGTTCTATCTGCTCATGGGGGAGGACATGTTCCTCACCTTGGGCCGCTGGTACCGGCCGGA
The DNA here is from genome assembly GCA_904374805.1 of uncultured Neglectibacter sp. Classification (GTDB taxonomy): domain Bacteria; phylum Bacillota; class Clostridia; order Oscillospirales; family Acutalibacteraceae; genus Acutalibacter; species Acutalibacter pullicola. The sequence continues at coordinate 15,388 of CAJFEW010000048.1, forward strand.
GACCATTTTCTCTTTGGCCTCGGTGTGCACTGCGCCCCGCAGCGTCCACGGGATGGACGCCCTGCGGGAAAAGGCTTTGGAGTACACCGGCACGTTTCACGCCCGGTGCTTTCTGGATCACATCCCCTATTTGCCCATCAGTTCCACCCAGGTGCGGCAGGCTGTAGCCCGGGGAGAGGACGTGGCCTCTTTGGTGCCGGAAGCCGTGGCCCGGTACATCCGGGAGCGGGGCCTGTACCAAACGTGATTTGCCCGGCGCCCCAGGCCCCTGCCCGGGAACCCCTTGGAAGGCGGGCAGAACGGCCGGATTGCCCCCAGGAGGCGCGTTTGCGCCTGGGGCAAAGAGGGGAGAAAACAAGCGCTTCCCTTGGGGAGCGGGGAGGTTTTTATGCGCATCGATTTCAATCAAATCCAGGAAATGACCATGCCCTGCAGAAATCAGGGCACAGGGGAGATGTCCGCCCGCTTTTATGCGGGGGAGGGCGGCAAGCTTATCTCCTGCCGGATTCACCCCGGCGGGAGCATTGGCCTGCACAGCCACCCCACCAGCGACGACCTGAATTTTGTCCTGGCAGGCACGGGGATTGCCCTCTGCGATGGCCAGGAAGAACCTTTAGAGCCTGGGGTGTGCCACCTTTGCAAAAAAGGCAGCCAGCACAGCATCCAAAACACCGGCGAAGGGGATCTGGTGCTGCTCACCGTGGTGGTGGAGCGCTGAGCAGCTGGGCGGCATGGATCAAAGGCAGCGGCCCTCATCCTGGGAGGAATAGAGAAAGGGGAAGGATTTTGCCATGACCTACGAACAGTACGAGCAGGAGGTGCAAAGGCACCTGACGGAGAAGCGCTTCTACCACAGCCAGTGTGTGGCCCAGGAAGCCGCCCGGCTGGCCCAGCAGTACGGGGCGGACGTGGAAAAAGCCCGGCTGGCGGGCATTCTTCACGATATTATGAAGGACACGCCCCCAGAGCAGCAGTTGAAAATCCTACAGGATTCTGGTATACTATTGACTAAAACACAACGGCACAACCGGAAGCTTTGGCACGCTTTGGCCGGAGCGGCTTACCTGCAGCAGACCTTGCAGGTGAAGGACGGGGACATTGTGGAGGCTGTGCGCTGCCACACCAGTGGGAAAAAGGACATGTCCCTGCTGGAGAAGGTGCTGTTTGTGGCGGATTACATCTCCGCCGACCGGGAGTACCCCGGGGTGGAGCGGATGCGTCAGGCCGCCTACAGGAGCCTGGAAGAGGCCATTGTGGAAGGCGTCCTCTTCACCGTGCAGGAGCTGATGGGACAGCGGCTGCCGGTGGCGGCGGAATCCGTGGAGGCGTACAACGACGCACTTTTGATTTTAGAAGACAGAGGGGAGTAAGCCCCAGGCTGTGAACAGCCCCTTGTTCCCCCTAAGGACACCGATAAAAGGAGCAAATGGCATGACTTCTTTGGAACTGGCAACCAAGGCGGCCGCTTTTTTGGACAACAAAAAGGCGGAGCAGCTGAACGTCATCGAGATCGACAACATTTCCAGCTTGGCAGATTATTTTGTGATTGCCACCGGCAACAACAACACCCATGTGCGCGCCCTGGCAGACGAGCTGGATGAAAAGCTGAAGGCGGAGGGCCTGCCCCCTGCCCGAATGGAGGGCTACCGGTCCAACTCCTGGATTTTGCTGGACTATGGCAACGTGGTGGTGCACATCTTCACCCAGGAGGGCCGGGACTTCTACGACCTGGACCGTCTGTGGGCGGACGGCAAGAAAGTGGAGTGGCAAGACAGCGAAACAGCGTGAAGTTTTTGAGGGTGATAAGCGAATGAGCCAAGATTTTACCGCCTACCATGTGGTCACGGAACGTCCCATGGCCTTAGGCCAGATAATCCATCTCGATGAGACTTGGGAGAGCGGCGTATACCGCCGGGTAATGGAAAAACTCCCCATGGTAGAGCAAATCTACAATGCCCCCAAAAGTTGGGAAGGAAAGGAATTGGAGCACCACACTATGGTTGCCCTGCGGGAACTGGCCTTGGAGGAAGTGCGCCAGGAAAGGTATCCCGACAAGCCTTCCCGGCTACATTGTCTGTATGTTTCGGAAAGTCTGAAAGAGGCAAAGCAATGGGCAGAGTTCTTTATTGGCCTGGGGCGGCCTACCTATCAGATTGTGAAGTTGCAAATTTCTGGCAGGAGGTTTGTCGGCAACGCAAACTTGTGTTTTGACGCCACCTCTGACAGAGCGTACAATCGAGAGATGGCTCAGCGCTACTGGCAGATTTTCCCGGTTCCCACTGGTGAGCCGCCCATTTGGGAAATCTTAGTGGACGGAGAGATTCAGGTAGAGAAGATTGTAGAGGAAATCGGGAAAAAACTGTAATGCACAGCTGCCCGCTAGGGTGAGTAAGCGCAGCGCACGATACCGTGACGTAAAAGTTCTTTGCCTACTTTCTTTCAAGAAAGTAGGAGAAAGGTGTGAGAATACCATGAAATACGACCACAAGGCCATAGAGCCCAAATGGCAGGAAAAATGGGAGGAAGCCGGCGTTTTCCACGCGGAGAACGGCAGCGACAAGCCCAAGTACTACGCTTTGATCGAGTTTCCCTACCCCTCGGGGCAGGGGCTGCATGTGGGCCATCCCCGGCCCTACACCGCCCTGGACGTGGTGGCCAGAAAGCGCCGGATGCAGGGATACAACGTGCTGTATCCCATCGGCTGGGACGCCTTCGGCCTGCCCACAGAAAACTACGCCATCAAGAACCACGTGCACCCCGCTGAGGTGACGAAGCAGAATATCGCCCGGTTTAAAAAGCAGATCCAGTCCTTGGGCATCAGCTTTGACTGGAGCCGGGAAATCTCCACCACCGATCCCCAGTATTACAAGTGGACCCAGTGGATTTTCCTCCAGCTGTTCAAAGCGGGTTTGGCCTATAAGAAAGAGATGAACGTGAACTGGTGCACCTCCTGCAAGTGCGTTCTGGCCAACGAAGAGGTGGTCAACGGCGTGTGCGAGCGGTGCGGCAGTGAAGTGGTCCACAAGGTGAAGAGCCAGTGGATGCTGAAGATCACCGCCTAT
>CAJFEW010000049.1 GCA_904374805.1 uncultured Neglectibacter sp.
TCCTGCCAGTATCTTCACCAGCGGAACATCCCGATAGGTTTTCAGCGTGTTCATATATTGTGGTCGGATAATCATATCGTTCGCCTCCTTGTTCCTTACGAATAGTATAGCGAAAAACTCCAAGAATATCAATAGTTTTTACTTGCAATCCGTAAAAACTTATTTTCTACAAAACCTTTTTGGGGTGCGAATGAATTTGGATATGTAAAAGCGGCATGGATTTTTCCATGCCGCCAAACGAATTATTCTGCTTTCAGAGCGCCGATCTTTTGCAGATAGGCAAATCCATCGGTATGTCCACGAAAATAGATTTGTTCCCGTTCCATATTGTCTGCCTTCATATACAGGCGGAAAAAGGCTTTGAGCGTTTCATGCTCTTCATCGGTAAGATTGACCTCGCCTTCTCTCTCCAGAAGCTGCATGATAAAGGGATTCTGTTTTTTCATTTCTTCCATTTGTTGTTTCAAAGCCTTGTATGGAGGGCTGTTTTTCCATAAATCCATAACAATGTCGCTATCAACCTCGCTGAACTGCTTGGAAATGCGTTCCGGCAAGGGCATATAGTTGCTGTCCATTGAAGATCACCTCTTATATTAAGTTTCTTAAAAAGTCGCCCCAAAGACTTCTTAATATCGCTAAATCGCTTTTCGCCATCGGATAATTCATAGAGAATCAGCAGTTTCCACTTGCCAAAAAACACATTTGAAAAACACATAAGAGCGTTTTTATCTGTTTCGTTCACGACACGATACACCTCCTTGCCCTTGCTGTACTTATATGGTAATATAGAGAGCAAGGAAGTGCAAAGGTGCGAATAGCTTATGTTGCGTATTCGGCCAGAATTTCCTCGCAGTCCGCAAGGAACTGTTCGAGGAATATGCTGGATTCATCTTTCCCGGCAATTTGTTCCGAGGGAGAAAAGACAGTTTCAGGGATAAGCCTTGATAAAATGGAGAGCAGCCGCATGGCTTCTTCATATTGCCGCTTTTCCCACAGGGTACGGATCAGGACGTGTATATCCGATAATACTTTCCTGTCTTGGCAGAGGGAATATATCCCGTCCATAAGCGGTGCGGCAAAAGCACCGGATAGTGCGTTCATACGGTTTACCGTTTCATTCATAGCGATAACCATTCCTTTCTTTTCTGTTTTACAGGCAAAATATAAGACCACCGTGCTTATAGGATAACAAACACAGGCGGCCTTATAAATCGTACATTTTTCAGTTTTGGAGTCAGATGCTTTTACGCCACTTTACGCCAATTTTACGCCATTTGATTAAGAAAACCTAAGATTTTATAAGAAGTTGTGCGACCCGCACCTCCCGAGAAACCCTTGTAGAATGGGCTATTTTCCTTGCTATACCGGCGTTTTTGGGAGGGCGGGATTTTTGATAGATAAAAGTACGCACCTTTTTATTACTGGGTTACCTTTTTGTAACGTATTGCGTCTTTTGACGATTCGAGGTATACTTATCTTTGAATAAGCTTCGCCAAGGGAGGGCTCCATGTGTTGACAAAAGAGGAAATGCCGGCTTGTCCGGTTGCTACCACGGTGTCTTTAATTGGGAGCAAGTGGAAATTGCTTATCTTACGGAATCTTTTGGCAAGGCCTTGGCGCTTTAACGAAATGAGAAAAGATCTGCATGGAATTAGCCAGAAAGTGCTGACAGACAGCTTGCGTTCTTTGGAAGAGGACGGAATCGTTGTGCGCACGGTGTATCCGGAGGTTCCCCCAAAGGTGGAGTACTCCTTAAGTGAGCTGGGAGAATCCATGCGGCCCATCATCCAGGCCATGGAGGAGTGGGGCAAAGCATACAAGGCAACAAAAGAGAAGTAAGGCACGAGAAAGGGCTGGAGAAACCTCCAGCCCTTTTTATATATTTTAGAAAACTACTCGCCTAGCAGTGGTTTTCTACATACAAGAAAAGAGTCCCGTGCTGGGACTCTTTCCTCTCTCCTCCCTTAGGACAAGGGAGCGATTCCATCTATTATTACACCGCAAAAAAGTCCAATTTGCAGCTATTCTCGGAAAGAAAATGACACAAAAATGGCGGCTTGCTTGAAAGGGCAAGGAATCTGGTGCAGGGATCCCCAGGCATATCTCTGTTTTGCTGCAATCTGGGGAACAAGTTTCTCTTTGTTTAAAAGAAGTCTTGTGGAAAATTAAATTTTACTTGCTATTTCAAGAAATGTTTTGTATACTTTCTATAAAGCATTACAAAAAATGCCTTCCGATACTTGCGGTCCATCCGGAAGGCAGAGGGAGAACGAGGGAGAACCACATGGAAGTGACAAAACTTAAGCTGCCGCCGAAAGAGTATCGTTTCATGGATTCTTTTCTGGCGGAAAAACGCGCAGGGACTTTTGCCCATACGTTTCGCGCCGCGTTGGCGGAGATCGAAGACTCGCCGGAAGGGGACTTGACTGTGAACTACAATAGAGGCGGCTCGAAAGAGGACATTGCCAACGAGGTTTGCCGCACCGTCAACACCTATCACGACAAGCTCCGTGAAAAATTGGATTTAAAAATGCAGGAGTATCTTCTTGCGCACAACGGGGTAATTGACTCCTGGCCCGATCCTGCTTCCCTGGTTTCCAGAACATTTACTAGAACTGGGAAAACGCCCTTTGTCTTTGACTATTTCGGCGAAGACTACGTCAGCGACGAGTTTGGGGACGTGGCGCGGCGTTCGCCGGACCTCATTTACCGCAACGCCTACAAATATCCAGCAAAGAAACCCCTGCAAGCCCTGCTGGAAAAGTCTCAGTCCCTTCAGCAGGACGCGGCGGTGGGAAAACAGAACCGGGCTATTCTGCCGCGGTTGGGATACACCCTGATCTTCCTTTACTGCGTCTTTGGCATCATCTCCATTTTGGGGGAGGTGTTCTGGGGAAGGGGTCAGGCGCTGGTAGACTGGCCCAACGCCTGGGGAATGGAAGAGGGCGCCTGGCTCCTGGCGGCGGAGATCCTCTGGCTTGTGGTCACGCTGCCGTTGCGCCTGTACCTGTTTGTTCTGGAGTTCTTCCCCCTGGATATTCTCCATGTAATCGCTCCCCTGGCATTTCTGGGGTTTCTCCTGTTCTGGGTGTACATCTTTGGTTCTATCCTGCTGGAAATGAGCAAGCTCTCCCGCAAGGGGAGAAAGGCCCAGAAAAAACTGAACGCCTTGCCGGCAAGCCCGGAGTATCAGCAGGCCAGCCAGGAGGAAGAGGAAGAAAAACGTGTCATCGAATACAATGAGAAGCTGGCTGAGCAGTGGCACCGTGCCTGGTACCAATGGGCCTGTGCCGTGATAGTCCAGGCAAAGGAATAGGCAGACGGGTAAAAGAACGAGTTGCAAGCTATAGAAGCCAATTCGGTAAGAACGCCAGGGGAAGGAGCAGAGAGAACATGAAATTCATTTTGGACGAGTTAGAACAGCCCAAAGCAGAGCGTATTTTTGTCGACCGGGTGGAACCACGCCAGATATTTTGGCAGGCGTACGGCACCGCCCAGAAAGGGTTGGAAGAACCCTATGTGCTCCACTATTACGGTGTGGGAGGCATTGGGAAGACCTCCTTGCACAGCCAGCTGATTAAGGAATTGCAGGAACGCTGTCCCCAGGGGAAATATGTGGACCTGGATTTCGACTTTGTAGAGCGCCGGGAGCCCTACCGGGTGATGGGTCTGCTGAAAAAGAAGCTGTCCCAGGCCTGGAACTTCCAGTTTCCCCTGTTCGACGTGGCCTGTTACACCTTCCTTTGCCGCATGGGGGAAGAGGGGAACAAGACCGAGGTGGAGTCTTTTGTCAGCGGCAGCCAAGTGCTGAACTTTTTGTGCGACGCCGCTTCCATGGTTCCTGGGGCCAGCATGGTCGGCGGGATTCTCAAGTTGGTGGACGAAGGGGTGGCCGTGGCGCGGAACCTGTTCTCCAGCAAAAAGCAGGTGCTCCGCTCTTTGGAGTCCATGGACATCCGGCAGCTGCGGGATCAACTGCCCGTGTATTTCGCCGCTGACCTGCGGGCCAATCTAAAAAAAGAGAAGCAGCCCTTTGTAATCTTTCTGGACACCTACGAAAAGCTGGTCAATGAGTTTGCCGGGGTGGGGGATCCTCTGCAGAGCGATTGGTGGCTGCGAGGACCTTCCGGTCTGATTCCCCGGCTGCCCAACACCCTGTGGGTTTTGGGAGGACGGGAAAAGCTGAAGTGGCCCCAGCTGGACGGCGCCGGCATCTGGGACAATGTGCTGCACCAGTATCTGCTGGGGACGCTTTCTCAGGGGGATGCGGACACGTTTCTGCAAACTGCAGGGGTGGACGATGCCGCCGCCCGCCGGCAGATCTTCGCCCTTAGCGGGGGCCTGCCGGTAAGCCTGGACCTGTATGTGGAGCAGTACCTGCGGGAGGGAACTGTCTCCCATACCGTGGCGCCCTCCGCCTTGCACGAGCGGGTGGTGCGGTATATGTCGGAAGAGGAGAGGACCGCCTGTACCTTGCTGGCGGTGATGGGCCAGTGGACCCAGGAACAGGCCCTTGCTTTCGCCCAGGCCGCGGGGATCTCTCTTTCCCCTCTGCTGTTGGAGCGGCTGTGCGGGTTTTCTTTCATTCTCACCCAGGACGGGGTCACCTTCCATATGATGCGCCAGGTGGGGGAGGTGCTTCGCCAGTATTGCCCCGCCGCCCTCAGCCGGGCTTTGGCAGCTGGGAAATCTTCCGCTGTCCAACAGCCGGCGCCGGTATTGGATTTGGATTCCGCTCCGGAGAAGTATGTCAGCATCACCTTGCAGACGATCCAAGAGGAGGACGCCTGTGTCGAATGGGTTCTGGACGAGTTGGACGGTCCCCTTGCTTCCATGCGCCGGCGGCTGGACTTGGATACCTACTTTGCTGTGCTCCGGCTGTTGAAAGAGTGGGCTGCCGGGAGCTGTCCCGGCGGCGTGTTGGAAGCCTTGGTGGACGGCTACAACGGCGTAGGCCTTTTTTACGCCAACCGCCCGGAGGAGAGCCAGGAAATCTTGGAAAAGGTTCTGGACCGGATGGGACAGCTAGGCCATTTGAGAGCCCTGTGCACAGGAATCCTGCAGTACAGTCATGTAACCCTCACCTGCATGAACGCCGCCGACTTTGTGGAGCACGTGGAACCTCTGTGGCCTTTGCTGCAACAGGACGATTTCTGCGCCGCTCAGGTCGCCGGCCAATTGGCAAAAGCGTACGAAGCTATGGACTTGCCTCAGGAAGCCCAGAGGTGGAGCCAGCAGGCGTCCAAGGAGGATGCACCCCAAGCTCAGGAGCCTGGTCTGTGGAAAGACAGCCGCTTGGACCAGATCCGGGAAGAGCTGAAAGGACGCATCCAACAGGAGGACTACACCCAGGCGGATCGGGACGAGATCGATGCCCTCCTGGAGGAGGGCTCTGGGCTGGTAGCTACCCACTATGAACCGGGAAGCAAAGAAGCCTACTTGTGGTACATGCTGGAATGCCAGGTCTATTTGAACATAGGCGACACGGGCCGGGGCTTGGATGTTACCCGCCAGCTGCTGGAGCGGATTCAGCAGTACTATGGAAAAAGCAGCGGTGCTTTTGGAATGATCCAAATCGTGGATGGCTTTCTGCGGCTGATGGACAGCACCGCTCAGTCGGAATATAGAGAATGGCCGGTGTGTTCCGCCATCTTCGGGGAAGCTCAATCCGTTCTGCAAAGACGGCTGGGGCCTGCAAGCCAATATACCCAGCAGGCCTGCACCTTGTGGAAGATAACCGATATAGGCAGCCTCTCCATAGCAGCATACCGGGAGAAGTTGCGCGAAATCTACGACGAACTGGAGCGGCCTGCGGAAGCTCTGTTCCCTGTGGGGGACCTGTTGGACGAACTGGAGTACCTCCCCGAAGAGTTGGACAACGACCTCGCCGTAGACGTGATGGCCAGCGTATTTGGCGGAGAAACCCTGGGCAGTGAAGAGACTCAGCCGGAGGCTGCCCCTTCTGTGGCGCAGCCCCCTTCCCTTCAGCAGGAGGAACCTGCGCCTACCACGGAGGAGGTGTCCCAACAGGCGGAGTCTCCTGTGACCATGGCAGAGGTCATCCGGCAACTGATGGTCGACCACAGGCCCGCTGACTTGTACACGGCCTTTACCAATATCCCGGAAAAGAAACTGCGCAACGCCCTGAAAAGCTACGGGGACGATCCCAAAGGGGAACTGATCCCCTATGTGTTGGCTCTGTACGACGCCACCGTGTTGGGCAATGCTAAAAACGGGTTTCTGCTGTTTACCAGCGGCATCCTGTACCGGGAATCCGGCTCTAAGCAGGGGGAAGTTTTGTTGAAGGATCTGGAGCCGTTCTCCACAGAGAGAGGATTGGTGGTGCTCAACACAAAAGAAAAGCCAAAGCTGGCGACCTTTGTTTCCGCAAAGGCGGAACCGGCCGTGCAGGTGCTCAACAAGATCCTGGATCATCTCAAGAGCCAGGAATAATACCAGGAACGCCTGATGGAAAGTGCGGACCATCTGGCATTTTGCAGTAAAACTTGAGGGAGATGGCAGCCATGAATTTTATAGAGGAAGCCTTTGAATGGGCGGTCAATAGAACGGCTTTTATTATGGAGTGGATCGGCAGCAGGGTCATGCCGTTATGGGATCGACTGATTTGCAGCTACGATCTTTCCGTCATGCTGGGAATGTTTCTCCTTGTGGTAGCGGCGGTGGTCTGCGCCATTGTATCTGTGATGCGCCATGATTTCAGCGGTTTAGCCGGCAAGGAGGAGGAAGAGACAGAAAAGCTGTCCGGCTTTCGGGCCAGATGGAAACGGTGGAGGCACCCGAAGGACATAGCGGATTCCAGCGATTGGGGCGCTTACTATTCCATCATCTGCAAGTGCTTTTACTATCCCATGGTCATTTACTTTTTCATGGGGAACACGCCGTTCCTGTTTGAGCATATTCCGCTGGAGGAAACGGTCTTTTTCCAGTTTCGAGAGGTAACCGATGGGTTGCAGTTTGTCTTTTTCTTCCTGATGATTCGCTTTGTGGCAGTGGTTATCAGCGATGTGCTGCGGCTCCGGTTTATCAAACTCCTGAAGTTCTTTCTCTACAATGCCGCATCCATTATAGCCGGAACCTGGGGCTTTCTGCTGATGCGGTGGATGGGGGAGGTGTCGGAGACCAATCTGCTGTTAAAGCTTGTGTTCGTGGTGGTGTGGTTTCTGGTTTCCACCCTTCCCATGGTGTATTTCTGGATCTGCATGTTCCTTCCTCTCTATCAGCTGGTCATGCCTTTGCTTACGCCATTTGCCATATTCTTTGGAATCATCAAGACTGCCCTGGACGAAGAGGAGAGCTTTTTTACATGGGTCCGTGACAACCATTTCTTCCTCTGGCTGCAGTTTTTTGTGGACAGGTAGACAGAGATGGGAAGGGATTTCTTCGGGAGGTGACCTAGAAGCCTGGGAGCGCTGCGCAGCTGGCACAGGACCTGGAGGACATGGCAATTCTGGTTGGCAGCGCAAGCTCCTGTTTGACCGATGATTGTAGGGGCGACCTTTCTTCCAGCACGGGGGAAAGGAAGCTTTCAAGTTTTCAACGAGCATAGACAAAGGGACGCAGGTAAGAAACCGGCGTCCCTTTTTGGGTTTCAGCCTTTCTGCAGTGGAGCGAGGCGAAACGTTGTTTATTCGGTTTTTTCAGACTCCTGGACATCTGGGGAGGATGCAGCGGGGGCAGTTTCCACGGGGGGCGCTGCTGGTGCAGGGGGCTCTTGGTGTTCTGCGGCCACTTTCCCGCCGATCATGCCGGAGAGCAGTGCCTTGATGTCGATGCCCATGCCTTGGGCAATGCCCTCGGAAACCTGGGTGGTACCGTTGATGATGTCCTCCAGCAGCTTGGCGCTGTTGCCCTCGCCGTACATGGTGATCTTATCCACTTTGGAGAGAGGCTGGGCCACATTCTTGGCGATTTCCGGCAGGGCGTTCATGACCATTTCAATGACAGCGGCCTGGCCGTATTTTTTCATGGCTTCCGCCTTCCTGTCGATGCCCTCTGCCTCGGCCAGGGCCTTGGCCTGGATGGCAGCGGCCTCTGCCTTACCCACAGCGGAGATACCGGCAGCCTCCTGCTCCTTGGCGAAGCGGGCGGCCTCCGCCTGCTTTTTCACAGCTTCCGCCTCTTGCTCCTGTTCGTACCGCTTGGCTTCCGCATCCTTCTGCCGCTGGAACAGGGCGGCCTGGGCTTCCTGCTCCTTCCGGTAACGGTCTGCGTCCGCCTTGGCGCGGATCTCTGCGTCCAAAGCCTGCTTGGCCACTTCCACCTCTTGCTTTTTCAGCTCAGCTTCCCGGGCGGTTTTGGCGATTTCCGCGTCCACCGTGGCGGTGCCAATGATTTTCTGCTGTGCCTGGTTTTGAATTTCATAGGCGGCTTCTGCTTCCGCCTTCTTGGCGTCGGCGGTGATTTTCAGCTCTGCCCGTTTGATTTCCAGTTCATTCTGCTTTTGGGCGATCTGGGTTTGGGACTCCACCTTGGCGTCGTTGGCAGCCTTGTCGGCATCGGCCTGGGCAATGGCCACGTCCCGGTCCGCCTGGGCTTTGGCGATGGCAGCGTTTTTCTTGATGAGGGAGGTGTTCTCCGCGCCCAAATCTTGAATCAGGCCGTTTTCGTCCTGGACATTTTGAATGTTGCAGGAGAGAATTTCAATGCCCAGTTTCTCCATGTCCCGAGAGGCCTTCTGCATCACCTGGTCGGAGAAGGAATCCCGGTCGGTGTTGATTTTCTCCAGGGTCAGCGTGCCGATGATCTCCCGCATGTTGCCCTGGAGGGAATCTTTCAGGTCCATGGCGATGTCGTTGCCTTTCTTGTTCAGAAAGTTTTTCGCCGCCAGCCGGATGCCGTTTTCCTCCGGGGAAATGCGCACCTTGGCCACAGCGTCCACAGATACGTTGATGAAGTCGTTGGTGGGAACGGACTGCTCGGTCTTGATGTCCACTGTCATCTGGCCCAAATACAGCTTGTCCAGCCGCTCCAAAAAGGGGATGCGGATGCCCGCCTGCCCAATGAGGATGCGGCTGTTTTTCCGCAAACCAGAGATGATATACGCCTGGTCCGGTGGGGCTTTCACATAGCCCATGAGCAAAATAAGGAGAATCACTAGAATGGGGATGATGATGGGGAGGTAGGGCAACAGAAATTCCACAATAATACACCTGCTCTTTCTTCCTGCTATGGAGATTTTGGGTGAACGGACTCTTCATCCTTACTGGTTTGTGCGCCTCCCTTCCTGCTGTTGTTTATCCAAAATGCGCTGGGCAGACTCCAAGGACTCCTGGAGCGCTTTCTGGTTGCTCTGTTGCAGCTGCTGCAAATGGCCTGCCAAATCCTCTTGCATGGAGAGCAGCGCTTTGGCGGTCATTTGAAACCGGCCCGCGTCCTCCCCATGGGAGAGGCGCCATTCAAACCACTTCCGGTACCGTTTCCGTTCTTTTGGCAGCATGAAAACAAGAAGGCCATCTTGGTTTTTTCCGTGGGGATAATAGGTGGGGCTATCCACTTGCATGTCCCACTTTTCCGGGGCGGCATTGTACAAGGCCATAATTTGCTCAAAGGTCAAAAGCAAAATTTCCCCGTTTTTAGAGCGCTCCCGCAAATCCCTTGGCTCCCGCCGCAGGATATGGAGCGAAAGAAAGACTAAAATCGCTGCCAACGCCACACAGCCTGCGATTATGCCGAAAGCAACTTGGGTATCCATACTCGTCCTCCCTGTCAGGAACTGTCTTCAGTATAGCGGAAAGAGCAGGAGATTACAACACTTCTCCGTTTCTTTCCAGTTTTTTTTATGGAGAAATATTGGATGATTTTCAGAGAGACAAAAAATGGTATCTGCCAGCTTTTCGTGTAGGTTTTTCTATTCCGTACAGAAAAAAGCACCATTCGATCAAAAGTGTATTTACAAAGGATCCAATGAGTGCTACAATATTTTTATAAAAATATAGAGTAGAAGATGATAAAATATAGAGAATTCGCTGATGAATTCTGCATTTGATAGAAGATGTTTCAGAGAGAAAGTTGTTTTCGACTAGACTTTAAAAATGAGAGATGTAGGAGATCTGTTGAGTCTGCGCTGTTCCAGCTGAGCCGCGGCTGTAAAATCAAACACGATAGGGGGATTTTCCATGAAAAAAGTACGAGTGCTAGCCCTTTTGCTGAGCCTTTGCCTGCTGCTTACAAGCACTGCATGCCAAAGTGAGCAGGACGCCCTATACAGCCAAGCGCTGGAAGAGGTCGAGTCAGCGAATTCCTCGGAACAGGGTGAGGTCAGTTCCCCAAGCAGCGCTTTGCAGGAAAGTACGGCACCCCAAGCGGAGGGGTCTTTGTACAACAACTATCTGGAGGAAGAGCCTTCCGGGGAAGGATTGTTTCCCATAGAGCCGGAAATGGAGTTATCTGGCACACTGACCATATCGGTAGACGTGGCCGCGGGGGAGCTGGAGCTCTGGGCACAGGCCTTTGAAGCGGCCCACCCACAGGTAGATATTCAAATCAATTCTGGGTTTGATACCTATGATGCGGTGAGCCGTGCGATAGAGGGCGGCGAAGAGCTGGGATCCATCCAACAGAGCATGGTTGTGGAGCTGTTCTCTGGGGAAGCTGGGGATATTGTAGAGCTGGGGACGTTTCCCTATCAACGGTATGGAGAAAGTGGGTTGTTCCTCAATCTGTATGAACTCATGGAACAAGACCCGGAGTTTCACATGGAAGAGTACTATTCCAACATTTTTAAAGGCTGGGAGTCGGCGGACGGGAAGCTGTTTGTTCTTGGTCCTAGCGTATGGCCCTCTTCGCTGGTATTTAACAAGCTCATACTGGATGAAATGGGCCTGGATCTGGTGCAAGCATACCCTCAGGGAATGAATTATCAAGATATTCTTCAGGTATTCCAGGAAGCGAAAGAATCTGGTGCTATGCCTGAAAATGGGGTGCTGGGAAGATATGTGGGAGCTACCTCTCTGAATCCCTTTGAGAACTGCAACTATGTGGATGAGCGATCCGGTACTTCCCAACTAGACACCCCGGGATACGTGGAGTATCTGGAAGCTATGAAGGAGGTCTCCTCAAGTATCTCCGGCTACACAGCAACCTGCGAACCTTTTGTGGATCGTCAAGAGCTGGTGCAGGTAAACTCCATCAGCATGGCTACTTTGAGCGAGTTGGTGGGCCAGGAGGCAGGGGCAAATAAGGTCTACCAAACTTACCGGCTGGAAAATGGGGGAACCTTGTTCCGTGGAAGCCAGCTTTACGGTATTACTTCAGCTTGTAAGAACCCAAAACTGGCCTGGGCGTTCCTGAAGTTTCTTGTGTCGGAAAAGGAATTCCCGCAGCAGTTGAACCGATATGGGACGTACGATCGGGTGTATCGAGATCTGTACACCGGAGACTTGCCTATTTGCAGGAAGAACTTAGAGAGTTTATGCCACGCCTTCTACGGAGACATGGGGGAGGCCGTTTTTCAAAAAGCGAATCAGGTGATGGAATCTCTCACTGTGCAGGAGTTCCAAGACAGCGCTCTGTTTGTGGAATTCTTTGATATCTACAGGGATTATTTCGAATACGACCTGATTGATGCCCAAGCGTGTGCCCAGCAGTTGCAGGAGCGGGCGTGGATCTATTTCAATGAATAAATGAAAAAGCGGCGCTCTTTCTTCTGCAGACCTTACGTATCTGCTGTGTCCACGTTCCACGTTTCCAGAATCCATGTGCAAGGGGTCAATCCTAGTTTTTTGGGAATAATTGCTGACGCGAACGTTGGGGGAGGAACGCTGAATGGCTTCTCTACAGACGTGAGGACCCAGGGTGGCGGAAGTCAGATCGCCGTCTCTTCGTTGGATAGCATGGGCAACGAGGGGCCTCTTTGCCTAGGGCTTGCTTCTCTGTTTTTTGAGGCGGTTGTCTTATAATAGATAATGATTCTTTGGTGTGCCAGGTGGCAGCAAGAAAGGCGCGCCCCAGCCAGAAGCTGTGACACGCCCGAAAACAGGAAGTCTTGTACGCGTTATAGAAAAAGGAGACCGGGCCGGTTACAGACCTAAGCCTTCGATCCAGCTCTGCACGTCTTCTTTACTGACGCTGGAACGGAAGCGAATGCCCTCCTGCCAATCGCCTGTGCCAGCCAGTTCCGCCAGCAGCTGGCCGCTTTGGCCCAGGTCGGAGCTGGCCAAAGTGCAGAAGGGGATCACCGTCTTGCCGGAAAGGTCGTACTCCTCCAGAAAGGTGTACAGGGGCATGGGCAGATCACCCCACCAGTTGGGGTAGCCCAAAAGGACGGTGTCGTACTGCTCCAGATTGTCAAGGGAGGAGGCCAGTTCTGGTCGGGCATTTTCTGCCTGCTCCTGGGCGGCTTGCTCCACCAAGGGGTCGTGGTCCAGGGGATATTGCTGCACGGTTTCAATCTGGAACAGGTCGCCGCCCACCGTGTCCTGGATGATGGTGGCCAAAAATTCCACGTTTCCTAAAACTTCGCCGCCCTCCACCACAACGCTGGCACCGGTGACAGCGTCCACACCGGTGGTGTCCACATCCTCGGGCAGGGTAAAGTAGGCGATCAAAATGTGAGAATCCCCCTGGGACTCCCCGGCCTCGCTGCTGGCGGGCCCTTCGTTGGAGACCTGGCTGGAAGTTTCGCTCGCAGAAGAGAGGGAGCTTTCACTGACAGAGCTTTCCGCAGAGGACTCCACCGCAGAAGACTCCGGCGAGGCTGCGCTGTCCTGGGAGGAACTGTTCCCGTTCCCGCTGCAGGCGGCAAGGAGTAGAAGGATTACAAGGGATAAGAAAAAACTCAGGGTGCGTTTCATCGTATTTCATTCTTTCCATGTTCTCGCGGTCGCTACTTGTAAGAAAGAGCTTTTCTTTCTTGTTCTCAGTATAGAGCAAGAGAGACCTCCGCAGAAGTCTCTCTTTGTTAGAAGGTAGAAAGCTATAAGTTATAACTGGTGTATAATTTCCCTACAACTGGATGGGAAATCACAGGCATGCCTGGAGAATTTGGTACACATCCTCCCGGGTGAGGGGGTGGGGGTTTGTCTGAATCAGGTTGCAGCTGTCCGCCACTTGCCGCAGCAGCGCGGGGGTGATCTCCACCTTGGACTGCAGCTGCCCCATCTTGGTGGGCAGGCCGCACTCCTGGATGAAGGCGGACAGGGCGTCGATGCCCTCCTCGGCGGTCTCCTTGCCAAAGACCACCTGGGCGAACCGGGTGAATTTCTCTTTGGCGTAGGGGCACAGGAACCGGAAATAGGCGGGGTGGATCACCGCCAGGCCCTGGCCGTGGTTGCAGTCGGTGTAAGCGCCCAGCTGGTGCTCCATCTGGTGGGCCTGGAAGTCGGTCACACGGCCCACCTTCAAAATGCCGTTCTCCGCCATGGCAGAATCCCACATCAGGTTGCCCCGGGCTTCCAGATCGTCTATATTCTGGAGCAGACGTTTCATATTTACCACTGTGTTGCGCATAATGGCCAAGGCCACATCGTCGGACACATTGTCCGAATCGGAGTTGCCGAAGTAGGTCTCCATGGCATGGCTCAAGGTGTCAAAGGCGCCGGAGAGCACCTGCATTCGGGGCACGGTCAAGGTGTAGGAGGGATCCAGCACGGCGAACCGGGGCGCCGCTGCCCCCATACCTGCCTTGACGGTGACGGCCTCGTTGGTGATAACCGCGCCGCCGTTCATCTCCGCGCCGGTGCCGGAAGCGGTGACCACCGCCCCCATGGGGATGACGGCCTGGGGGAATTGGCGGTCCACAAACTCCATCTCCCACAGGTCCTTATCCGTCTTGGCCTGGGCCGTCACAATCTTGCAGCAGTCGATGACGCTGCCGCCGCCCACAGCCAAAATGTAGTCCACAGCGTTTTCCTTGGCGAGCTTCGCGCCCTCCTGGACTTTCTGGTAGGTGGGGTTCGCCATGATGCCGGTGAACTCCACCACCTCTTTGCCTAAAGTTTGCAGCAGGCCGGTGACCTCCTCATAAATGCCGTTTTTCTTGATGGATCCGCCGCCGTAGGCCAGCAGCACTTTCTTGGCTTCGACGGGCAGCTCGGCCTTCAGGGCGTTCGCCAGCGCCCCCTTGCCGAAATACACATGGGTGGGATAGGAATAGGTAAAATCTTTCATGGGGAAGTCCTCCTTTAAACAAAATGCGGACTGTAAAGTTAAATGAAAGTTGAGGACCCGTCAGCCCAGATGGTACAATGGTTTTACCACAAATCCAAGTACCTCCCGAAAGGAGACGAGTCC
>CAJFEW010000050.1 GCA_904374805.1 uncultured Neglectibacter sp.
CTGGAACCCGGACATATCCATATCTTCCAGAGAGAACTCTACTCGAACCTTCTTTGAGTCGATTTCACCCTTGGAAAGCAAGACAACCGTCTCCACATGGCTTGTGCCGGGAAACATATCCACGGGCGTCGCCTTGACAGGGGCATATCCCAGGGCGGCAAACAGCTTCAGATCCCGTGCCAGAGTGGCTGGGTCGCAGGAGACATACACAATGCGCCGGGGGCCAAAGTCCAGCACCGTTTGAATCAGTTCGGGGCTGCATCCCTTGCGGGGGGGATCCAGCACCACCACGTCGGGACGCTCTCCCCGCTGGGCCAGCATCTGGGCAGCTTTTGCCGCGTCTGCACAGAAGAACTCTGCGTTTTCAATGCCGTTGATCCGGGCGTTTTCCCGGGCATTTTCCACTGCTTGCGGGACGATTTCCACGCCGATCACCCGCCGGGCCTTTTTGGCCAGAGAGAGGCCGATGGTGCCGGTTCCGCAATACAAATCCAGAAGGAGTTCCGTTCCGGTCAGTTCGGCGTACTCCCCTGCCAGCTGATAGAGGCGTTCTGCTTGGGTGCGGTTCACTTGATAGAAGGAGAGGGGGGAAATCTGGAACGTCAAGCCGCACAGCTGATCTTGAATGGTGTCCCGTCCCCATGCGGTGCGGCACTTCTTTCCCAGGGCCACATTGGTCTTTTCCCGGTTGGAGTTGATCACCACGCTGGTCAAGCCCGGCACCGCCTGGCGCAAAGCCTCCACCAACTCCGGCTCGTGATGGAGCCCGTTGCCGTTTACCACCACACAGGCCAGCACTTCCCCAGTTTTTTCTCCATAGCGCAGATACAGGCGGCGCATGCGCCCGGAATGGGTGGACTCTTCATAGACCGGGTCCCCATAGGTCTTGGCCCAGGCGCGAAAGGCCTCCATGGCCTGGTTGAATACGGCGGGCTGCAACAGGCAAGCGCTGCAATCTACAATGCGGTGGGAATTCACCGCATAAAAACCCATGGTGAGTTCCCCCTCTTTGGAGAGCCCCAGGGGAAGAAGGGCTTTGTTTCGGTACCCGTTTCGGGAGGCGGCGCCCACAAGAGGGGAGAGGGGCAACTGAGAAAAACCTCCGATGCGCACTAGGGCCTCTCGCACACGCTCCTCCTTCACTTTTTTCTCCGTTTCGTAGGAGATGTGCCGGTAGCAGCATCCGCCGCACTGGGCATAGCAGGCGCAGTCCGGCTCCACGCGGTCCGGAGAGGCGACCACCAGCTGCATCAGCTTTCCATAGGCGTACTTCTTTGTAACTTTGACTATGCGGACCCAGGCCCTGTCCCCAATGGCGGTGAGGGGTACGAAAACCGCCATTCCGTGTGCACGGCCTACTCCTGCCCCCTGGGCGGTCATCCCGGTGATTTCCAGTTCCACCAACTGATTTTTTTCGATAGCTGCCATCCGAATCTTCCCTTCTGTAAACTGCCTTGATTGTAGCACAGAGCTCCCAGAAACACAAGCGGGGCGCGGGTCTCCCCGGTTTTACTTGTGCTAAATTTATAAAAAGGGCTTTTTCACTTTTTTGAGATTATGAAAAAGGTAGATTCTCCGTGAAACGGTTGACATTTGCCCGTGCTACGACTATAATATAGCCGTAATCAAGAGTACAAGCCACGCGGCAGAAAGCCGCACTTTTCAATACAACTCCTCCCCAAAAGAAGGAAAAGGACCGGTTCGCCGGTCCTTTTCCTTTTTCGTCGATTTTCTGTGAAACACACTAGGAATTTTTCGCAATTTGCTGCGTAACTTCAAAAAACTGTCTTATGAATTGCTGTAAAGAATTTAGCAGCCCTTTGCTCTATCATAGATCTTTTGGATATCCTCTTTTCCCAAAACGCGGAACAGCCCAATAGTCCTGCCGCCAAAGCAACATTTTTCCGCCAGGGTGTCGATTTGCTCCTTGGTCAAATCGTAACCCAACTCGTGGATGTTCACCGGCATGTGGATGGAGCGGTAGAAGTCCTCCATGGCTTCGATGCCTTGCAGGGCGGTCTCTTTTGCATTGCCGTGGCAGGGAATGTCAAAAATCTTGTGGGCAAACTTGGCAAAGCGCTCCGGCTTTTCTTGGTACACATACCGGGCCCAGCTGCCCCACACAGCGGCCAAGCCGGCGCCGTGGGCCACGTCGAACATGCCTCCCAGCTCGTGTTCCAACTGGTGGCAGGCCCAATCCCCTTTGGGGCCGCCGCAGTTCATCAACCCGTTGTGAGCCAGAGAACTGGCCCACATAATCTCCGCCCGGGCCTGGTAGTTTTCCGGATCTTCCAGGGCGATGGGAGCGTTTTTCATGACGGTGCGGATCAGGGCTTCCGCCATGCTGTCGGTGAGCTCCAGAGTGTCATCCTGCACAAAGTACCGTTCCATCACATGCATCATAATATCGGTGGCGCCGCAGGCGGTCTGGTAAGCAGGCAAAGTGTAGGTGAGCTCCGGATTCATAACAGCAAACCGGCAGCGGCACAAGTCGGAGTTGTAGCCCCGCTTGATGCCCCCTTCGTCCTTGGTGATCACACTGGAGTCGCTCATTTCGCTGCCGGCAGCGGCGATGGTCAGCACCGCTCCCAGGGGCGCGCAGGCCTTGGCGGTGTTCTTGTGGTCGTACAAATCCCACACGTCAAAGTCGTTGGCCAGCCCGTATCCAATGGCTTTGGCGGAGTCAATCACGCTGCCGCCTCCTACGGGCAGCAGAAAGTCCACCCCTTCTTTCCGGCAGAGGTCAATGCCTTCATACACCAAGGAGAGGCGAGGGTTGGGTTTTACCCCGCCCAGGGACACATACGGAATGCCCGCCTCGTCCAGGGAAGCGAACACCCTGTCCAGCAGGCCGCTCTTCTTAGCGCTCTGCCCGCCGAAATGGACCAGCACTTTGGTAGCGCCCTGTTCCTTGCAGAGCTCTCCCACCTGGGTTTCCACGCCCTTGCCGAAGACCACTTTGGTGGGGGCGCAAAATGTGAAATTGTTCATAGCCGCAATCCTTCCTTTCTTTACTTTTACAGTTGTTTTATTTTCCAAATCCGTTCTCTAGTGCTTTCCATTGTAAATTGTTTCCTATAAAGGCAAATAGATGTTTTTCCAAAACGGGCAAAAACAAAACCATCCCTACGGAGATCAGTTTACCTGATTCTGAGGGGTTCCCGCCTGATAGGCACGCAGGTTATCCGCCACCGTTTGCAGGAGCCTGGCCCGCGCCTCTTTGGTGGACCAGGCCACATGGGGCGTGATCACACAGTTTTTAGCGGAGAGCAGGGGATGGTCCGGCGGGGGAGGCTCCTGGGTCAACACATCCAACCCGGCCCCGGCCAGCCTGCCCTGGTTTAAGGCCTCTGCCAAGGCCGTTTCGTCCACCAAGGCGCCCCGAGCGGTGTTCAGGAGAAATGCGGTGGGTTTCATCCAAGAGAGCTGCTTCTTTCCCACCAGACCCCGGGTTTCCTCGGTCAGCGGGCAGTGAAGGGAGACCACGTCGCTCTCTCGAAATAAGGATTCCAGATCCACCCACCGGCACCCGCCCGGCGCTGGTTTTTCCCGGCGGCTGTATAAAAGCACCTCCATGCCCAACGCCAGGCCCAGGGCGGCCATTTGCCGGCCGATGCTGCCAAAGCCCAGAATGCCCAATCGCTTTCCAGCCAGCTCCACGGGGGCGAGAGTCCGGTGGCTTTTCTGCACGGCTTGTTCCCACTTTCCCTCTCGTACCAGGGTGCTGGAAGCAGGTACGTGGTTGCACAGGCACAGAAGCAGGGAGAGAGCGTGCTGAGCCACAGGCTTCTCACAATAGTGGGGCACATTGCACACTGTTATGCCAAAGGCCCTGGCGGCCTCTACGTCGATGGTATTGTAGCCTGTGGCCAGCGTGCCCACATAGCGCAGCCGGGGCAGCTGTGTAAACTCCTCCCGGCCCAAGGCCACCCGGTTGAGGATGACCGCCTGTGCGTCGAAAAGCCTGCCGACCACCTGCTCGGGGGATGTTTCGTCGTACACGGTGAGATGTCCCAGCTGGGCCAAAGGCTCCCAGGAGAGATCCCCAGGGTTGGTGGTGCCTCCGTCCAAAACCACAATGTTCATGGGCTTCTCCTCCTTCCCCTTCGATTATACATCCCCCAACTCCTCTTTGCAACCGGAAGGCGCGCCGGAAAGGAGGAACCTTGCCGGGGGAAAGGTGTGTGCTACAATGGCGGTATCGGAGGTGGTTTGCGTGGAATATGGAGTCACGGCGGCCAGTGCTTTCCTGGGTGTGGTTTTCTCTCTAGGGGCCGTGCGGCGGGAACAGGGGCCTGCCCGGTCCAACGCCCTGTACATGCTGGCTCGGAGCTTGGGTTTGTTCCTTCTGGCGGCTGTTCCCTGCCTCTTTCACTCGTCAATGCTTTTGACCGCTGTCACAGGAGCCATGCTGCTGGTGCAGGCGGTGGACGGCCTGGTGGGGCTGGGCAGGAAAAGCCTCCTCCGCACGATGGGGCCCTTTTTGATGGCTTTGCTCCACGGCGTGTGTTTGGTTTTGTTGTGGGCTTCTTCCATAGAATAGGTTGTTTTTCCCCGCCCAAAGCCGCAGATCTCCACCCGGGGGCTTGATTCTGGCCGTGGTTTGTGGCATAATGCAAAGTGGTAGTTTTTAGGAAAGAGTTGAGGTGGGAATTTGGAAAACGTAAAGGAAGTAACGAAAAAGGAGAAGCACCCCAAGGGATTGGTTCGCCGGTTTATTCCCTACTTTAAAAAGTATAAAGGCGTACTCTTTTTTGATCTGTTCTGTGCGGCGCTGACCACCGTCTGCGAGCTGGTGCTGCCCATGCTGGTACGGTATGTGACCAACGCGGGCATCAACGATTTGGCCTCCTTGACCGTGGGGTTGGTGCTCAAAATCGGCGGGCTCTATTTGTTTTTGCGTCTGGTGGACGCGGCAGCCAATTTTTTTATGTCGTCCGTGGGACACATTATGGGCACCAAAATCGAAACAGACATGCGAAGTGCTATGTTCGATCATTTGCAAAAGCTTTCGTTCAACTATTTTGACAACACCAAGGTGGGGCAGATTATGACCCGCATCACCACGGACCTGTTTGATGTGACGGAGTTTGCCCACCACTGCCCGGAAGAGTTCTTTATTGCGGGCATTAAAATTGTGGGCTCCTTTATCATCTTGTGCGGCGTCAATGTGTGGCTGACCTTTATTATGTTTACCATTGTGCCCTTGATTATTGTGGCTGCCATCTACTTCAACGGAAAGATGAAAGAGCAGTTTCGCACCCAGCGGGTGCAGCTGGGAGAGATCAACGCCCAGGTGGAAGACAGCCTTCTAGGGGTGCGGGTGGTCAAATCCTTTGCCAACGAGGAGTTGGAAAAGGAAAAATTTGAAAAGGGCAATCAGATTTTCTACAATGTCAAACGTCGCCGGTACTTTTACATGGGCGGTTTCGAGGCCTCCAACCGGCTGTTTGACGGTCTCATGAACCTGTTGGTGCTGGTGGCCGGGGCTCTGTTTATGATCAACGGCCAAATTCAGCCGGCGGATTTGGTGGCCTATATGCTCTATGTGGGCACGCTGATCACCTCCATCCGTCGGTTGGTGCAGTTCGCCGAGCAGTTCCAGCAGGGTATGACCGGTGTGGAACGGTTCTTCCAGGTGATGGACGCAGACGTGGAGATTTTTGATGAGCCCGGAGCCAAGCCCCTGGAGATCAAAAAGGGCGACGTGACCTTTGAGAACGTGAGTTTCTCCTACGCCGACGACGGCAAGCAGGTGCTCTCTCACATCAACTTGCAGGTAAAGGCAGGGGAGAACGTGGCCTTGGTGGGTCCCTCCGGCGGCGGCAAAACCACTTTGTGCAACTTGATTCCCCGTTTCTACGATGTGGATGAGGGGCGTATTCTCATTGACGGGCAGAATGTGCACGATGTGACCCTGAAATCTCTGCGGGATCAGATCGGCTTTGTGCAGCAGGATGTGTACCTGTTTTCCGGCACGGTGTTTGAAAATATCCAGTATGGCAAGCCTGGAGCCAGTCGGGAAGAAGTCATCCAGGCGGCTAAGCAAGCTGGCGCCCACGACTTCATTTTGGAACTGCAGCATGGGTATGATACCTTTGTGGGGGAACGGGGCGTCAAGCTGTCTGGCGGGCAGAAGCAGCGCATCAGCATCGCCCGCGCCTTTTTGAAAAACCCGCCCATTATGATCTTGGACGAGGCTACCTCTGCCCTGGACAACGAAAGCGAGAAGCTGGTGCAGCAGTCTTTGGAGAAACTGGCCAAAGGGCGCACCACCTTTACCATTGCCCACCGGCTGACCACCATTAAAAATGCCTCGGTGATTCTTGTGCTCACTCATAACGGGATCGAAGAAAAGGGCACCCATGAGGAATTGATGGCCAAGCGAGGCCTGTACTATCATCTGTATAGCAGCTATGCGGACGACCGGTCCCTGTTGGCAGGGGATTGAGAATGTCCCGGAAAGATTGGAAGTGGAACAAGTGAACCTGGAACAATTTTTTGCCAGTATCAAGGGAAAAACCGTCACCTTCTGCGGCGTGGGCCGCAGCCATATGCCGGTGATTCAAATGTTTTGCGAACAGGGCATGCCTGTGTCGGTTCGTGACAAACGGCCGTTGGAAGAACTGGGGGAGAACGGGGAAATTTTGAAAAAGTGGGGGGTCTCTCTCCTTCTGGGGGAAGACTATCTGCAAAACCTAAGCGAAGATATTATCTTCCGCACTCCGGGCATGTCCTATCACCTCCCAGAGCTGGAAGCTGCCCGCGCCCGGGGAGCTGCCGTCACCAGCGAGATGGAAGTCTTCTTTAAGCTGTGTCCCTGCAAGATTTATGCTGTAACAGGCAGCGATGGGAAGACCACCACCACCTCCATTCTGGCTGCGTTGCTGGAAGCCCAGGGAAAGACCGTACACCTGGGGGGCAACATTGGCAAGCCCCTTCTGCCGGAGATTGCCTCCATTCGTCCAGAGGATTGCGCTGTGGTGGAGCTCTCCAGCTTCCAGCTGATCTCCATGCGGGAGAGCCCCGACGTGGCGGTGGTCACCAATTTGTCCCCCAACCATCTGGACGTGCACAAAGATATGCAGGAATATATAGATGCCAAGAAAAATATTTTGCTGCACCAGGACGCTTTTTCCCGCACTGTGCTCAACGCTGGGAATGAAATCACAGCCTCCTTTGCCCCCGACGTGAGGGGAGATTGCTGGCTGTTCCGCCGAGGTGAGGCGGTGGAGCGGGGCGTCTGGTGCGATGAGGAAGCCCTATATGTGCAAGGGGAAAAGCTGATGCCCCTCTCTCAAATCCGGATTCCCGGCTGGCATAACGTGGAAAACTATATGGCGGCCATTGCGGCCGTGTGGGGGGACGTGGAGCCGGAGACCATCCGGCAGGTAGCAGCAACGTTTAACGGAGTGGAGCATCGGGCGGAGTTTGTTCGGGAACTCCACGGGGTGCGCTACTACAACGACTCCATTGCCACCTCGCCCACCCGGGTGATCTCCGGCATGCTGTCCCTGTTCCCCCAGAAGATTGTATTGATTGCAGGGGGCTACGATAAGCACATCCCCTTTGAGCCTTTGGGGCCGGCGGTGTGTCAAAAGGTGAAGACGTTGATTCTCCTGGGCCACACGGCCCAGAAGATTGAGAACGCGGTCAAGGCGGCGGAGGAATATGAAGAAGGCTGCCCGGAGATCCTCCGGGTGGAAACCATGGAACAGGCGGTGGCCGCTGCCGCCGCCCACGCCCAGCCGGGGGACATTGTCTCCCTGTCCCCGGCCTGTGCGGCCTTTGATTTGTATCCGAATTTTGAAGTCCGCGGGAGACATTACAAGGAATTGGTGAATCGTTTGCGGTGATGTGGGGCAGGGCCCCGGGAAAGAAAGAGAGTGTGTATGGAGAGAAAAAGAGGAACATTTAACAGCAGCAGAAATGGAAACAGAAGCAGCAGAGGGGGCGGGTTTGGGAAACGCACCTTTGGCCCCACGGACGCCTACGAGCTTCCCAGCTCCGCCAGCACCTTGGAGGAAAAAGTGATTGTGGCCGCCTTGAAACGCTGTGGGGGGGACGGGGTTCCCTCTCGGTCTTTGCAGCGGGAAGCAGGTGTCCGGGATAAGGATGCCTTTTACGACGCCCTGCACTCCTTAAAGGACAAGGGCGAGATCACCGTGGACAAGGACCACTGGGTGAAGCTGGTGCCCCGGGGCGGGGATATTGAGGCCCAGATTGTCTCCCTCTCCGAGCGGTTTGGCTTTGCCCGTCCCAAGTTGGGAGGGGAGGATATCTTTGTTCCGGGCAGTGCTTTGAAGGGCGCTTTTGTGGGAGACCAGGTGATTCTCACCGACCTGCAAAAGCGGGACAAAGGACCCAGCGGCCGGGTTAAACGCATTGTATCCCGTTCGGAAGAGCCCATGACCGGCACGGTCCATCTGGACGAAGAGGGCAAGCGGGTGACGCCGGACGGTTCCCTTCGGTACGATCTGAACCTGGTGGGCAGTTTGAACGGCGCCCAGGATGGGGACAAGGTGCTCATCAAACCTCTTCAGGACAGCCGGGGCGATTGGAGCCAGGCGGAGATCCAATCTGTGTTTGGCACCGGGGAGCGGGCCCGCATTTGTGCAGACGCTATCATCGTCCGATGCGGCATCCCCACGGAATTTCCTCCCGAGGTGCTGGCCCAGGCGGAGGAAATCTCTCAGATGACCGTCACCCAAGAGGACATTGACCAGCGTCTGGACCTGCGGGACGAGCCAATCTTTACCATCGACAGTGCCGATGCCAAGGACTTGGACGACGCCATTTCCGTCCGCAAAACGGAGAAGGGCTATCAGCTGGGGGTACACATTGCCGATGTGTCCCACTATGTGAAAGCCAAAACTCCCATCGATCAGGAGGCCTACCGCCGGGGCACC
Source organism: uncultured Neglectibacter sp. (assembly GCA_904374805.1). Classification (GTDB taxonomy): domain Bacteria; phylum Bacillota; class Clostridia; order Oscillospirales; family Acutalibacteraceae; genus Acutalibacter; species Acutalibacter pullicola. Next base: position 8,910 of record CAJFEW010000050.1, read on the forward strand.
TCTGTCTATTTTGCAGACCGGGTTATCCCCATGCTGCCGGAGGCTTTGTCCAATGGGGTGTGCTCTCTGAACGCCGGCACGGAAAAGCTCACCTTTTCCGCGCTGATGGAGTTTGACGGAGAGGGCAACATGCTTTCCTACCGCTTTGCAAAAACCGTGATCAATTCCAAGGTCCGAGGGGTGTATGCGGAGGTGAACACCATTCTGGACGGCACCGCCTCCCAGGAGATTTTGGACAAGTACGCCCCGGTTATGGACAGCCTGATGGCTGCCAACGAGCTGTACCATGTGTTTCAGGAAGCTGCCAAACGCCGGGGAAACATGGATCTCTCCAGCGACGAGACCAAGTTTGTTTTGGATGAAAACGGGGTGTGTATTGATCTGCTGCCCCGCACCACAGGGGAGGCGGAGCAGCTCATTGAGCAGATGATGATCGCCGCCAATATTGCCGCCGCTAAAGCTGCCTTGCAGGCGGAGATCCCCTTCCTGTACCGGGTGCACGAACGTCCCCAGCCGGATCGGGTGGACGAGCTGGCGGAGCTTTTGGAGCGTTTGGGCATTCCCTGCCGGGAGCTGCGCAGAGGCAAGCCCTCCACCAAAGATTTCGGCGCCATTTTGGATCGGGTAAAAGGCACCCCCCGGGAGTCTTTGGTGAATACCCGGGTTCTCCGCACCATGGAAAAAGCCCACTATTCCGACCGGGAAATCGGCCACTTTGGCTTGGCGCTGGGAGAGTACAGCCACTTCACGTCTCCGATCCGGCGCTATCCGGACACGTCCATCCACCGTATTTTAAGCGACTTGGTGGCCGGGGAAGACCAGACCACCTTGAAGCGCCGCTATGGAGAATTTGCCACCCTGGCTGCTGCCGAGTCTTCCAAGACAGAGGTGCGGGCGGTTACCGGGGAGCGCTCTGCAGAGGACTGCTATATGGCGGAGTATATGAAAGCCCATCTGGGCGAGCGCCATACCGGCGTCATCAGCGGCGTGACACCCCGCGGGATTTTTGTCAAGCTGGAAAACAACGCGGAGGGCTTTGTCAGTCTCAACGACTTTGAAAACTGCGAGTTTGAGTACGATGGGGAAGTCTCCCACCGGGATCTGCGCTCCGGCCGCGTGCTGATGATGGGCGAGGAGATCGGTATAATTGTGGCTGCTGCCGACGTGGCCACAGGGCGCATTGATTTCATGCCGCAGGAGGTATAAGCTGTCCCGCTGTTTCATAGGAATGGATCCAAGAGAGGTATGGAAAGAGGTCTTCCTATGAAAGGTTTTCTGCTTTCGGCTGTGCTGGGGTTTGCCGCATTGGCGCTGGTAAATTTCTGCGGGCCTTACACAGGCGTTTCCCTGTCCCTGAGCCCCCTGGCTTTGGGGGCTGCAGGCGCACTGGGAATTCCCGGTGTGATCCTTATGGTGCTGTTACACGCAATGCTTTAAGTTTGGCCGGTTTCCGGCGGAAAAGGGAGGATGTACAAATGTTTTTGATCCATGCGTCCTACTTGGACAAGGATTTTCAACTGGTCCAGGGAGACATAGAGATTCAAGAGGGTACCATCGTGCAGGTGGGCGAGAACCTGCCTCGGAAGGAGTCCGACCTGGCGGTGGATTGTGCGGGGTATACCATTGTCCCCGGGTTTGTGGATGTGCACATTCACGGCTGTGCTGGGGCGGACACTTGTGATGGTACCCGGGAGGCTTTGGAGACCATGGCCCGCTTCCTTCTGAAGCATGGCGTCACCTCCTTTTGCCCCACCACCATGACCACTGGCCGCTCCGTCATCGAGCAGGCGCTGCTGGCTGCCAAGGAGCTGATGGACCATCCGGTGGAGGATGGAGCCCGGGTAGTGGGCGTCAATATGGAAGGCCCCTTCATCGCCAAAGAGCGGAAAGGCGCTCAAAAGGAAGAGGACATTCTGGCCCCGGATTTTGCCCTGTTCCAACACTTCTTTGCATGCAGCGGCGGCATAGTCCGCCTGGTAGATGTGGCTCCCGAGCAACCGGGTGGCTTGGAGTTTGTGGAAAAGGCCAGCCAGCTGTGCACCGTATCCATTGCCCACACCACCTCGGACTACAACCAGGCAAAGGCGGCCTTTGACAAGGGCGTGACCCATGCCACCCATCTGTTTAACGCCATGAGCGGCCTCCATCACCGGGATCCCGGCGTCGTGGGGGCTGTGTGGGACGATTCCCGGGTGCGCGGCGAGCTAATCTGCGACGGGTTCCACATTCACCCAGCGGTGCTCCGCACGGCCTTCCGTGTGTTGGGGGACCGCGCTCTGGTTGTCAGCGATTCCATGCGTGCCAACGGCATGCCCGAAGGGGAACCCTTTGATCTAGGCGGACAAATGGTCACCGTGCGGGAGGGCAAAGCTACGCTGGCAGACGGCACCATTGCCGGTTCTGTAACCAACCTGCATCAGGAGATCAAAAACCTGGTGCGTTTCGGCGTGCCCTTTGCCCAGGCGGTGAAGGCGGCCACCCTGATTCCCGCCCAGGCCATTGGAATGGACGGGGAAATTGGCAGCATCGCGCCGGGCAAACGGGCGGATCTGGTGGTGCTGGACCAATCCCAGGATATTGTGGCGGTGTACCACGGAACTTAATAAACTCCGGTATACATGAGAACAAGAGGGCTGTTGCGGAAAGCAGCAGCCCTCTTGTGTTGTAGAAAAGAAAAGTCAAGTATGCCTGGGAGGTTGACAGGGGCGAAAACCAAGGCTCCCTGTGTCAGCGGGTGAAGTAGAGCAAATTGTTCAATTTGCGGCTCTGCGGCCCGTACAGCCACTGTCCCTCCACGTACAAGTTGGTGGAACCGCCTCCGTCCAGGTTGATGGCGTCCTGACAGCCAAAGGCCACCAGGATTTCTGAAAGTTTCTGCAGGGTCCCTGTGGCGTTGAGGAGCACCAGTTCGCCTGTGGGGAGAATGCCGGCGCATACGCGCACAGCGTTGGCCGCCGTTACGTTGCTGTCGAAGCCTTCCTGCTCGTACGTGGAGGAGTTTCCGTACACCTGCCCGTTCTGCACCAACCGAGGGCCCGCTCCAACGGACAGCACCGGATCGTATCCCAGCTCGCTGCCGGAAGGCTGAATAAACTTGCTGTCCAAAGACAAAGTCATGCCCACTTTGGCGCTGTCAAAGAAGTTTCCCTCCTCCGGCCGGCGGGAATGCTGGCAAAGCACATAGCCGTTTTGAGGAATATCCACATTCTGCACGTTGTGGTACACAGCAGTGATGGTGCCGCTGGAGTCCACCACCAGCGCATCTCGTGCGCTGAAATTCAGCCGGGTGCCCCAATCCCGGGTCATAATCAGCCGGGTGGCGTCTGCAGAATGGGTCGGCCAGTGGTTTACACTGACCTTGCTCAAACGGGAGACCTCCCCGTTTCCATCGGAGAGTGTCACATCAAAATAGGTGGTAAAGCTCTCTACAAAGAACTCTCCGGAAGGGGCCATGACCAAGGCCGCTTTGTAGGGGGCCCGTTCGTTGTCAATGGTCAGCACTCTGCCGTCGCTGATCAAGGTGCCCACAGGCGTGTAGTTGCTCATGTTGAAGAACGCCCCGTTCACAGCAATGACCGCGCCGGTCCGGTTTACCAGGGAGACGACATTCTCCGCGCCGTCCACCATGTTTTGTCCCAAGGCCAGGCTGGCGTCAAACTGACCGGGGGAGAGAATCACTGCCCGCACCGGCGTGTTGTACACCCGTTTCTGCACAATGGCGTAGTCCTCTGTTTCGCAATTTTCCAGAAAACGGTAGCAGATCACCGCAGCCTCTGCCCGGGTGGCGGTGCCTGTGGGCCGGAAATTTCCTGAGGGGTCCCCAGTGATGACGCCTGCCTGCTGGCACAGACGCACCGCTTCCTTGGCCCAAGAGGCGATGCTTCCCTGGTCCCGGAAGGAACCCGCCGGTTGATTTTGGGGGAATTTCCGACCGGTGCTGTCTGCGAAATTTTTCACCAGGACAGCGGCCTCTTGACGGGAGACCGCCCGATCTGGCCGGAAGGTTCCGTTTCCATAGCCTTCTGCCACGCCGGTTTCAACGGCCCAATTCACATAGGGGGTAGACCAATGGGAGGAGGGGACGTCTTTGAAATTTCCCGGGAAACGATACTGCTCCAACTCTGTGGCGGAAAGGGCGGCGCGGGCCAGCATGGTGACAAAAGCAGCTCGTGTCAAGGTGTCGTTTGGGGAGAAGAGGCCGTCGCTGGTACCGGTGATGATGCCGTCGTCTGCCAAACGGGTCACTGCCTGCCGGTACCAGGCGGTGACCGGCACGTCCCGGAAATACATGGCCTTGGCTTGTAGGGGAAGAGACACGCCTGCAAGGAGAACGCATAGGAGCAGCGCTAAGGAACGAACTCCTTTTATCTTATTCATACTTACCCCTCCTTACGAATATTCTCGGACTGTAAAGTTAAATGAAAGTTGAGGACCCGTCAGCCCAGATGGTACAATGGTTTTACCACAAATCCAAGTACCTCCCGAAAGGAGACGAGTCC
>CAJFEW010000051.1 GCA_904374805.1 uncultured Neglectibacter sp.
GGGCAACTTCTCCTTTGGCGATTACTTTAAGCGGGAGGCCATCTCCTTTGCCTGGGAGTTCTTCACCCAGGTGCTGGAGATGCCCAAGGAAAAGCTGTACATCTCCGTCTATGAAAATGACGACGAGGCCTGGGACATCTGGACCAAGGAGATCGGTGTGGAAGAGAGCCACATGAAGCGCCTGGGCAAGGAGGACAACTTTTGGGAGCACGGCTCCGGCCCCTGCGGCCCCTGCTCGGAAATCTACTTCGACCGCGGGGAGAAGCACGGCTGCGGCAAGCCCACCTGCGGCGTGGGCTGCGACTGCGACCGCTTTGTGGAAGTGTGGAACCTGGTGTTCTCCCAGTTTGACAACGACGGCCACGGCAACTACACCGATCTGGTCCAGAAGAACATCGACACCGGCATGGGCCTGGAGCGCCTGGCCTGCGTCATGCAGGACGTGGACAACCTGTTCTTGGTGGATACGGTGCAGAACATTATGAAAAAAATCTGCCAGATTGCCGGGGTAAACTACGGGGACGACCCTAAGAAAGACGTGTCCCTGCGGGTGATCACCGACCACATCCGCTCCACCGTGTTCATGATCGGCGATGGGGTGCTGCCCAGCAACGAGGGCCGGGGCTATGTGCTGCGCCGGCTGCTGCGCCGGGCCTCTCGCCATGGGAAGCTCTTAGGCATCCAAGGGGCCTTTTTGAAGGATGTGGTGGACACCGTCATCCAGGAGAATGAAAAGGCCTATCCCGAACTGCGGGAGAAACGGGAGACCATTCAGAAGGTGGTCTCCTTTGAGGAGGAGAGCTTTGCCAAGACCATCGATCAGGGCATGGCCCTCTTAAACGAGCTTATCGACAAGGCGGATTCCCAGGTGTTCTCCGGGGACAACGCCTTCACCTTGAACGACACCTACGGCTTCCCCCTGGATCTGACCAAGGAGATCCTCTCCGAGCGGGGCATGCAGGTGGACGAGGAGCGCTTCCGCCAGCTGATGCAGGAGCAGCGGGAGCGGGCCCGCAATGCCCGGAAGAACGCGGGCGCCGACGCCTGGAAGGGGGAGGGCAGCGCCGCCTCGGGCCTGCCCGAGACTGTGTTTACCGGCTACACCCAGCTGGAGGGAGACGGCAAAGTGCTGGCCATCATCCAGAACGGCCAGCAGGTGGATACCGCGGACGAGGGCGCGGAAGTGTCCGTCGTGCTGGATACCACTCCCTTCTACGGGGAGGGCGGCGGCCAGGTGGGCGACACCGGCGCGCTGGAAGCGGAAGGCGTTCGCGTGGATGTGATCGACACCACCAAGCACGAAGGGGTGTATCTCCACCGGGCGGTGGTGTCGGAGGGCACCCTGCACGTGGGCGACACTCTCACCGCCAAGGTGGACGTCAGCCGTCGAGAGGCCATCATGCGCAACCACACAGCGGCCCACCTGCTGCAGGCTACCCTGCGGAGAGTGCTGGGCGATCATGTGGAGCAGGCCGGCCAGCTGGTCAACGAGAACCATGTGCGGTTCGACTTCACCCATTTCTCCGCTCTGACGCCGGAGGAGCTGGCCCAGGTGGAACTGTTGGTGAACCAGGAGATTCTGCGGGCTGTGCCTGTCACCATGCAGGAGATGCCCATTGAGGAGGCCCGTAAAAGCGGCGCCATGGCCCTGTTCGGGGAGAAGTACGGCGACGTGGTCCGGGTGGTGTCCGTGGAGGACGGCTTCTCCAAGGAGTTCTGCGGCGGCACCCACATGGATAACACCGCCCGGCTGGGCCTGTTTAAGGTTTTGTCGGAGTCCTCTGTGGCTTCCGGTGTGCGGCGGATTGAAGGCGTCACCGGCATGGGTGTGCTGGCTTTGCTGGGAACCCAGGCGGCTACGCTGTTGGATACGGCCCGTTCTATGAAGGTGGCCAATCCCATGGAACTGCCTCTGCACGCGCAGCAGATGATGACCCAGCTGAAGGAAAAGGACAAGGAGATTGAGTCCCTCCATGCCAAATTGGCCCAGAACCGGCTGGAGGGTGTGTTCCAAAACGCCCAGGACGTGGAGGGCGTGAAGGTGGTGTACGCGCTGCTCTCCGGCACGGGCAGCGACGCTCTGCGGGCTCTGTGCGACAAGGCCAAAGAGCGGGGCGAGGCCATTGCCGCTGTGTTTGCCGGTATTTCCGGCGGCAAAGCCACCTTGGCGGCAGTGTGCAGCAAAGAGGCCCAGGCAAAGGGCCTGAAGGCCGGCGTGCTGGTGAAAGAGGTGGCCCAGCTTTGCGGCGGCAACGGCGGCGGCCGTCCCGACTTCGCCATGGCGGGCGCCAAGGACCAGTCCAAGCTGGACGACGCCCTGGCGGCTGTGCCGGAGCTGGTGAAAAAACAGATCGGCTGATGTGTGTGCCACAACCACAAGCAAGTGCGTGAAAGGAGCTGTGTTTTATGACGGATTGTATTTTCTGCAAAATTGCCCAGGGGCAGATCCCCGCTAAGATTGCCTATGAAGACGAAAACGTCCTGGCTTTTTACGACCAGGATCCCCAGGCGCCGGTGCACGTGCTGGTAATCCCCAAGGAGCACATCGCCTCCGCTATGGAGATCACCCCGGAGAACAGCGGACTCATCGCCAAGGTGTGGGAGGCCATTCCCAAAATTGCCGCCGACCTGGGCCTGGAAAACGGGTTTCGGGTGGTGAACAACTGCGGCAAGGACGGCATGCAGACGGTGCAGCATCTGCATTTCCATCTGCTGGGCAAACGGCAGATGGGCTGGCCGCCCTTCCCCGCGTGACGGCCCGTGACCGGCTCGTGACCGGCCCGTGACCGGGCTGGACAAGCCGCCTTCTTGCCTGCGGCAAGGGCGGGTCGGATGACCCTCACCAAGGGGAAGAGGAAAACGCGGGCCGCAGGGAAACCCACCCCCACCAGGGTCCGCCGCCTCAAAGCGGCGTGCGCGAAAATAAGTTCTTTGCCAGAGCCCTCTTGGAGAAGCGAGAGCGAAGTGGAAAACGCGGGCTGCGGGGAAACCTATCCCCACCAGGGTCCGCCACCTCAAAGCGGCGCGGGCGAAGCCAGGTTTTTTGCCAAAGCCCTCTTGAAGAAGCGAGAGCGAAGTGAAAAACGCGGGCCGCAGGGAAACCTACCCCCACCAGGGGCCGCCGCCTCAAAGCGGCGCGGGCGAAAGTAAGTTCTTTGCCAAGCTTTCTTACAAGAAAGCGGGAGAAAGGGAGGAATAGCAATGGGTGAAGTGTATAAAATCCGTATTGCGGGGTGCGAGCGGGAGCTTCCCATCTGCCCCATCGACGAGCACATGGATATTGCAGGTTTTGTCATGTTCGGAGACGTGGAGGTCACCGAACAGGCTGCCCAGGCGCTTTTGGAAAAGTGCCCGGAGCACGACGTGATTGTCACCGCAGAGAGCAAAGGGATTCCCCTGGCCTATGAAATGGCCCGCAGGGGCTGCCGCAACTATGTGGTGGCCCGGAAGGGGGTTAAGGCCTATATGGAAGACCCCATCCATGTGGAGGTGAAATCCATCACCACCGACCATGTGCAGAAGCTGTACCTGTCCAAGGCGGACTGCGAAAATCTGAAGGGCAAGCGCATTCTCATTGTGGACGACGTGATCTCCACCGGAGAATCTCTGGCTGCCATGGAGGAACTGCTCCATACCATCGGCGGCAAGGTGGTGGGCAAAGCCTGCGTGTTGGCGGAGGGTGACGCCAAGGATCGGACGGATATCGTCTATCTGGAGCCCCTGCCCCTGTTCTTCAAGTAAGAGCCATGGCCAGACCCTTGGCCTTGGTGGGCTTTTCCGCGTATGCGGCTTTGGCATGGGCCGCAGCTTGGGGGCCGGAGAGCGCCCGGCCCTTGGCTGTGCTGTGCCTGCTTTTAGCCCTGGTGTGCGGAGGCGCCCTTCTAGGCCTGCGGGTGCGCGGACAAAACCGAAAAAAGAAAAGGCAGCAAGAGCTTCCGGCGGAACAGCCGGGGGCTCTTCGCGCTTTTTGCGGGGCCTTTTTGGCCCTGTTGGCAGGGGGCGCCGTGCTCCTTTCCTACAGCGCGGCCTGGGAGAAAGCCGTTTTGCCCCAGAGCCTGGACGGCCGGGAACTGCAGGTGCGGGCCCAGGTGCTGGACTATCCCCAGGAGCGGTACCACCGCTTGTACTACCGCCTGCAGGTGGAGGGACTGTGGGAAGAGGGGGGAGAGCCGGTGGAGACATCTCCCTTTACACTGCGTCTTTCCGCCTCGCTGCCCCTGGCCTGCGAACCGGGGGACTGGGTGGTGTGCCAGGTGGCTTTCTCCGCTTTTGAACGGGAGGGCGGCCTGTTTTCCACGGCCAACTCCCGTTTGGCGGATGGCTTTCAAGGGGGCGGTTTCCTCTCCCAGTACGAGGGGATCCAGGTGGAGAAGGACCCGGCAACCCCCTTGTGGGAGCTGCTGGCCCGGTTTCGCCATCAGCTGGGCAGGGAGCTGAACCGGCGGCTGCCCCAGCGGGAGGCGGGGCTGCTGCGGGCCATGGTCTTGGGGGACAGCGGCGGCCTGTGGGAAGAGGACCGGGGCAATTTCCAAAAACTTGGCGTCTCCCACATTTTGGTGGTGTCCGGCTTGCACATGACAGTTTTGGCGTCCTTTCTGCAGCTGCTGCTCCGGCGGTTCGGCGGAGCCAAGTGGGCGGGCAACCTTTTGACCGGGCTGGTGCTGCTGCTCTTTTTGGCTTTGACCGGGTTTTCCCCCTCTGCCTGCCGGGGCGCCGCAATGTACGGGGTGCTTTTGCTGGCGGATTCCTTTGGCCGGGCGGCGGACAGTTTGAATTCCCTGGGGCTGGCCGTGCTGCTGGTGTGCGCTGTGGACCCCTTCTCCGGCGGAGATGTGGGCTTTGCCCTTTCCGTGCTGGCCACCCTGGGAATTGTTGTGGCCTATCTCCCCTTTTACCAGGCGCTGCTGGGGGCCAAAGGCGACCGGCGGGGAAAAATTTGGAAAGGGATTGCCGGTTCTCTGGCGGTGACCGGCGCCGCCACTCTGGGAACCTTCCCCGTGCAGCTGGCGGCGTTTCGGGGGATTTCCCTGTTGATGCCGCTGGCCAATTTGGTGCTGGTCTTCCCCAGCACGCTGCTGCTGTATCTGGGGTTTTGCGGCATGGTGTTTTTGCCCATTCCGGCTTTAGCCCCTTTGGGAACGCCCTTTCTGTGGGTGGGAGGCTGGGCTTCCCGGCTGTTTTTGCAGGCGGGATCTCTGCTGGCCCAGGGAAAGGGCATGTACGGCGCGGTGGATGCCGGCAGCTCCCTGGGGTTGGTGCTGGGCCTGCTTCTGCTGGCCTTTTGCGCTTTGCTGACAGGGCTTTGGGAGGCGAAACGTCCCGCTCTGCGCCGAGGCATTCTGGGCGGTATGGCAGCGGCGGTGGTGTTGTTTGCAGGGGTTCTGCCTTGGGCCCAGCAAAGGCAGAACTATGTGCTGGTCGCTCCCGAGACGGACGGGGCCTCCTGCATAGTGCTGCTCTCCGGCAACCGGGCTGCGGTGCTCTCTTTGGGCGGGTACCGCACCGGCGCGGTGGCACAGCTGCTGCACCGCCGGAATGTGACCCAGGTGGAGACCCTCTGCCTGCCGGACACAGGGCCAGACGCCCTGGAGGCCGCTTCCCAAATCCTGCGGGAATACCCGGTGGAACAACTGGTCCTTCCCTCCGGCGCCTATTGGGACAGAAACTTAGAGGAGAGCCCAGCGCCTGTCTACGCCCAGGCAGGGACGGCGGTGGAGGTGCTGCCCGGGGTGCAGGCGGAAATCCTCCCCCGCTGGGAGGGTCTGCGCCTGCAGCTGCACGGCGTGGACGTGCTGGTGGAATGGGAGGCCGCCAAAGCCCAGAGCTGCGAAATTCTTTTCACCTGTTTGGAGGAGAGCCGCGTAAATTCTACATTTACTGTGTGGCAGACCGATGGTATAATAGAAGAAACTACTTCCTTCCCCCAGGAGGGAGAGACATGGGTGCTCCCTGTGGAGGAGGGCGCCTTTGGTGTGGAACTGCAGCCTGGGGGAGAGTACCGTGTAAGGAGGGAAGGCTGATGCCGTCTGTGGAGGAAGGGCAACTGCGCAAGCAGATCGCCGGAGGAGAGTTGCAGGGTCTGTTTGTGGTGGCCGGGGAGGAAAAGTACCTGGTGCGCCGGCTGGCCCAGCAGCTTCGGAAAAAGGCGGGCGGGGAGTCGTTCCCGGAGTTTAACCAACAAGATTTTACCAACGACTCTTCTCTGGACAGCATCGCGGACGCCGCCCAAGCCCTGCCCTTTTTTGCCCAGCGGAAATGCGTGGCTGTGGCGGATTTTGACGTGGAGTCCAAATCCGCCCAGGAGTTGGATAAGCTGTACGAACTGTGGGAGCTTTCCCCGGAGACTACCACCTTGGTGTTCTGGTACCCCACCCTGCTGTTTGACGGGAAGAAATCTGCCAAGTGGCGGAAATTTCTCAAAAACGCGGAAAAACAGGGGATCGTGGTGTTCTGCCAGCGGCGCAGCGCCTTGGAGCTGCAGCGCATGCTCCTGCGGGAGGCGGAGAAAAACGGCTGCGTCCTCTCCCGGCAGAACGCGGCGCGCCTGGTGGAGTACGCAGGACCGGACGTTACGGCTCTGCGCCAGGAGATGGAAAAGCTCTGCGCTTTTGCCCTGGGCAGCGGCCAGGGGGAGATCACCGGGGAGATGGTGGAGACCCTGGTCTCTAAGACCACGGAGACCACGGTGTTTCTCATGGCCAACGCCTTGGTGGCCGGGGAGTATGAGAAGGCCTATGGGCTTTTGGAGCAGCTTTTTGCCCAAAACGAGGAGCCCCTTTCCATTTTGGGGGCCTTGAGCGCCTCCTACGTGGATATGGTCCGGGTTCGCGCTGCCTTGGAGAGCGGCGGCACAGCCCAGGACGCCGCCCGGTATGGAGACTATAAAGGCCGGGAGTTCCGCCTGCGCAACGCCCAGCGGGCGGCCCGCAATTTGACCCAAGGGGCCTTGCGGAAGAGTCTGCACCTGCTTTTGGAAGCGGACTTGGCCTTGAAAGGCTCCCGGCTGGACGGGCGTATTATTTTGGACGAGTTGGTGGCCAAGCTGTTGCTGGCGTCCCGGGAGGAGCCTGTATGATCCGGGTGAAAGAGGCCATTGTGGTGGAGGGGCGCTACGACAAGGCAAAGCTCGCTGGCCTGGTGGACGGCCTGATTGTGGAGACAGGTGGCTTTGGCATTTTTCGGGACCGGGAGAAATTGCGGTACTTGCGGGAGCTGGCCAAAACCCGGGGATTGATTGTGCTCACCGACAGCGATGGCGCCGGGTTCCTCATCCGGCACAAGCTGGCCTCCTCCATCCCCCCGGAGCAGCTGAAGCACGCCTATATTCCCGATGTGCCCGGCAAGGAGCGCCGGAAGGCGGCCCCCTCTAAGGAGGGAAAGCTGGGCGTGGAAGGCATGGACCTGGCCACCCTGCGCAAGGCATTGGAGGGGGCGGGCGCCACGTTGGAGGACGGGTCTGCCCCCCAGAGAAGCGGGGCGTCCCTCACCAAAGGGGACTTGATGGAATTGGGCCTGGCGGGAGGGCCGGACAGCGCCCGCCGCCGCCGGGAACTGCAAAAAGCTTTGGGCCTGCCGGAACGGCTTTCCGCCAACGAACTGCTGCGGGCGGTGGGGACTCTGGTGACCCGGGAACAATTCCTGGAAGCGCTGCACAACATGGAGAAGGAGAGACCTTGATGGACTACACAAAAGAGAGCCTGGAACGGGTGTCCTTTCAAACCCGGGGAAAGTGGTATTTGGCCGAGCAGGTGGATGCCTTTCTGGATGAGCTTTCCGACAGTGTGGAACGGGATGCCCAAACGACCTCCCAATGGCGCCGGGAACGGGACGACTTGCGCAAGGAGAAAGAGCGGCTTCAGCAGGAGCGGGACGCCCTTCGCCAGGAAAACGCCCGTCTCAAAAAGGAGCGGGAGGAGGCCCGGGCCGGGGAGCAGGCGGCTTTAACCCAGCTGCAGGCAGTTCAAGAAAAGCTGGCCGCCTCCCCGGGCGAGGAGCGCCGGCGGCGGGTCTGCCAGGACTTGGAGCAGGAGCGGGACCAGCTGATCAGCGACATCAAGGCGCTGCGCAGCTACCGGGAAACCTGCCGGAAGGCGGTGGAGGAGGACGCCCGCGCCCTGCTGCGGCAGGTGGAGCGCCTGCCTTCGGAAAAACTGCTGTAAAGCGGGCCGCGACAGGCGGCCCTTACACCGGGCTCCTTGCTACAAGGGGCTGGGAGATAGAAAGGGGAAATCCTGCATGGAGCAGTCCAAAAGCCGGATCGACGAGTTTTTAGATTTGTATAAACAGCTGGAGGATGTCTTAGAGGACAAGTACCGCAACGCCCGGCGGCACTATTCCAGCGTGGTGTTTGAATTCATCAAAGACGGGGAGAGCGCCCCGGTGCGGGACAATTTGGAGACCTGCCGGGAGATCCGCAACTTGCTGACCCACAGCGCCAACCTGGAGGGAGAACCCATTGTAGAACCCTCCGCCCCGGTGGTGCGGGCCATGAGAGAGGTGCTGGACTTTGCCCGCCGGCCCCCCCTGGCCCTGGACTACGCCACAAAGGGGGAGCAGGTGATGCGGGCCCATCTGCACCAGAAGGTGCTGCGGCTCATGGAGGTCATGGAGAAAAACGGCTACTCCCACATTCCCGTTATGCGGGACGGGGAGTTCTGCGGGGTGTTCAGCGTGGGCACCGTGTTCCAGTATGTGCTGCGCAGCGGCGGCAAGGGGATTCCTGCAGACATGACCGTGGCGGATTTAGGCTCCTACATTCAGGTGGCGGAACACCGGGAGAACTACGAATTTGTCCCCAAGGACACCTCGTACATTGCGGTGCGGCAAAAGTTTGAAAAGGTCAAAGGCAAGAACAAGCGGGTGTCCGTAATCTTTATTACGGAGCACGGGCAGCCTGGAGAGCGGCTGCTGGGCATGCTCACCCCCTGGGACGTGCTGGGCGAGCCGGATTGAGCAAAGGCCAGAAAACAAAAAAAGACAAAAGAACGAACCCTCCGGTTTCCCGGAGGGTTCTTCGATTGCTCAGCGATAGTGTCTTATTCGATTAGCCGTCCACCAGCTCCAAGTTGTACAGAGCAGCAACGCCGTAGCCGTCAGAGCACATCATAGGAGGAATCTTGGGATCGGTGCCGTCGTTCTCGTTGGGGAAGTTGGTCCACACGCCCTCATAGCAGCTCATAAACTGGTTGGGACGGTACATAACGCCATAAGCGGGAACGTCGGTCAGATAGATCTCATTGAGCCGCTGGTAGATTTCCAGCTGCCGGGTTTCGTCGGTGCTGTTGGACAGTTCCAGAAGCAGCTCGTCGGCTTCGGGGTTGTAATACCGGCCATAGTTGGTAACGGTGGTCTCGGGGAACTCGCCGCCAAAGCCATACATGTAGCTGTAGAAAGTGGTCCAAGGAGCGGAGATGCCGCCGGAGAAGGACACCAGGGAGATGTCAAAGTTGCCAGCCTGCAGGTCGTCGGTGTACTGTGCAGACTCGGGGAAGTAGGTCTCGATCTGGATGCCGATGTTCTTGCCAGCTTCCTGCACGATCTGCAGAGCAGCTTCGTAGTCAGACCAGCCAGTGGGGCACTCTACCTGGAAGGAGAGCTCTTCGCCATTGTACTCACGGTTGCCGTCGCCGTTGGTATCCACAATGCCAGCCTCGTCCAGCAGGGCGTTGGCGCCTTCCACATCATTGCCTTCCCACTGCAGGGGAGCCAGAGCTTCGGGGTCCAGAATCATGCTCTGCTGAGCTTCGGACCAGTTGAAGATGGTACGGGGGTACTCTTCAAAGGTGGGGGACTGGCCGGTCATAGCAGATTCGATGATCTGGTCATAGTCGGTAGCCATGGCAATGGCCTTACGCACTTCAGCCTGATCCAGGCCGTTGCGCTGGGTGTTGAAGATAACAGAGGGGATAACACCAGGGGCGTTGTAGGGAGGCTCCTGCATGTAAGTGGAGATGGGCAGGCCCTGGTCTTCCCAGAAGGTTTCGATGTTCGCCGTGTAGGACTGGTTGATGTCGATTTCGCCGTTGGCAAAAGCCTGGGCAGCTACGTCGTTGGAAGAATAGATGTTGTGGATGATGTACTTGGGAACGGGCAGCTTGCCCCACATGGACTCGTCCTGGCCCCAGTAGTTGTCATCCCGCTCAATCACCCATTTCTGGTCGTTCTGCTCCTTGGGGGAGTAGGGACCGGTATGGGGAGCGTCCCACATGGGCTCGTTCTTCATGGCAGTGGCATCGCCGCCGTTGGCCTCAGCCAGTTCGTCCAGGTAGGCCTTCTGCATGACGTACACCTTGGGCAAATACTCCAACACCTTCATCCGGTTCAGGTTGTCGGTGTTGGCCTGAATCTCCACGGTGTAGTCGTCCACAGCCACGATGTCAGCAATGTAGGGGCTGTAGGCCACGCCGATGGTGCTCTGGTAATTCACATGGGCGTCCCAGGTGGCTTCCACGTCTGCTGCGGTGAAGGGAGTGCCGTCGCTCCAGTGAACCACTTCCTTCAGAGGAACCGTGATCGCGGTCTGGTCTTCGTTCCACTCATAGTCGCCTGCCGCCAGAAGGGGATAGGCTGTGTCGTCGGACACGTTCCACATGTACAGGGTTTCCCAAATCAGCACACGGGCGTTGTCACTCTGGGCGATAGCGCCATACACAGGGTTGGCCGCCATGGGGTTGTTGGAAACGGGAGTGCCCCACTGCTGGCCGCCCTGATACAGGGTCTCGTTGCGAGGATAGGAGGTCATGTCGGCCCCGGTGTCCTCTGTTTCCGTATCGGAAGTTTCGCTGGTTGTGCTGGACTCTTCCGAAGTTTCGCTTGTAGGCTCACTGGTTTCGGTGGTGCTGGACTCAGAGGTGCCGCCACCGGAAGAGGTGGAGCTGGTCTCCGTTGTGCTGCAGGCGCCCATGGCCAAGACCAGGGACAGAACCAGCAGCAGCGCTGTCAGTTTTCGCCATTTCTTCATACTACATCCTCCTTAAAAGTGGGTCGCGGCCTGATGCCGCTTCCGGGAAGCGGAAAAATTGTCAAGTTTTTTTAAACGCTTCCCTTCTTTCCTGTATATATAGCACATTTCAGTTGCCCTTGTATATCAAAATATCGTAGCAAATAGCAGGATATCGTCAAGTTCACTTTATAAAATTGCGCAAAATTTTTCCTCAGAAGACGGTGATATTTAGGGAAAATGAGGTGCCCTTTTTCCTGAAAAAAGAGTCCCTTTGTAGGAAATGCCGGATTCTCCCCGGCTTTTTTCCGCCGGGATTCGTCCGAATTACAAGGAATCCCACAAAAGAATTATAAAAACCAGAAAATAGATTAAAAAATTTAGCAGGTAACGGGCCGGTTTCTTTACAAAAAGGGAAAACTTTTTCTCAGAAGGGGGACCTTTGTCCAAAGGGATTGTTCCCCAAAAGGGACAAAAAAAGAAGGGGGCTTCCCCCCGGCGAAAGATGGCGTTGGCAGCCGCCTATGTACCCGGCTTCCCGGCAGGGGAAGCGGGAGACTTTACAGGGTTACCGAAGCGTCGCAGCAGCGAAACTCCGTGTCCATATAGTGGGCGATCAAGCGCGCTTGGAACCTGCGGGGGTTGCACAGGGAGTAGGGGGAGTTCCCCGACACGTCCAGGTCCTCGGGCACCACGAATTTCAGGCAGCCAATCCGCACATCGCGGCAGGCAGGGCCGTCGTGGGCGGGGACCGTCAAGGTCTTCATGCTTCTTTGGTGTTCGTCGCCGTTGCTGTCCACCTCGGTCAAAATGACGGCCAGAGCCACCCGTTTGCCCGGGCAGACGTGTTTGATGGTGGCGCCCAGCTGCGGAATGCGCCCCTGGGATTCCAGGTACACATCGCCCAAGTCCACGCAGACGGCGTCGGTGCACCCGGTTACGGTCAAGTCCACGGGCGTGGGGCACTCTTCGGTGCACACCATCCGGTTGCATTCCACCGTGACAGTGGGGGCGGGGAAGGTCACTTGGTTTCCCTCCGTGTCCCCGTAGGTGATGGACTGGTTGACCAGCTTTGTGCCGGACGTTTGCGTTACATGGCGAATGGTGAACTCCAGAACGGCGCTTTCACTGGAAGTTGTCCCCAGTTGGGGGATGGTCCAGCGCAGGGAGCGGGCGTCCAGCGGGAATGCCGTGCCTTGGGCGGGGGGCAGAATGTCCACCAGGATAAAGTCCGGCATAAGGCCCTCGTCGATGACAATGTCTGTGGCGCCGGGATGGGAGATGTTGGCTACCAAGTCCGCGAACAACTGCTCCAGGTCGGCGGCATCTGGGGTGACCGCCACATGGGAGCCGTCGGGATCGGTGGCCTATTCGTTTAAGGCGGTTACATCCACGCCGCCGGATCCCACCAATCCAATACAGCAGATCACAATGCCCTGAGCCCGAGCTGCTGCCGCCACCGGGGCGGGAGGATCCCCTGCTGTGGTGTTGCCGTCCGTGAACAGGACCATCACCTTGGCGTTGCTGGAAGCGGGATCAAATAGGGCCGTCGCCTCCAGTAAGGCATCGGCGTGGTTGGTATTCCCGCCGGCGGTAAGGTTGTCCACCGCAGTTTTCAGGTTGTCTACAGAGGTGATGAGCTGTGTGTCCGCAGTAGCTGTGTTGGCAAAGCTGACAATCCCCATGCGGCTGCCAGACCCGATCTGGCCGTCCAGCGCGCCGTCGGTGGCTTCCTCAATAATGTCGATGAACGTTTTGGCGCCCATTTTCATGTTTGCCAAAGGGGCGCCGGTCATGCTGCCGGAACGGTCCAGCACCAAAACAATATCTGTGGGGTTTGAGACGATGTCGGGCGCGGCGGTCAAAGCCAGCGACACCCGCAGGGATCCATCGCAGGAAATCTGATCCAGATCGATGGTTTTATTTGCATTTGTAACACCCATGGTGTTGCCTCCTTCTGGGGGTGTTTTCCCCTGTACATCCCATGTGGTTTCCTGCTTTCTTGCCACGGGGCCTGCGGAGAGAGGCGCGCCCCTTGCCGCTGGGTTAGTGTGACAAAAAAGATACACGTCAAAAACACGGACATACAAGAAAACGCACCTCCCTGTGGGAGGTGCGTGTCTGAGAAGCGGCGGCTTGCCGCTGGGTTTAGGCGATAAAACAGATGGCAATGCAAAACGCGGGCAACAAAAATCGCGACCACCACAAAAGTGATGATCGCGACTTGGGAACGGCAGCTTGCCGCTGGGTTGGGGTGACAAAATAGATGCCCAAAGAACAATGCCCTTCAACCGCGAAAAGTTGGTAGCGACAGCGAGGCGTAAGCGAGGGCGCTTGCAACCGAGCAGCCG
>CAJFEW010000052.1 GCA_904374805.1 uncultured Neglectibacter sp.
CCTAAAGTGGCTCTGAATTACCGGAATATGTGGCCTCATTCTCCGGAATGGTGGCTCTCAAAGTCCGGACAGGTGGCTCAAAGAGCCCCGGAATAATCATTTTGGTGATATACTCATTTTCATCGTACGTGGTGATGTAATCGTTGATGCAGAATTCATAGGAGTCTGATACAATCTCCAGGGAGTGCAGCCTGCAGTACTCCAGAACCTTTTCGTAGGAACGCCCAATGGACAGATAATCCCCCACATGGTAAACGCTTACGCACTCTCCTGGGGGCAGGCGTTTGATGTTGGAGACCTTGTCTGTTTTTTCGATGGGGAGAAAGGCAAAGGCAGCCTCTGTAAACCGTTTCTCCAGGATGCGGCTGTATGGAACAATCACGCCGCACTGAAAGTAGATGGGAAGCTCTTTTTGAAAAGAATCCGCGAAACAGGTTTTTGTGGCAATGCTGATTTCCCGCAAACTATAGGGCGGCTCCACAGGGTGAACCAACAAGTACTGTGCCTCGACTTTTTCCAGCAGGACCGTGTTCTCCTTTTCCTTATAGACTTTCGCGTTTTCCATCTGTGTGCAGCGATGCAGCAGCCGGCTCCGGATGAGACGGAGCTCTTCTATCTGACGGTCGATGGCGGCAACCTGGTTTTTTAAAGTGACCAAACTGCTGTCAATGGTATACTGCTGCATATATTCCCGAATCTCTGCCAGAGAGAACCCGATCTTTTTCATAATCAAAATGGTGTCCAGGTAATCAATCTGCTTGGAGCTGTAATAGCGGTACCCGTTCTTCGGATCTACATAAGCAGGGCGGAACAGACCGATCTTATCGTAAAAAATCAGCGTCTGCTTGGAAATGTTCTGATATTTTGACAATTCGCCAATGGAAAATAGATTGTCCATGATTCCCCTCTTGACACTATAGTTACTATATCCCTTATTATACCCAGTAGTTGAGCGCCATGCAAGGAGGCTTTTTTGTGATAAAAAAGTGGTTTCAGGTTTCTGTGGACAAGGTAGCGGAGGGGCTTTCTTGGAGGAAGATTGCCTGGATTCTGTTGGGGGCGGCCATTTGCTCCTTCGGCATTCACAATATCCACCAGCAGGTGGGTATTACAGAGGGCGGCGTCATTGGCATGATGCTTTTGATCGAGCATTGGCTGGGTCTTTCACCGGCGATTATCACGCCTGTGTTGGATATTTCCTGCTATCTGCTGGCCTTCAAATATTTGGGGGGACAATTCATAAAAGTGTCGATTGTCTCCACATGCAGCGTATCGCTGTTTTATAAAGTGTGGGAGCAATTTCCGCCCATGCTGCCGGATCTATCCTCGTACCCGCTCGTAGCTGCCGTTCTCGGAGGTGTTTTTGTGGGTGTGGGCGTGGGCATCATTGTACGGCAGGGCGGCTCCAGCGGCGGAGACGATGCGTTGGCGCTTACCATTTCCCGCCTCACCCACTGGCGGCTGTCCCGGGCGTACATG
Organism: uncultured Neglectibacter sp.; assembly: GCA_904374805.1. Taxonomy (GTDB): domain Bacteria; phylum Bacillota; class Clostridia; order Oscillospirales; family Acutalibacteraceae; genus Acutalibacter; species Acutalibacter pullicola. The sequence goes on from CAJFEW010000052.1 coordinate 1,480, forward strand.
TTTACAGACTATGTGGTGTTGGGGCTTTCCTTGACCTACATTCCCCTTTCCCGCCTTGTGTTTTCCGTTATCACTGTGACAATTTCCTCCTTTCTCATTGACCGTGTACAGAATTTTCAACTGCCCCGAAGGAGAGAAAAGACCTGGTAACGCCGCCTTTCCAAGGAAACCTGGGGATACCCAGTAGCTTCCAGGTCATTTTTGGGAAGAAAGGTGCTGTTTCCAGGCAGGAAAGTTTGCTTTTGCGGAACGGGACCATGGCGGAGAAAGGCCTTTGCTTTCCAAGGGACAGGAAAAAGTTTCTTGCAGTTGCCCCAGGGGTGCGGTATACTGAAAAGGATAAGCAAAGACCGCGGGGGAAGGAACTGGCAAATGAAACGTCTTGTGATTGGTATATTGGCCCATGTGGACTCTGGCAAAACCACCTTGAGCGAGGCCATGCTCTACCGGGCAGGAGCGCTGCGAAAGTTGGGACGGGTGGACCATCGGGATGCCTTTTTGGATACGGATGCCCTGGAGCGCGCCCGGGGCATCACCATCTTTTCCAAGCAGGCTGTGCTGCAGCTGCCGGAGGCCCAGCTGACCTTTTTGGATACCCCCGGCCACGTGGACTTTTCCGCGGAAGCGGAGCGGGCCCTGCAGGTGATGGATTACGGGATTTTGGTGATCAGCGGCACAGATGGTGTGCAAAGCCACACAGAGACCTTGTGGCGCCTGTTGGAACGGTATCACGTGCCGGTGTTTTTGTTTCTGAATAAAATGGATTTACCCGGTGCGGACCGGGCGCGCTGTTTGGAGGAGCTGCGCCGCCGCTTGGGAGCGGGGTGCGTGGATCTGTCCGATCCCGCCTGCGAGGAAGACCTGGCGTTGTGCAACGAAACGCTCTTGGAGACGATCACCCAGGGGCAACGGCCCACCACGGAGCAGCTGGCGGAGGCCGTCGCCAAGCGGCAGCTTTTCCCCTGTTTTTCCGGGTCTGCTTTAAAGCTGGAGGGGGTGGACGCCCTGCTGGAAGCTTTGAACAGCTTGACGCTGGCTCCTCCTTCCAGAGAGGCCTTTGGCGCTCGGATTTTCAAGGTGACACGGGATGACTCCGGAAACCAGCTGGCCTGGATGAAGGTCACCGGAGGAGAGCTGCAGGTGAAAACCCAGCTCTCTTCCCGGCCGGATGCACGCAAGTCCTGGACCGCCAAAGCGGATCAGCTGCGGCTGTATTCCGGGGCAAAGTTTCGGCCCGTGGAGGCCGCCCTGCCAGGTATGGTGGTGGCGGTGACAGGGCTGGCGGACGCCTACCCTGGAGAGGGGCTGGGTACGGAACCGGACGCGGCCGCCCCCGCCTTGGAACCGGTGCTGCGCTACCGGGTGCGGCTGCCGGAGGGCTGCGACATTCCCACGGCTTTGCGGCAGCTGCGGGAGTTGGAGCAGGAAGATCCCCTGCTCCACGTGGTGTGGGACGAGCGGCTGGGGCAAGTCCATTTGCAGCTTATGGGCGAGGTGCAGCTGGAGATTCTCCAAAGCCTGTTGGAACGCCGCTACGGCCTGCAGGTTACCTTTGATGAAGGCGGCATCTTATACCGGGAGACCATCGACACCACGGTGGAAGGGGTGGGCCATTACGAGCCCTTGCGCCATTACGCGGAGGTGCATCTCCTTTTGGAACCGGCGCCTCGGGGCAGCGGCGTGCAAATTGGCTCCTCCTGCCGGGAGGACGAGCTGGCCGGCAGCTGGCAGCGGCTGGTGCTCACCCATCTGGCGGAGAAAACCCACCTGGGCCCGTTGCTGGGCGCTCCTCTGACCGACGTGAAAATTACGCTGGCCGCCGGCCGGGCCCATGTGAAACACACCGAGGGGGGCGATTTTCGCCAAGCCACCTACCGGGCGGTGCGGCAAGGCTTGCGCACGGCCCAGGCCATGGGTGCCTGTGTGCTGCTGGAGCCCTGGTACGACTTTACCCTGCGGCTGCCTCCCGAGGCGGTGGGGAGGGCATTGGCCGATATGCCCCGGCTTTTTGCCCAGTTTGAACCGCCGGAGACAAGCGGGGAGGAGACGGTGCTCGTTGGTAAAGCGCCGGTGGCAGCCTTGCGGGGCTATGCCCGGGAGGTGGCGGCATACACCAAGGGCCGCGGACAGCTCTCCTGCCTGCCCGCCGGGTACGCTCCCTGCCACAATACCCAGGAAGTGGTGGAGGCTGTGGGCTACGAGATTGACGGGGATTTGGAGAACACGGCGGACTCTGTCTTCTGCAGCCACGGAGCAGGCGTGCTGGTCCGCTGGGATAAGGTTCCAAGCCGCATGCATCTGCCCAGCATTCTCTCCCGAGGAGAGCGTTTGGCGCGGGCCGCTCGGGAACAGGAGCGGGAGGAGGAGACAGCTTCTCCCCAAGAGCGGGGAGCGGCAGCCTATCGGGACGCCCTGGCCCAGGATAAGGAGTTGCTGGCCATTTTCGAGCGCACTTACGGTCCCATTCGCCGGGATCCTCTGCAGGCCATGCGGGAGAGCGCGCGCCCTGCCAAGCGGCCCCAGGGGCTGAAACTCTCCTCCAAAGGCAGCAAGCGCTCCCAGCCGGAAGGGCCGGAGCATCTGCTGGTGGACGGGTACAATGTGATTTTTTCCTGGGAGGAGCTCAAGGCCTTGGCGGCGGAAAATCTGGAGGCAGCCCGGGGCAAGCTGATGGATATTCTGTGCAACTATGCGGCCTACCGGCGCTGTGTGCCCATTCTGGTGTTTGACGCCTATAAGGTAAAAGGAGGCGTGGGCTCGGTGGAGCGCTACCACAACCTCCACGTGGTCTACACCAAAGAGGCGGAGACGGCGGATATGTACATTGAAAAAGCCACCCACCACATTGCCAAGCACTACCGCACCCGGGTGGTCACCTCCGACGCTACGGAGCAGCTGATTATTCTGGGGGCAGGGGCCCTGCGGGTTTCTTCCCGGGCGTTTCAGGAGGAAGTGCGCGCCGTAGAAGGGGAAATTCGCCAAGTTCTATCCCAGCCCTAAACAGATGGTGCACCAGGGAAAATCCTGTGGTCCTATACAGAGAAAAGCGGAGAAGCCTGCGGGGGCTCTCCGCTTTTTTGCTGCTGCCTTCAGGCTTAGCACCCTCCCGGTTCTGCCAGGGGAAAATAACCTTGGCACATTTTGTTTTTGAAGAATACGTGCAGATAAAAAGGGGCGACTGGGCCTAAGGGACCAACTGTTTGCGCCGGTACAGATAGTAGCCGATTCCCAGAGCGTCCGCCAAAAACCAGCCAATGGGCACGGACCACCAAATTCCCACAACCCCCACGCCGGGAAGGGCGGAGAGCCCATAGGCCAAGGCCACCCGTGTCCCCAAGGAGACGACCGTGAGCACTACGGACATGCCCGGGCGCCCCAGGGCACGATACAGCCCGTACAGCAGGAAGAGCAGGCCGATCAAACAGTAAAAGGCCCCTTCTATGCGCAGGTAGCGGGCGCCCTCCGCCACCACGGCCTGTTGGGAGGGGTCAATAAACAGCCCCATCAAAGGTTCCGCCAAGAGGAAGACTCCCAGGGAGACAGCCAGGCTGAACACCACCGAGGCGATTGCCGCACCCCGAATGGCTATGCGAATGCGCCCGCTTTCCTTGGCGCCGTAGTTTTGAGCCACAAAAATGGAGAAGGCATTTCCAAAGTCCTGCACCGGCAGATAGGCAAAGGCGTCAATTTTAACCCCCGCGGCAAAGGCTGCCATAACCGCGGGCCCAAAGCTGTTTACAAGGCCCTGCACCGCCAGAATGCCCAGATTCATAATGGATTGCTGCAGGCAGGTGAGGGCGGAGAAGCTGCCGATCTCCCGCACCCGGCTCCAGCGCAGGCGGACGCCCCGTTCTCTGCGAAAGAGGTGGGGGAACTTCCTCCAGGTGTACAGGGCAATTCCCAGGCCGGAAACGTACTGGGAAAGGACCGTGGCCTCCGCTGCCCCGGCCACGCCTCGGTGCAGCCCTGCCACAAACCACAGGTCCAGTCCAATGTTCAGCACCGCGCTTCCCCCTAAAAACACCAGCGGTACCAGAGAGTTCCCCAGGGAGCGCAGCAGGGAGGCAAAGAAGTTGTAGAGGAAAATGGCTAAAATGCCGGCAAAAACCACCTGTAAATAGTCCCGGGTGGGCTGCAGCAGGCTCTGGGGGATCTGCAGGAGCTGCATAATCCACTCCAAGCCCCAAAAGATCGCCACATGCAGCACCACCGCCGCTGCGCCCAGCAAACTGAAGGAGGCCAAAATCCCCTCCTTCAGCCCTTGGGTGTCCCCTTGGCCAAAGCGAATGGAAAACACGGTGCCGCTGCCCATGGCCAGCCCCAACAAAATGGAGGTGAGAAAGGTCATCAGGGAAAAGGAGGAACCCACTGCCGCCAGGGCGTCCGTCCCCAGGAATTGGCCCACAATCACGGTGTCTGCAATGTTGTAGCACTGCTGCAGCAAGTCTCCTAAAATCATGGGAACCGCAAATACCAACATGGTTTTCATCACAGGCCCCCTGGTCAGTTCTCTCTCCATAGCCTCTCTGTTTCCTTTCGATTCGAAATTTTAAACTTACTATTCGAAATGTATTATAGGGCGTGCGCCCGCCCTTGTCAAGGCAGAAAGCCGCCGTTTTCTTGACAGACACCAAAGGGCGGGCTATAATGGCCCCAAAAGGAAAAAGGGGGGGGCGAGCCGGTGTTTTTAGATGGGTTGGATGAACTGGATCAAAAAATCCTGCAGCTTTTAATCCGTAACGCCCGCATGTCCTATTCGGAAATCGGCCAGCAGGTGGGGATTTCCCGAGTGGCAGTGAAAATGCGGGTGCAGGCGCTGGAGAAAAAAGGGATCATCGAAGAGTACACCACCGTGGTCAATCCCCAGAAGATCAGCGGGGCGGTTTCCTGCTACTTTGAAATCGAGACCACCCCCGATGCCCTGGGCGAAGTGGCGGAAATTCTGCGGCAGAACGAAACGGTCACCCAAATTTACCGGGTGAGCGGAAAGTGCAAGCTCCATGTGCACGCAGTGGCTTCCTCCAGCGAGGAAATGGAGCGCCTGCTCTCCCACACCATCGACCCATTGCCAGGAGTGGTGGAGTGCTCCTGCAATGTGATTTTTTCCCGCATCAAGGACATTAAGGGCCTGCGTTTGTAGCCTGGTACAGGAACGGGCCTGGATGGGCAGGCTTTTCCTCTTTTTCCACCGAACCTGTGGAATTTCTTGTGTTTTGAGAGCTGCGGAGACTGTTTGCCGCAGCTTTCCTTTTTTGCAAAAGCAAAGCAAAATCACGCGTAAACGAGCGGTTTGTTCAGAACCCAGAGGGATGCGAAAGGAATGCCCTGGCGTCGCTTGCTCTGCACCTGGTAAAAGGGGCTTTCCCAAGCCCCTAAAGCCAGCAAAGAAAAAACGGCTTGCCCGCTGGGGCAAGCCGTTTGTATACGCCGTAGGAGAGAGCTCAGCAGAACACGTACTTCTGCAGCCGGTCGAAAGCTTCCTGCACCCGTGAAAGGGGCAGAGCCAGGTTCATGCGGATGTGGCAGGGACCGTGGAAAGCCCGGCCGTCCTGCCAGGCCACGCCCACATCCCAGCCGGCGTGTTCCAGGGCTTCGATGGTGGTGTTGTGTTCCTGGCACCACTGGGTGCAGTCTAAGAACAGCATGTAGGTGCCTTGGGGCTTTGAGACCTTCACTCCAGGGAAATGCTTGGCAATGAAGTCACAGGCATAGTTTACGTTGCCGGTGATGGTCTGCCGCAGCTCGTCCACCCATTCTTCCCCTTCGGGGGTATACGCCCCAATGAGGGCGTGCATGGACAGCACGTTCAGAGAGTTGTAGTGGGACAGGGAGCTTTCCTTGTCCACCCGGTCCCGCAGGGCCTTGTTGTAGATGATGTGATAGCTGCCGATCAGGCCGGCCAGGTTGAAGGTCTTGGAGGGAGCGTACAGGGCGACTGTCCGCTGTTTGGCGTCCTCCGAGATGGACTGGAGGGGAATGTGCTTGTGGCCTTCCAAAATGATGTCGGACCAAATCTCGTCGCAGACCACCATCACGTCGTGCTTTTGGAAAAGCTCCATGGCCTTTTCCAGCTCCCAGCGCTCCCACACACGGCCGCAGGGGTTGTGGGGCGAGCAGAACACCGTGGCGTGGATCTTGTTCTCCACAATCTTCTTCTCCATGTCCTCAAAATCCATGCGGTACACGCCGTTCTCATCCTGCACCAGAGGGCTGTGGACAATGTGATAGCCGTTGTTCTCCAGGCAGCCGGTAAAGCCAATGTAGGTGGGGGAGTGGAGCAGCACGTTGTCCCCTTTGGAGCAGAGCACATTCAGGGCGCTGATCACCCCGCCCAGCACGCCGTTTTCATAGCCGATGCACTCTTTGGTCAGTCCTGTAACGCCGTTGCGTTCCTTCTGCCAGCGAATGATGGCGTTGTAGTACTCGTCGCTGGTGTTGAAGTATCCGAAGAAGGGATGTTCAAGCCGCTTGGCAATGGCCTGGGTGATGGTGGGAACCGTGGCGAAGTTCATGTCGGCCACCCACATGGGAATGGGGTCAAACCCCTCTTTGGGAGCCGCCGGAGCAAAACCGGGAGTGCCCAGGCTGTCCAATGCACTGGCATCGTGGCCCTTGCGGTCGATAATGCTGGTAAAATCGTACTTCATGTTTGTTGGCGCGCAGCGCCTGCCTCCTTTGCCGTATAGTGTGAAAGCACCGTGTCTGTGGGAAAAAATCTCTGCTGAAAAGCAGCGCTTCTTTTCCCTGAGAAAACCGCTCCGGAAGAACACAAGCCGGCCTTCGGGAGGATCGCGCAGAGTTACCTGTTCGGTTCTTCTGAAAGCGACGGATGAGGAAGCGGTATTTTTATGGGTTTTCCCTTATGTTTTCCTATAGGTTCGGCGCTTTGTCAATCCAAAAATTGCGGGAAAGGGGATTTTTCCCTCTGGTTTTGGGGAAATGAGAGGCGCCGGCCCTGTGCCGGTTCAGCCCCTCGATGTTATCTTCTGAAAACTCACACAGCTGAGGGGAAGGGGGCCGCATTGGGCTTGGTTTTCTTTCCCAAGGCGACGCAAAGGGAAAGATTCACAGTTTGCTAACATAGTGGGCGAAGGGGTGTGGTACAATACATTTCGTTGTTTTTGGTAGAGTAGTACGAAACGCGCGGGATATGCGGTGTCCGCGAAGAAAGGATCCTGCAAACTATGTTGGAACTGAAGCACATTACAAAGACCTACCCAGCGGGAGGACAGCCGGTAGAGGCCCTGAAGGGCATCGACCTGCAGTTCCGAGAGAGCGAATTTGTCTCTATCTTGGGGCCTTCCGGCTGCGGAAAAACCACCTTGCTCAACTTGATCGGGGGATTGGACCAGTACACCTCCGGCGACTTGGTGATCAACGGACGTTCCACCAAGGACTATAAAGACCGGGACTGGGACGCCTACCGGAACCACTCTGTGGGGTTTGTCTTTCAGAGTTACAATCTCATTCCCCATCAGACGGTTTTGCAAAATGTGGAGCTGGCCCTGACCCTATCCGGGGTGAGCAAGGGGGAGCGCCGCCGCAGGGCCCAGGCCGCACTGGAACAGGTGGGTTTGGGTACCCAGCTGAAAAAACGGCCCAGTGAAATGTCCGGGGGACAGATGCAGCGCGTGGCCATTGCCCGCGCCATTGTCAACGACCCGGACATCATCTTGGCCGACGAGCCCACAGGGGCTCTGGACACGGAGACCAGCGTGCAGGTCATGGAAATTTTAAAGGAAATCTCCAAAGACCGGCTGGTCATTATGGTCACCCACAACCCGGAGCTGGCCCAGCTCTATTCCACCCGCATTGTCCACATGCTGGACGGCCAGGTGACAGGGGATACAGCCCCGCTCAGCCAGGAGGAAGCGGACCGGGAAAGGGCTGCCGCCCGGCGGAAAGCAGAGGCGGAGCGAACCCAAAAGAAACCCTCTATGTCCCTGGCCACCTCCTTTGGGCTCTCCCTGAAAAACCTGTTTACCAAAAAGGGCCGCACTGCCCTCACCTCCTTCGCAGGCAGCATCGGCATTATTGGCATCTCCTTGATTTATGCGGTGAGCCAGGGTACCACCGCCTACATCGACGCCATCCAAGAGGATACCCTGTCCTCCTATCCGTTGACTTTACAGGCCCAGACCATGGATTTGGGCTCCTTGATGGGGGAGTTTATGGACGCGGCCCAATCCTCCAGCGAACACGAGCAGGACGCAGTGTACCAAAAGCCCATGATCTACGACCTGGTGAACGCCTTAAATTCTTCAGAAACCATTGAAAACGACCTGGAATCCTTCAAGACCTATCTGGAGGAACGCCTGGACGATCCGGAGGACACCCTGTCCCAGGCGGTCAGCGGCGTGCAATACACCTATGACTCCCAACTGCTGGTGTATACGGAGTCTGTAGATGGGACCATCCTCCACTCCGATTCCCAGGAGCTGATGGAAGATCTGCTGCGGGAGTACTTCGGCATTGATATGGCCGCCATGACAGATTTGCGGGACAGCTACGGCATGGGGGATTTCGCCGGTTTAGGCGGGGGAAGTCTGGTGTTGTGGCAGGAGATGCTCCCGGGGGATGACGGCGCTTTGATCAACCCCTTGCTGGAGAGCCAGTACGATGTGGTGTACGGCTCCTGGCCCAACAGCTACGACGAGATTGTTCTGGTTTTAGACGAGAACAACGAACTGGACGACATGACCCTCTACGCCCTGGGCTTGAAACCCCAGGAGGAGATGGACGCCATCATGCAGGCCGCAGTGGATCAAACCGGTGTGGAACTGGAGGAGGAGAGCTGGTCTTACGAGGAGATCTGCTCCCGGGAGTACCGCACGATTTTAAACGCGGACTGTTACGCGTTTGACCAAGAGAGCGGCCTGTATGTGGATCTGCGGGATACAGAGGCAGGGCTGCGCTATCTGTACGACAACGGTTTGGATCTGAAGGTTTCCGGCATTGTCCGGCCCAACGAGAACGCCACTTCCCACATGCTCTCCGGTTCCATTGGATATACCAGCGCCCTCACGGAATATATGGCGGAGGCTGCGGAGGAATCCGCAGCTGTGCAGGCCCAGCTGGAAAACCCGGATACCGATATTTTCACCGGTCTGCCCTTTGAGGAGAGCACCGGGTCCATGACCGATGCGGAGAAAGAAACCGCGTTTCGCACCTATGTCTCCGGTTTAGAGGAAGAGGGAAAAGCGGAGGCATATCTGGCAATCGCCAGCATTCCCAGCCAGGAGCAGGTGGACCAGGCCGTGGAACAATCTGTGGGTTCCATGAGCCGGGAGGAAATGGAGCAATCTATGAAAGAGGCCCTTCTCTCCCAGGCCGGTCTGGAGGAGTCGGATGTGGACGAGTATCTCACCTCCATGAGCGATGAGGAGCTGCGCGAGCTTTTCACCCAGATGGCGGCGGAGCAGTTCAAAGCCCAGTACGCTGCCCAGGTCCAGGAGCAGATGGCGGGCATGGAGAGCGCCCAGATGGCAGCCGCCTTGGATGCTGCGCTGCCGGACTATACCACGGAACAGTGCGCCCAGTACTATGAGGAGGTGCTCACCTTCTCCGACTCCACCTACGAGGAAAATCTCACGGAGTTGGGCTACGTGAATTTGGAGGACCCAGCTTCCATCAACTTGTACGCCTCATCCTTTGAGAACAAGGACGTCATCGAGCAGGCTATTGCCGGCTACAACCAGTCTGTGGACGATCTGGAGCAGATCCAGTACACCGACTACATCGGCCTGATGCTGTCCTCTGTCACGTCGATCATCAACGCCATCACCTATGTGCTCATCGCCTTTGTGGCTGTCTCCCTGGTGGTGTCCTCCATTATGATCGGAGTGATCACCTTGATTTCCGTGCAGGAGCGCACCAAGGAGATTGGCATTCTCCGGGCCATTGGCGCCTCCAAGAAAAATGTCTCCCGGATGTTTAACGCGGAAACTTTGATTATTGGATTTACCTCCGGCGCTCTGGGCGTGGTTGTCACCTGGCTGCTGTGCTTCCCCATCAACAGCATCCTGCACAGCCTCACAGGCATCCAAACCCTCAACGCCTATCTGCCGCCTCAGGTGGCCTTGGTGCTGGTGCTGATCAGCATGGCGCTGACGCTGTTTTCTGGCATTATCCCTTCCCGCAGCGCCGCGAAGAAGGACCCGGTGGTGGCTCTGCGCACAGAGTAAACCACGGCGCCATTTTCTCAAAAAAAGACAGATTTTGCCGTGCAAGCGTTCTGTAAAACCCCGTGTTTTGCAGCGCGCTTTTTGCGTTTTCCGCTGCGACAGAAAATCCCTTGCCTTTCCTGTGGGAGTTGTGGTATACTAGCAGGTGAAAACTGTGAAACCGATGGGTTCTTTCTCTCTGCGTTTGCAGGGGAAATGGGACGCAGTAAAAGTTCCGCAGCTGCAGCGTTTCTGTCGGGCGGCATACGGCAAGGAGGGGTGACCGTGGCGGGCAAGGCCAACACAAAGACCATTGCGCAAAATAAAAAAGCCTTTCACGATTACTTCGTGGAGGAAAGCTTCGAGGCCGGCATCGAGCTCAAAGGGACAGAGGTGAAATCCCTGCGGGCAGGCCGGGCCAACTTGAAGGATGCCTGGTGTTCCGTGGTGAACGGGGAGATGCTGCTCAATGGATGCCACATCAGCCCCTATGATTTCGGCAACATCTTCAATCCCGACCCCATGCGGGTGCGGCGGCTGCTGATGCACAAGAAGGAAATCCTGCGGTTGTATGGCATTGTCAAGCAGCAGGGGTATTCTCTCATCCCCCTGTCTTTGTACTTCAAAGACTCTCGGGTAAAGGTGCAGGTGGGTCTGTGCCGGGGCAAAAAGCTCTACGACAAGCGGGCCGATATGGCGGAGAGAGCCGCCAAGCGGGACATTGAGCGCGCCATCAAGGAGCGCAATCGGTAAAAGGTTTTCTCCAGGCGGCACGGCCGCCTCAATCCTCAGATAGGGGGATGTAAAGGTTTCGACGGGGAAGGAGAGCCCTGGTAAGCGAGCAGCGGCGCGGATCCGCTTGAAAAGCCGCAACCTTTTAAAGTAAACGACAACGAATCTGTTGCTGTTGCTGCCTAACTAAGGCAGCCGTCCTCCCCCGGAGCACCGCGGCCGGGGCTAGGGCGTCGATGAGCGGTGAACGTGAACGGGGTTACGCCCTTACCCCCGTCACGGCATAAGGGCTACCAAAGCCTCCAGCCTGCTTTTGGGCGTGGGGCAGCGGGAATTTTAAAACAAAAGCTACGCTCGTAGAAAGCCTTGGTAATCCTTTTTCGGACGCGGGTTCGATTCCCGCCATCTCCACCATGAAGGGTTGACAAAAAAGATGTCAACCCTTTTTTCTTAGTATTCATGCGGGTTTGCGGGCTTTTGGACGGAAAATCCGGAAAACGTTTTTACCGTGGATGTCCAAGGCAAAATCCGCAGCGAAACCCCACAAGCGGGGCTTCCGCCTGATTTTTCAGGCCGGAGGCCCCGCTTTTTTGCGTTCTGCGGCCCTTTTCCCCGTTGTCGGAAGTGTAGAAGTT
>CAJFEW010000053.1 GCA_904374805.1 uncultured Neglectibacter sp.
TTCGCCGGTTTCGCAGGCCTGCTTGCGAAGGCTCTCCAGCTGCTCCTCAGAGCCGTCGATCCAGACGACCTCATCGGGGGTGACCAGCTCTTTCATTTCATCAAGCCAAGCCAGCACGGACTTATTGTTGGTCATTTGTATTAACTCCTTTCGCCCAATGGCAAAGTTTGTGCTTGTCTTCCAGTGTCTATTCTAGCACAGCGGATTCTAAGAATCAATGGCTAATTTGTTAAAAAGACAGCAATCCCGCCGGGAGGTTTCAGCTTTCCCCTTTTTTTCGGGCTTCTCTCCCCTTGCGAGGGTAGGGTGGAAGCCGGTCCGTCAAGCCCAACAGGTAGTCTACACGGGTGCGGTACAGTTCCGCCAGGCGGATGAGCGCTCAGGTGGGCACGTCGTTCTCCCCGGTCTCGTATGTAGAATACCCCGTTTGGCTCATTTTCAGCAGGACCGCCAGCTGTTTTTGCGCCGGGAAACTTTCGGCTTACAAGGAGCCTCCCCCGCATTGCCGGATAGCAAAGACCTAGGAGGCCGGTGTAATGGTCACCGCATCGCGCACAACGAACTGCTTCGTTTTCCCGCTCCAGCACTCCTCTTTCGAGACGGCTGCGTTTCCTGCGGAGAACGTCTCCCCGTCTTCGGTGGTGTAGGAAAACTTTAAGTAGATGGGGTCCGCATCCCGGGCCTGGATGGACTTTCCCCCAAGGGTTACCCGATAGGACAGCCCCTGGGTGAGGGGCATCTCTTCCTTACCTTCCTCATAAGAGGCTTTCACAGTGGCGCCGGTGAAATAGCCCTCGCCCTCCAGGTCGTCGCAAGCCACAACGTCAATAGCCGCAATGGCAACGCTGTCCACCTCAAGCTTGAACTCCAGCTCCAAGTCCGGCATCGTCTCCCCCTCGTGGAGGCTGGCCCCTTGGCTTTCAGAGGCTCCCCTTTCCTCCAGGGCGGAGGTTTGGTTTTCCGAAAGCCCGCTTTCGGAAAGGTCGGTGGCTTGGCATCCGGAAAAGCAGAGCGATAGGACAAGCGCGACACAAAGAAGCATCCCAAAGCGTTTCATATACGTTCCTCCCTTTTTCCTCTTTCTCGGAAGGCAAGGATACCATGGGCTCTTTCGGCCCATTTCAGCTGGCTTCTCTCCTCACTCTTCCACCAACACTACGCATCCCTGCTCCCGGGTTTTCCTCATGTCAATGAGCCGCTGGTTCTCGCTGCCCCGGAACCGGAGCTCCAGATTCCGCAAAGCCTGCACAAAGGGCCCGTCAATGAGCACATCCGTTTCCGCCAGCAGAGCGTTGACGCCCGGGTCGTTTTTTTCCAGCAGCTGTTCGTAGGTCCAGCCAGTAAACACGGTCACGTCCTTCCCCATGCCGTGGACCAGCCGGGCCAGCTCCGCCAAGGGCTCCGGCTGGCAGAAGGGTTCGCCGCCGCTGAAGGTAATTCCCTTTAAAATGGGATCCTTTTGAAAATCCTCAAACAGAGCCTGGGGCGTGGTGGGCTGACCCCCTTCAAAGGCCCAGGTCTGGGGATTGTGGCAGCCCGGACAGTGATGGGGGCAGCCCTGGGTGAACACGGTGTAGCGGATGCCCGGCCCGTCCACAATGGATTCTTTGATAACACCGGCGATGGTCAATTCCATGTTTTTTCCTCCTTCTAGACAAAAAGCCGGGTGAGTTCCCCCACCCGGCCTTCTTTTTTACAACACAAACTCTTTTCCTGAAAAGCCTTCTGGATCGGTCATAAACATCTGCAAAGGCGTCAGGGACACATAGCCCGCTTTCAGCCAAGTGTAGTCGTTGTCCTTTCCGGGATCCCTGGGACCGCCTTGGCTCAGAGGCCAGAAATAGTGACGGCCATCAGGCGCCACCCGCTCTTCATAGGAATCCAGCCACTGGGCTCCTCCCTGAGGCGCCCACTTGACCCCTTTGATCTTCTTCCGGGGCAAGGCAGGAATATTGATGTTGAGCACCTGGCGCACATCTTGCTCCAGGTCGATCTGCTCCAGCAAATCCAGGAACACCTGGATCACCGTTTCCATGTCCGCCTCTCGGGGCGCGGACACGGCAATGGCTTTCTGGTGAAGCATGGCTGCTTCCAGCGCCGCGGACACGGTGCCGGAGTACAACAGGTCTCCCCCTGCGTTGATGCCGTAATTGGGCCCGGAAATCACCAGATCCACCGGCTCCTCCGTCAAATTCTTCAGCCCCAGACGGGTACAGTCCGCCGGTTTTCCCGTGACACTGTAGGCACGAATTCCTTCTCCCAGGGGAACCTCTTTCACAAAGAGAGGATCCCACAAGTTGATCCCGTGGCTGACGGCACTTTGCTCCCGGTCGGGGGCCACCACGGTTACACGATGCTGTTTCGCCAATGCCAGGGCCAGCTGCCGCAGGGCCTGGGAATGGATGCCGTCGTCGTTGACCAATAACAGATTCATTTTCCCTTACAGGCTGGACAGGGTGTGCTTCACCCGGTCGCGCTCCTCGGCACGCTTGGCGTTGTTCCAGCGGTCGATGGTGCCTACCAGGTAACCGGTGATCCGGCGGATGCGCTCAAAGTCCCGGCCTTCGCCCACCAAAACCTGCTCTTTGTTTTCCACAGCTGTCTTTGCCATAAGAATTCCTCCTATTCAAACTCCAAAAGGGTTTTTATTTAAAATTAAGAACTTTTCTTATTTTATCAGAACCTTGTCCTCCTGTCAACGGGGAAGACGAGATTTTTAAACATCCGGGGGGCCGCTTGCCGCAGCTTCCTTAGCTTCCGAATGTATCCTTGATTTTCTCCACGGTGTAGTGTGCCAGTCCCACGCTTGCGATCAGCGCGATCACCCAGCAGGCAACCGTCAGCAGGTCCGTGTACACGTTCCACGGCAGAAAGTGGAAAACCCACTGGATGAGAAACAGAAAAACCAGGAAGTACACGACCGCAAAAAAGATCTTGAGCGCTATAGTAAGGGCCTTCTTGCTCATAGAGAGATTCCTCCTCTCGGCCGGGAAAGGCGGGGCTTCGCCCCTGTTTCCCTAGATTTTTCGGCGCAAAGCTCCGCTTTGCTGCAAGGCCGGGCCTTTTTGAAAAAAGGCGCCCGAAAAACTTTTTATCCGGCTCCGCGCCTGCGGCACTCCGCCGCGCTCTTCACGGACTTATCGGATCAGGCAGGAGTAGTCCGGCACGTCGTGGTACTTCTTCCGCAGCTCCTGGAGCTTCTCCAGGGGCACGCCCTCTCCGGCGTGGCGGCCGCAGCGGGGGCACACATCGTCGATGATGCCGTTATACCCGCACACAGGGTCCCGATCCACCGGGTGGTTTACAGAGCCGTAGCCGATGCCCGCCTCCTTCATGCAGCGGATCACGCTTTCAAAGGCGTCGATATTTTTGCAGACGTCCCCGTCCAGCTCCACATAGCTGATGTGGCCCGCGTTGGTCAGCGCGTGGAAGGGGGCTTCCTTTTTAATCTTCTCAAAGGCACTGATGGGATAGTACACCGGAACGTGGAAGGAGTTAGTGTAGTATTCCCGATCGGTGACGCCTGGGATCTTGCCGTATTTTTTCTGGTCGATGCGCACAAAGCGCCCGGAAAGACCTTCGGCGGGAGTGGCCAGCAACGTAAAGTTCAGGCCTGTTTCCTGGGACTTGTCGTCCATGCGTTTGCGCATGTGGGAGACGATCTCATAGCCCAGCTTGTAGCTTTCTTCACTCTCGCCGTGGTGCTTGCCGGTTAGGGCCACCAGCGTCTCTGCCAAGCCGATGAAGCCCACGGAGAGGGTGCCGTGCTTCAGCACTTCGGCCACAGAGTCGTAGCGGTCCAGCTTTTCAGAATCTATCCAAACCCCCTGTCCCATCAGGAAGGGGTAGTTGTAAGCCTTTTTGCTGCACTGGATTTTAAACCGGTGCAGCAGCTGCTCGATGCACAGATCGATGCGCTCGTCCAAAATTTCGTAGAACCTTTGAATATCCTTTTCCGCCTCAATGCCAATGCGGGGCAGGTTGATGGAGGTAAAACTCAAGTTGCCACGGCCGCAGGTCACTTCCCGCTTGGGGTCGTGGACGTTGCCCATCACACGGGTACGGCAGCCCATGTAGGCCACTTCCGTGTCGTAGTCGCCGGGCTTGTAATACTGCAGGTTAAAGGGAGCGTCCAAAAAGCTGAAGTTGGGGAACAGCCGCTTGGCGGAAACCCGCATGGCCAGCTTGAACAGGTCGTAGTTGGGATCGCCTTCGTTGTAGTTGACGCCCTCCTTCACCTTGAAGATCTGCACCGGGAAAATGGGGGTTTCCCCATCGCCCAGGCCGGCCTCGGTGGCCAGCAGCAGGTTGCGGATCACCATCCGGCCCTGCTCAGAGGTGTCGGTGCCGTAGTTCAAGGAGCTGAAAGGCACCTGGGCGCCGGCCCGGGAGTTCATGGTGTTCAGGTTGTGCACCAAAGCTTCCATGGCCTGGTAAGTGGCCTTGTCCGTCTCCCGCCAAGCTGTCTCGGCGGCGTAGCCGGCGGCTTTCTGGGCCTCCTCTTGAGTGATCTCCTGGAAGCCGTTTTCCCGCTGATGGCGGGGCAGGTAGTCCACAAACTTCTGGGCAAATTCCTGAGCCTGGTTCATGTTGACCCGCTCCCCCAGGTTCTCCTTCACGTTGTCCACCAGGGCCTTCACCTGGTCGTAAGGCATGCCTTTTTCCAGCTGAATAAACTGAATCAGAGCCTTGAAATACTCCTTGGAGTAGGTCTTGTCCACCCCTTGGGCCATGGCGTAGTCGAAGTTGGGCACGCTTTGGCCGCCGTGCATCTCGTTCTGGTTGGCCTGAATGGCAATGCACGCCAGGGCCGCGTAGCTGGAGATGGCGTTGGGCTCCCGCAGGTAGCCGTGGCCGGTGGAAAACCCGTTGTGGAACAGCTTGATCAAATCGATCTGGCAGCAGGTCTCCGTCAAGGTGTAGAAGTCCTTGTCGTGAATGTGAATTTTCCCCTCCGCGTGGGCCTTGGCAATGTGGGGAGGAATCACGTATTTGTCGTAAAAGCTTTTTGCCCCTTCCGAGCCATACTTCAGCATGGTGCCCATGGCGGTGTCCGCGTTGATGTTGGCGTTTTCCCGCTTCAGGTCCACGTCCTCTGCGGCCACAAAGGTGAGGGCCGAGTAGATTTTCACCAGCTCGTCGTCCATCTCACGAAGCTTCTGATGCTCAGCCCGATACAAAATATAGGCCTTGGCCGTTTTGGCGTAGTCGGCGGCAATGAGCTTTTCCTCCACCACGTCCTGAATCTGCTCTACCGAGGGAACTCCCCCCCGCTTTTCCAGCTCGTCCGCCACTTCCTGGGTCAGCTGGTCCAGTTGTCTGTCGCTCATTTTTTCGGTGGCATTGCGGACATTCGCCTTAAAAATAGCGCCGCGTATTTTCGAAGCGTCAAAGGGGACCTGTTCCCCGCTGCGCTTGATAATGGTTTTCAGCATGGCTTTTCCTCTTTCTACAATATGTCGGGGCGCCGGCACACCCTCTTTCTACTAGAAAAAGAGCGTTTTGCCGGCCTCCCGCAGGGGCTGTTTCCTTCCCGTTCCCTTCGGAGGGGGAACGGTTTTAATTATAGACCAAACCGTTGGGCCTGTCAACAGGAAGGGCGCACAAAAACACAACATCTTGTGCCGCATTTTTTTATACTCTCAAAACACCCCAAAATGTATGTCCCCGGCCGTGTTTCACAAAACGGCCGGGGACAGATTATGCAGGTTTTTCTAGGGCTGCGTCACTCTTCCGGAGAATGTTCCACAACCTGGATGGAGAGCTCTTCCAGCTGGGCCTGGCTCACAGGGGCCGGGGCGTTCATCAGCAGGTCTTGGGCGCTCTTGTTCATGGGGAAGGCAATGACCTCCCGGATGGAGGCCTCCCCGGTGAGCAGCATGACCATGCGGTCCACACCGGGGGCAATGCCTGCGTGGGGCGGCGCCCCATAGCAGAAGGCATTGTACATGGCGGGGAACTTAACTTTCACATCCTCCTCGCCCAAGCCCACCAGCTCAAAGGCCTTGACCATAATTTCCGGGTCGTGGTTCCGCACGGCGCCGGAGGACAGCTCCACCCCGTTGCACACCAGGTCGTACTGCTCGGCCAAAATGGTCAGGGGATCCACTTCCCCGGCTTCCGCCTTGCGCAGCACCTCCAGCCCGCCGGAAGGCATGGAGAAGGGATTGTGGCAGAACTCCAGCTGACCGCTCTCCTCCCCGATCTCATACAGGGGGAAGTCCACAATCCAGCAGAATTCGTACCGCTCCTGGTCCATGTGCCCCTGGCACTGGGCGCCGGCCAGTTTCACCATCACGCCGGAGGTCTTCCACACCTGGGACCGGGTCCCGGCGCACAGCAGCACCAAGGTGTCGTTCTCCAGAGAGAGGGTCTCTTTCACGCCGGAAACCAAAGCCGGGTCGGCGTTTAAGAACTTGGCAATGCCGCCCACGATCTCCCCCTTGTCGTCCACGCGGAACCAGTAGGGCTTCTGCCCCGCCTGGACTTCCACGTCGGCGCACAGCTTGTCAATGGCCTTTCGGGTCAGCTTGCAGTCCGACACAGGCACGGCCTTGATCAGGTTGCCTTCAAAGGGACCGAAGCCGCAGTGCTGCAGCAGCTCCGTCACGTCTTTCACCCGCAGGTCAATGCGCAGGTCCGGTTTGTCGGAGCCGAACTCCTCCATGGCCTGCAGGTAGGGGATGCGCCGAAAAGGCGCCTGAGACGCGATGTGGTACGTTCCATACTGGGCGAAGATGGGGGGCAGCACCTGCTCCATAACCGCAAACACGTCCTCCTGGCCGGCGAAGGCCATCTCCATGTCCAGCTGGTAAAACTCGCCGGGAGAGCGGTCGCCCCGGGCGTCCTCGTCCCGGAAGCAAGGGGCAATCTGGAAATACTTGTCAAAGCCGGAGGTCATCAGCAGCTGCTTGAACTGCTGGGGCGCCTGGGGCAGGGCGTAGAACTTGCCCGGATGCTTCCGGGAAGGCACCAGGTAATCCCGGGCTCCTTCGGGAGAGGAAGCGGTGAGGATAGGGGTGGTAATCTCCAAAAAGCCCTGGTCCTCCATGGCACGGCGCAGGGCGGACACCACCTGGCTGCGCAGCACAATGTTTCCCTGCACCTGGGGGTTGCGCAGATCCAAATAGCGGTATTTCAGCCGGGCGTCCTCCCCGGCGTCCTTGGAGTAGTTGATTTCAAAGGGCAGCTCGTTGTACTGGCAGCGGCCCAGCAAAGTGATCTGGCTGGGGGTCACCTCAATGTCCCCGGTGGGCAGCTTGGGGTTCTTGCTGGCCCGCTCCCGCACCACGCCGGTGACAGCCAGGGTGCTCTCCTTGTTCAGGGCCTTCACCTGCTCCATCATCTCTTCGGTTTCGATGACCACCTGGGTGGTGCCGTAAAAATCCCGCAGCACCAAAAAGCCCAGGTTTCCTCCCACTTCCCGCAGGTTTTCCATCCAGCCCGCCAAAGTGACGGTCTGGCCCACCTGCTCCATGCGAAGCTCCCCACAGGTGTGGGTTCTGTATTTCGACTGTGTCATAATCCGTTCCTCTTTCCCTTTCTACGTTTCTGCAGCGTTCTCCCGTCCCGGGGGATTAAAAGAAAACGCCGTCCTCAGAGAAGTCTGCCGCCTCGGTGCTGACCGTGACGTAATCGTTGATAAAGTCCTCCTCGGTGATGGAGATGGTCTTGGTCTCTCCGGTCTTCATATTCTTCATGGCGGCCTTACCCTGCCGGATTTCGTCGTCCCCCAGCACCAAGGTAAATTTCGCCCCGATCTTATTGGCGTATTTCATCTGGGCCTTTACGCCCCGGCCGCACACGTCAAAGTCGGCGGGCACGCCGCACCGGTGCAGTTCGTCCACCAGCCGGAAGGCCTTCTTCTGCGCTTCCTCGCCCACACAAACCAGGTACGCCTCGCACTTCACCGGCTGGGGGAACTCCACCTTCTGGGCCTCCAAAGCCAACAGAATGCGGTCCATGCCCAGGCCAAAACCCAAGCCCGGCGTGGGTTTGCCGCCAAACTCCTCCACCAGGCCGTCGTACCGGCCGCCGCCGCCCAGGGCAAAGCCCAGGCTCTTAGAGGGAAACTCAAACACGGTGCGGGTGTAGTAGTCCAGGCCCCGCACCAGGCCCGGGTCGATCTCAAACTCGATGCCCAAGGCGGTCAAAAACTCCTGCACCTTGGCAAAGTGGTCCCGGCAATCCTCGCACAGGTAGTCGGTGATCTTGGGCGCGCCCTTGGCAACCTCCTGGCACTCCGGGCTCTTGCAGTCCAAAATGCGCATGGGGTTGCGCTCCAGCCGGGAGAGGCAGGTGTCGCACAGCTGATCCTTCCGCTCGGTGAAATACTCCTTCAGGGCCTTGTGGTACTCCTTCCGGCACTCCGGGCAGCCGATGGAGTTGATCTGCAGACCCACGTCCTCCAGGCCCAAGCGCTTGAAGGCGGAAAGGGCCAGGACGATGATCTGGGCGTCTGCCAGAGGCTCTGCGGCGCCGAACATCTCCACCCCGAACTGGTGCAGCTCCCGCAGCCGCCCCGCCTGGGGCTTTTCATACCGGTAGCAGGAGGTGAGATAGTACAGCTTTACCGGATACCCCTCGTTGTACAGGCCGTTTTCCAACATGGCCCGCACAGCCCCGGCTGTGCCCTCCGGACGCAGGGTGATCGAGCGGCCGCCCTTGTCCTCAAAGGTGTACATCTGTTTTTCCACCACGTCGGTGGTGTCGCCCACGCCCCGCAAGAACAGCTCTGTGTGTTCAAACACCGGGGTCCGCACTTCGCGGAACCCGTTGAGTTCCGCCTCGCTGCGGAAGACATCTTCCATCAGCTGCCATTTTTCCGATTTCCCCGGGACAATATCCACCGTCCCCTTGGGAGCCTTTGTGATCAGTTCCATACCCATGTCTCCTTTCTCGGTTCTCCCTCTGGGAAAACCACGTCGTCTGTTCTTTCTAAAAGCTTGCAAAAGAAAGAAACAAAGACCAGCGTTTCGCTGGACCCCTATGGCTTGACTCTTCACACGCACATACGCGCCCCACGCGGTGTTCACGTTCCGCATTCCTCTGGGAGCGGGACGCCCTCCACCAGGTGGCCTATTTCCCCGTTTTCGGCAAAGCGTTTCTCGTACTTATTCAACGCTTTGTCCAGCGCTGTTTCTCCCTCCAGGCCTAAACTTTCGCAAAGGCACAACAGAGAGAACAGGCAATCCCCCAGCTCCTCTTCCAGAGCGGCATGCTTTTCCAAAGGCTTGGTGCCGTAGCCGGTGGCTTTGAGCACTTCCTTTGCCAGTTCCCCCACCTCTGAGGCCACGTCCAACATACGGATCTGCGGATCCAGGCTCAGGCCGTAGCGGGCCATTGGTTCCCGCACCTGTTTCTGTGTCACCAAAATCGCTCCTCTCCACCGGGAAATAAAAAAGACCCTCCCCAGGACGCGGCAAACAAAAGCCGTGCCAGGGACGAAGGTCTCTCCGTGGTGCCACCCTGCTTTAAAGGCGGAACCCCGCCTTCCTTTTTTCTCTATCCAGTTTGCGGCTGACAGGCGTCTTTCCTCCGTATCTCCCCAAGGGGGCTCACAGCGCCCCAAGGCGCCCCCTCTCTCTGCCGGGCCTTCCGGTGTACTCATCCTGCGTCTCTGCCGGACCGGTTTATTATAGCTCTTTCCCAACCATTATGCAAGGAAAAATTCCTTGCAGCGGCCCGCTGGGCCGCTTAGTCCCGGAGGATATTCCGCCAATCCAAATCTCCCCGCTCCAGGCCGTGGATCAACACTTCCGCCGTGGCGATGTTGGTGGCCACCGGAATGTTGTGCATGTCGCACAGGCGCAGCAGGTTCATATCGTTGGCTGCCTCGTGGGATTTGGGATTTAAGGGATCCCGGAAAAACAGCAGCAGGTCAATCTCATTGCAGGCAATGCGGGCTGCAATCTGCTGGTCTCCTCCCTGGGAGCCGCTCAAAAACCGTTGGATCTCCAAGCCTGTGGCCTCGGAGACCATCTTGCTGGTGGTGCCTGTGCCGCACAGAGAATAGCGGCTTAAAATGCCGCAGTAAGCGATGCAGAACTGCACCATCAGTTCTTTTTTTGCGTCGTGTGCCGTGATTGCGATGTTCATTGTGACGATCTTCCTCCTTTTTTAGCTTTTCAATACAACGTCCGGCCTAGCGGCCGCTTTTGCACGCTCCCCCTTTAAAAGGCATCCGAGAGGGGAATCTTCTCTCCTTCCAACCTGCCTGCCAAACGGCAGAGAGCCAGCCTCCCCCGGGATCTCTCCGGTGCGCCCCTTCCCTGTAAAAAGGCGGCGGCCAAGGAGACGTCTTCCGGCACCACGCCCAGCAGACGGATGCCTGCGCTGTCCAGCACGCTATCCAAATCTCCGTACACCCCGGTTTCCCAAAACAGTTCCCGATTGAGACGGTTGATCACCAAACGCATGTCCTGTATGGCCAGCTTGCCCAGCAATTCCCGCACGGCGCCTGCGCCGCGCACACTGACCGGGTCGGGGCTGCACACCACCAGCGCCCGGTCCGCCCCGCAGGCCGCCGAACGAAATCCCATGCCCACCCCGGCGGGAGAATCCAGCAGGACATGGTCATAGTACTGCTTTAACAAAGGCACCAGCTTTTTCATCACGCCGGGACGAATCATGTGTTCGCCGGAAGAGGGCGCCGGCAGCAGGAAAAGCCCTTCCTCCCCGCAGGGATAGATGGCTTCCACCGGGGCGCACCGGGCAAACACCACATCCGCAATGTCGAACACCAGCTGCTCTTCTACGCCGGTCATGCGGTCCAGGCTGCGCAGGCCTGCGTCGCAGTCCACCAGCAGCACCCGCCGGCCCCGCTGGGCCAGGGCTCGGCCTAGGCCCACCGTTACAGTGGACTTTCCCACGCCGCCTTTTCCTGACGTGATTACTGTTGCAATACCCATAAGCTCTTCTACCTCGGTTACCATCTTAACACACTCGGGGCAAATTGTCAAAATCAATTATTTGTTTAATTGTTTTATGTTGTTTTTACACAGTCTCCAGGTCTGTTTTTCCTCTAAAACAGGGGCTGTCGTCAGCCATCTCCTGCGTAGTAGGGACCGTCAGGCCGATTGCTGGGAGGGGCGGACGCTTCCGGCACGCTCCCTTCCTCCGTTCCGGAAGTATCGTTCTGGGAGTCCTCGCTTCCCGTCTCCTGGGAGGCGCTATTCTCCCCGGTGTAAATTTGATCCGGAATGTCGCTGTCCCGGCCCGGAGTGGGAGAGGCAGCAGGTTCCTGGCTGGAGGCGTCCCCGTCCTCACTGTTGGAGGAGGCTTCCTCGCTCTGCTGGCCCTCAGCGGCGGCCCGCTCTTCTGCCAGCTCCTCAGCGGTTTTGATCACCTGGCCGTCGTCGTCCACCTGGTTGCCCTCCTGGTCGAACTTGTTGCCCTCTTCGTCCCAGGTGTAGAAGCCGAAATATTGGTCCAAAATGTCTTTGGCCACGTTCTTGGCGTAGTTGCCGGAATTGCCCTGCTCAATCATCACCGCCACAGCGATCTCCGGGTCGTTGGCCGGAGCGTAGCAGATAAAGCTCAAGTTGGGTTCCGTGTAGTCCGGGTCGGTCCGGGACAGGTTGGAAGTTTCCGCCGTGCCGGTTTTGCAGGCGATGGACACCGGGTAGTTGGCAAACACATTGGCAGCGGTGCCCTCGGTGGCCACCATCTGCATGCCGGTCTGCACCACGCCCAGCACGTCGCTGGTGATACCTGCATCGTACAACTCCACGGGCTCATACTCTTCCAGAACAGTTTCGCCGGTGTAGTCGGTGATCTGGTCCAAAAAGTGGGTCTGCAGCCGCACGCCGCCGTTGGCAATGGTGGCGCACATGGCGGCCAGCTGGATAGGGGTGAACATGTTGTCCGCCTGGCCGATGGCCGTCTGGGCAGAGGCGCCGTCGGTCCACTCCACCCCGTGGTTTTCCCGGTACTCCTGGGGGTTGGACATGGTGCCGGTGGATTCCCCAATCTCCACACCGGTGGTGGTGCCCAAACCGAAGTACTCCGCATAGGGAGCCAACTTGCTGATGGTCAAGTTTAGACCCACATTGCTGAAATAGGTGTTGCAAGAATGGGCCAGCGCCCCGTACAAGTTCCACGTACCCCCTCCGCAGAGACAGCGCTGGCTCAGATCAAAATAGTCCCACACACCGTTGCATGTGTACGTAGTCCCCGCGCTGATGACGCTCTCCTGCAACGCCGACAAGGCCACCACCGTCTTAAACACCGACCCCGGGGTGAACACGCCGTTTAAAGCCAGGTTCACCATGGGCTCGTCCTCATCGTTTATCAGTTGGTTGTAATATTTCCCATCCCCAGCGATGCTCTCCACCAACTGGTTCACATCGTAGGTGGGATAGGAGGAGCTGGCCAGCACCCCGAAGGTGTCCACATCCAGCACCACCGCCGCGCCTTGGCGTCGGTGTTGCCCAGAATATTCTTCTCCAAAGAGAGGTTGGCCACCCGCTGCAGGTCGGAATCCAAGGTGAGCTGCACGGTGTGCCCTTCTTCGGGGGTGGTGGTCACTGCCGTGCTGGCCACCTCTCCTGTGGCGTCGGTGTAGATGGTCTCCTCTCCCCGCTGGCCCCGCAGCTCCGATTCAAAGGCGGATTCCACCCCGGACCGGCCTGTGGTGTCGTTGAGCTTATAGCCGGAGATGTTGGTTTCCGCATTGTACACCGTGCCCTCTTCCACCGCCTGTTCGTACTGGGTGTCCGTAATGACCGCCGTGTAGCCCAGCACATGGGGGGCCAAGGTTCCGTCGGAATAGTAGCGGGCCACACCCACCCGGGTTTCGATGCCCGGCCACTCCTGGGCGTGCTCGCTGACCACCCCCACCGTCTCCGCAGAGACGTCCTGGGCGATCACATAGGGATTGGTGCGGGAGAAGCCGTCCTGGGTCATGGAGTAGCGCACAGAGACCACGTTGCGGGCGTCCTCCCGGGAATAGCCGTCGCAATCGTAGCGGCTGGTGAGCTCTGCCATGCAGTCCTCCGCTGTGGCGTACTCCGCAAGGCTCAAATTTTCCCGCAGGGCTGCAATGTCGCTCTCCCGGTCCTCCATATACGCATAGGTCCCGTCTTCCCCCAACACAATGGGCAAGGGGTCCCGCCAATCCTCTCCCCGCTCTGTGAGCAGGTCCAACACCTGCAAAATGGTGGCGTTGCGGGCGCTGTAGTCCATGTCCAGGGCGTCGTATACAATGTTATAGGTGGTCCGGTTGCCCGCCAGGACCTCCCCGTTCCGGTCTAGAATCTCCCCCCGGGCCGCCTCAATTTCAATGGTGTCCGTCCGGTTGGAGAGGGAGATCTGCTCGTATTCCTCGCCTTCCACAATCTGCCATTGGACCAGCCGCAGTTCGTAGACTGCGAACACGGCCACCACCAGCAGAATACAGACGGCCGTGCGGCCAACTTTTCCAAGCTTGGGCATGTTCAAGAGGGAAACACTCCTTTCTTAAAAGCGCGTGGGGCAGAGCGCCGCAAGCAGCGCCTGCCGGTCCTTTCTCACTTGCGGCTGTAGGGGAACTGGCCTTCCTCCTGGGCGCCCAGGGCCTGGGAGAGGCCCCGGTTCAGCAGGTAGAGCAAAGGCACAAACAACAGGGTGTAGCCATACTTGGGCGCGTAGTGGTGGGTAAAGGCGTAGGCCGGCTGGGCGTAGTTGAAAAAGTACAGGAAAAACCATTGGGCGCAGATGGCAAGCCCAATGCTCCACACCCCTGTGAGCAGGGCGGTGACCAAGTTCACCTGCATGTACACCCGCACCACCAGGCTGATGAAAAAGCACAGAAGTCCCAGCACAAGGGCGTGGAACCCCAAGGTGCCGGACAGGCCGAAGTCGCAGAAAAGCCCGCCCACTATGCCAAAGGCCAAAGCGGGAATCTCTTTTTCAAACATGGCGATGGACACCACCGCCGGGAAAAGCAGCACCGGCCTGACCCCGAAAATAGAGGGCAGCAGCCCCGGCGTCTCCTGGAGCATAAACAGCACCAGTATTTCCAGGGTATAGGCCAGGTAACGGATGACTCTGTTAAAATCCCGCATCACTCTGTGTCCTCCTGGCCTGCGGGGTCCTCCTCCAGAGGAATGCCCGTATCCTCCCCCGCGCCGGGGAAGTCAATCACCACAAACACCTCTTCCACAGCGGTCAAGTCCTCATAGGGGCGAACCATGGCCACCATGGAAACGTCGTTGTCCGCCTTCTGGACGCTCTGCACCTCGCCGATGATAATGTCCTTGGGGAAGGTGCCCCCTGCGCCGGAGGTGGTGATAATGTCCCCCGCCTGGACTTGGGTGTCGCTGGCCAAGTAGCGCATGCGCAGCAGCCCGGAGCTGGCGGTGGTGATATCGCTGCAAATGACGCCGCTCTCCCCTCGGGAAGGAGCCACCGCGGACACGTTGATGTCCTCAGAGAGAATGCAGGTCACCTTGCTGGTGGTGGCATAGGCCTGGGACACAACCCCCACCAGGCCGCTTTGGGTGATGACCGGATCCCCTGCTTCCACGCCGGCCAGCGTGCCCTGGTCCAGGGAGAACCCGTAGAACACGTCGTTGGGATCCCGCCCAATCACCGTGGCGGCCCGCAGGGTGTTCTCCGGCACTTCCTCTGTGATCTCCAGCTGGGTTTTCAGCTGCTCGTTTTCCTTCTGCAGGCTCTCATAGTCCACCAGCTGTTCCCGCAGCTGGGCGTTTTCCTGGTTCAGGCTGTCCACCATGTCCTGCAGCTCTTCCCGGGACAGGGAATTCAAATCCACAAATTCCGTCACTTTCCCGGTGGTGGATGTGCTGACGCTCTGCATGGGCGATGTGACAAACCCCAGCAGGCTGGCCAAAAACGACCCGCCTGCGCTGGCGGTGTAGATAATCAATCCCAAGAGCACCACCACCGCGATGGCCAGCACCTTGAATGAGCTGGTTTTAAAAAAATCCTTCACGGCAAAGCTCCCTTCCGTGGTTTTCCTTCTTAAGCCAAACGCGGACTGCCGCAGGCGGCGGGCCGGCGTTCCGTCCGCCCACCGCCCCCGCGGCAGTCCTCACGTTTTCTCTCTTCCCTCTTTGCTTCCGCCGGTCTTCCTATCCCCGGCGGCTCTCACTTTCTGCGGCTGCGGTACCGGGGCTTGGGCAGATCCACTTCCAAACTTTTGCCGGTGCCCTCCACCACGCAGTCCAGGGGCCGCTCCGCCACATGGACGGGGATGCCCGTCTCCTGGGCCACCAGTTTATCCAGCCCACGCAGCAAGGCGCCGCCGCCGGTGAGCATAATGCCCCGGTCGATAATGTCCGCCGCCAGTTCCGGAGGCGTCTTTTCCAAGGTGTCCTTAATGGCGTCCACCACAATCATCACACTGTCCGCCAGGGCGTCCCGCACCTCGTCCGCGTGAATGGTCACGTTCTTGGGCAGCCCGTCCACCAGATTCCGGCCCTTGATCTCCACAAAGGCGTTGATGGTCTCCTCGGTGGGGAAGGCGGACCCGATCTGCATCTTGATCTCCTCGGCCGTGCGCTCCCCAATGAGCAGGTTGTACTTTTTCTTCACATAGGTGACAATGGCCTCGTCAAACTTGTCCCCGGCCATGCGCACGGAGACCGCTGTGACAATGTCCCCCAGGGAGATCACCGCCACTTCCGAAGTGCCGCCGCCAATGTCCACCACCATGCTGCCCGTGGGCTCCCCCACAGGCAGGCCGGCGCCGATGGCCGCCGCCATGGGCTCCTCAATCAGGTCCACGTTGTTGGACCCTGCCTGCCGGGCGGCGTCCTCCACAGCCCGGCGCTCCACCTCGGTGACGCCGGAGGGAATGCACACCACAATCCGGGGCCGGTTCAGCGTGCCGGACTTCAGGGCTTTTTTGATAAAGTATTTCAGCATGGCCGCCGTCACATCAAAGTCGGCGATCACCCCGTCCTTCAACGGGCGCACCGCCACAATGGAGCCAGGGGTGCGGCCCAGCATTTCTTTGGCCTGCTTGCCCACAGCCAGCACCTCGTCGGTGCGGGCGTCCACCGCCACCACCGAGGGCTCCCGCATAACAATGCCCTTGCCCCGCATAAACACCAGCGTATTTGCCGTTCCCAAGTCGATGCCAATGTCCTTGGAAAACATGGAAAACATGGATAAAAATCCTGAAAGCACACCTGCCGCCATTGTGATACACTCCGCCTTTCCGCCCCCGCCCCGGGGCCTATAAGATCACCGGCCTTCCGGTAAACCCGGAGCAGCCGTGTATGTTCCGCCATGTAGGATTTCCCGTTCCCGAGAAAAACACACGTATCCATTCTAGCCTATTATAGCCTATTTCCCAGCATTTCTCAAGCCGGAAGTTTACATAAACCAACGAAAACTCAAATTCCCTTATATGTGCAACCTTGCGGGACCTTCCCTACAAGATATGCTGTTTCCCTGGGCAGACCTTTCCGCCAGAGCGGGGCGGCGCCGTCACTTCCCGGTGCTGCCGAAGCCGCCCTCGCCCCGTTGGGTGGACGAGAGCTGGGAGACCTCCACCACCGAGGCCAACCCCACCGGCAAAAGGATCAGCTGGGCAATCCGCTCCCCGGGCTGCACCGTATAGGGCTCCCGGCTGTGGTTGCGCAGCCCCACGTGAAGCTCTCCCCGGTAGTCGCTGTCAATGACGCCCACCCCATTGGAAACGGCCACGCCGTGCTTTACCCCCAGGCCGCTGCGGGTAAAAATCATCCCCGCAAAGCCCCCGGGGATTTCCGCAGCCAAACCCGTGGGGAAAACGGCGCTCTCCCCAGGGGAAAGGGTGACAGGCTCCGGGATGCAGGCCTGCAAGTCATAGCCCGCGCTGCCTTCGGTCTGCCGCTGGGGCAGATCCACCCAAGAACACAGGCGTTTTATGCGCAAAATAGGGGTTTGCTCCATCATTTCCTCTCTTTCTGCAGGAAGACTTTTCCACTTCCCACTTTTCCACATGGCAAAAACCCCATGATTTCCGGGGTCTCAGCCCATATTCCTTTGGAATAATCCACATTTTCCACTGAGTTTTCCACACTCATTCCACGCCCCGGTGAAAGAGGCCGCGAGTGTAGTCGAAATCTGGGGTTTCTCCTCGAAAAAGGGCGTCCAGCACCCTTCCGCATTCCACAGAATTTTCCACCGTAAACCGGGCGACCCCAAAGTCTAAAGAAAGCAGCTCTTTTTCCAGGTCTCCCAGCCAAAGAGGCACCGAGTTCAGCACCTCCGCCGACTCCCCGTCCCGGCACACCACCGGGAATTTTTTCCGCTTGCGGTCCGTCAGGCAGCCGGGTTTGCGGCAGTGCAAACACCCCTTGGGCGAATTGGCCAACGGACAATTCCGCACCAGCATCAGCGCCTGCCGCCCGTACACCATCAAGCCCCGGGGCAGCGTCCCTCCCAGCCGGGCCGTCTCCCGGGCGGTCAGCTCGAAAGACACCTCCCCGCTGGCCAGGCCCAGGTCCTGCAAAAAGTCCAGGCTGGCAGTATTGGTCACATTGAGGGAAAAGCCGCCGTGGGCTGTGCCGCCCAAAGCCCGCACCAAAGCCACCGCCCCCAAATTTCCGCAGAGAAACTGGTCAAAACCGGCGGCTATACACTGTTCGATTTTTTGTGCTGTCCGATTTTCCGTTCCAAACAACGCCCTGGGAATGTCCAACAACAGAGGTCCCCATCCCTGGCGGCCCAGCTCTTCCAGGCGGGAGAGCTCTGTCTCCAAGGGCAGCACAATCTCCCGGCAGGCCTTGGCCTGGGGGCAAAGCTGCTCCACCTGGCGGAACTGGGCCCGCAGGGGCAGGGGCCCTTCCCGGCGGGGATGGGGCGCAAAGCCCAGGCTTTTCTCCCGCCAGGGATAGGGCTCCCTCTCCTGGCGCAGCGCCAGCAGCTGTTCCAAGGCCTCCCGGCGCAGGGCGTTCAAGGCGGAAACCCCGCAGGAAACCCCCGCCTCCGGCGCCTCCACCGCCGCGGCGTAAAAGGGGGTGCCCCCCGTTTTCTCCAGCTGCTGGATGCACCGCTGCCGGGGCAGGGGCGCCCTCTCTTCGGACACGGGCCCACGGGCCACAGCCTCCCGCCCCTCTTGGTCCCGGGCCCGCAAAAGGATCTCCCCCTTCTCCTGGGTCAACGTGAGGGACAGGGGCACCCGGGCAAGCTCTCCCCGGTACAGCCCCCGCAAAGAGGAAAACACCTTTTCCGTGGCGCCGGTCACGTCCTCCTTGCGGCGCACCCCGAACATGGAAGCGCCCCGCTCCCCGGTCAGATACCCCTGGGTAAACCCCGACCGGGAGAACACCGCCTGCAAATCTTCCAGCAGCCGGGGAGGGACAGCCTCTCCCTGGGCTGCCCGGCGGCAGGCGGACACTGCCGCGGCCACATACTCCGGGCGCTTCATCCGCCCCTCGATTTTCGCGGAACACACCCCCGCCTGCTCCAGCTGCCCCAGCTCTTCCACAAAGGACAGGTCTTTTAAGGACAGATCGTGTCCGGTGCCTCCCGGGGCGGCAAAGGGCAGGCGGCAGGGCTGGGCACAGGACCCCCGGTTTCCGCTGCGGCCTCCCAGCAGGGCGCTGAAGTAACACTGGCCGGACACGCTCATGCACAACGCGCCGTGCACAAAACTCTCCAGTTCCACCGGGCACGCCTGGCGGATTTCCCGGATCTCCTCCAGAGAAAGCTCCCGTGCCAGCACCACCCGGGACGCTCCCAGCCCCCACAGCAGCTTGACCCCCTGAGGGGTGTGCAGGCTCATCTGGGTGGAGGCGTGCAAAGGCAGCTGGGGCGCTCTCTCCCGCAGCAGGGAAAACAGGCCCACGTCCTGCACCAACACCGCATCCACCGGCAGCCCGCAGAGAAACCGGACGAAATCCAGCGCCTCCTCCAGTTCCTGATCCTTTAGCAAAATGTTCACCGTCACATGGACCCGCACACCCCGGCTGTGGCAAAACTCCACGGCCTGAGCCAGCTCTTCCCGGGAAAAATTCTTGGCGTTGGCCCGTGCCCCGAAAGCCGGACCGCCCAAGTACACCGCGTCGGCGCCGGCAAACACCGCCGCCCGCAAAGCCTCCGGACCACCGGCAGGCGCCAGAATTTCCATACCCATCTCCTCCTGTATGATCGCTCTACAAACCCCCGGGGAAAGCCCTGTCACTTCTTTTCAAAGAAACTGACAAAGCCCTCCTGCTCGTATTCATCCTCATGGCGCAGGGGGTTCTTTCTCCGGTGAGCCGCCGGCTGCTCCTCATCCGGCTGTTCCTGGGCTGGAGATTCCTGTTCCTCTCCCTGGGGAGGGAGCTCCCCCTTGGCGGCAGCAGCTTCCGCCCGGGCCCGGTCCACCATTTTCTTGGCCTCTTCCACAGCCCGCTTGGCCGCAGCCACAGAGGTCTGCCGCTCCTGCTCCGCCTTTTTGGCCAAAGCGGCCTGTTCCTCCGCTTCCCGCTGCAGCGCGGCGTTGGCCGCAGCCAGCTTCTCCAGCTCCGCCAAAAGCTCCTCGTTTTCCGGGGAGGCCCCCTGTCCCTGGCGCATCCGCTTGTTTTCCTCCCGCAGCTGCTCCACCTCCCGGCGGAGAGGCTCCAGCTGGGTTGGGGAGCCGGTCTGCTCTTCCAGGGCAGCCTTCTCTTTCTCCAGCGATTTGACCTTTCTGCGCAGCTCGTCCACCTCTCCGGCAATCTCCTGCAGAACGCTGTTGCGGCGCTCTAAATTTTCCATACGGGCCCGGGTCTCGGGGTTAGGGCCGTTTTGAATCATATCCGCCCGCTCTTCGTGCCAGACTTCCGCCTCCACCTCCAGCTCGTCCACCCGGTCCTGCAGCTGTTGGCGCTTCTGGCCGTTTTTCTTGGCGTCGTCGCAGTAATTGAGCGCCACTGTCAAAGCCGCAGCCTCCCGGGTGATATACGGGGAAGATTTGAGAATCTCCTGCATCACATCCCCCACCTCCTCGGCCAAGGACCGCATATAGGCGTCGCTCTCCTGGGTAATGAGGCCGCAGACCACCCCGTTGATCTCCAGCCGAACCCGCCGTTTTTCCATAGGGAAAACCATCCTTTCTTTGGCGTCCGGGCCAGGGCATTTTCCCCTTGCGCCCACGTATTCCCTATTATATTGCAAAATCGCCGTTTCGAAAAGCCCTTATGCCCCTTTCCCAGAAAAAAATCCCCTTCGGCGGCTGTTTTCCGGACGGTCCGCTCCCCGGGAAAGGGGACTTTCCCCCAGGTTTTTACGGGAATTTGGTTGTAACCCGCGCCGTTCTGTGGTATGATAGAGCAAATAGAACTTCCGCCCCCCAAGTCCACGGCTTGTTTTTGTGGAGAATACCCAAATATACGCGGCCAGCTTGGGGATTTATTGCGGTTGTTTTTCTTACCATTTTAGTGTACAATGCACATGGGTGACTTTGATTATTCCATAAACTTAAAAATTTTTTTAGTCACTTTAACTATATTTGGAGGAATTTTCATGGACTATAATCTGACTGTGGAGCAGATCAAACAAGCAATTCAAGATAAGCTTGCCCACACCTTTGCTGTCTCCCCGGAAAACGCCACGGATGAGGAGTACTACAAAGCCAGCGCCCTCATTGTGCGGGAGCTGCTGGCCAAGGGCCGCTCGGAATTTGTGCAGAACGCGGAAAAGACCGGCACCAAGCAGATCTATTACCTTTGCATGGAATTTCTCCTGGGCCGTTCCCTGCACAACAATCTGTACAACTTGGGGCTGGAGGAGAATTTCCGCACCGCTCTGTCCTCCTTTGGCATCAAGTTAGACCACCTGTACGAACACGAGCCCGACGCGGGCCTGGGCAACGGCGGCCTGGGCCGTTTGGCCGCCTGCTTCCTGGACGGTCTGGCCACCCAGGGGTATCCGGCCATGGGCTATTCCCTGCGGTATGAGTACGGCCTGTTCCGCCAGAAACTGGTGGACGGCTGGCAGACAGAGCTGCCCGACACCTGGCTGCCCGGCGGCAGCGTTTGGCTGCAGCGGGTGCCGGAAAACTCCGTGGAAGTCCACTTTGGCGGCCACATCGAGGAGCAGTGGCACGACCAGTACCACTCTGTGCGCCACAAGGATTACACCTCCATCACCGCAGTGCCCTACGACTTGTGGGTGGCCGGCATGGACGGCAAGGGCGTCAGCCTGCTGCGGGTGTGGAAAGCGGAAAACGACAAGTTTGACATGAAGCTCTTCAACGGCGGCAACTATATGCGGGCCATGGAGCAGCAGGCCATGAGCGAAGTGATCACCAAGGTGCTCTACCCCGAGGACAATCACACCGACGGCAAGCTGCTGCGGCTGTCCCAGCAGTATTTCCTGGTGTCCGCCTCCATTCAGGATATTATCCGTCGCCACCTGTACGCCCACGGCAATCTGGATCAGCTGCCGGAGCTGGCGGCCATCCATTTGAACGACACCCATCCCGTGCTGGCCATCCCCGAGATGATGCGGGTGATGCTGGACGAGTGCGGCTACGGCTGGGACGCCGCTTGGGACATTGTCAAGCGCACGGTGGCCTACACCAACCACACCGTCATGAGCGAGGCCTTGGAAACCTGGAACCGGGATCTGTTCAAGATGCGTCTGCCCCGGATTTACCAGATCGTAGAAGAGATCGACCGCCGCTTCTGGAACGAGATGCGCCAAAAAGGCGTGGACGAGGCCAAGATCTACCGCATGGCCCCCTTGAACGACGGCTATGTGAAAATGGCCAACCTGGCGGTCATCGGCTCCCACAGCGTCAACGGCGTCTCCGCCCTCCACAGTGAGATTCTCAAGGACGACGTGTTCCACGACTTCTACGAGGAGGAGCCCCAGAAGTTCACCAATGTGACCAACGGCATCGCCCACCGGCGGTGGCTCAACCAGTCCAACCCCAAACTGGCCGGGCTGATCACCGACCTGATCGGCAAGGACTACATCTACGACGCCAACAAACTGCAGGGCCTGGCCAAATACAAGGACGACAAGGCGGTGCTCCAGAAACTGCAGGAGATCAAGCGCAGCAACAAAGAGCGGCTGGCCGCCTATTTGAAGAAGACCCAGGGAGATGTGGTGGATCCCTCCACTATCTTTGACGTGCAGGTCAAGCGCCTGCACGAGTACAAGCGGCAGCACATGAATGCTCTGAACATTCTGGCCACCTACCAGTGGCTGCGGGAGAATCCCAACGCGGACTTCACCCCCCACACCTA
This sequence comes from uncultured Neglectibacter sp., assembly GCA_904374805.1. GTDB lineage: Bacteria > Bacillota > Clostridia > Oscillospirales > Acutalibacteraceae > Acutalibacter > Acutalibacter pullicola. The sequence goes on from CAJFEW010000053.1 coordinate 22,155, forward strand.
TTTCTTCGGGGCAAAGGCGGCTCCTGGCTACTACTTTGCCAAGGAGATCATCCAGTTTATTGCCAATCTGGCCAAGACCATCAACAATGACGAACGGGTCAACAAAAAGCTGAAAGTGGTCTTTGTGGAGAACTATTGCGTCACGTGGGCAGAGCTGCTCACCCCCGCCGCAGAAATCAGCGAGCAGATTTCCCTGGCCGGCACAGAGGCCTCCGGCACCAGCAACATGAAGTTTATGATCAACGGCGCCATCACCCTGGGAACGCTGGACGGCGCCAACGTGGAAATCCACGAAGCTGTGGGAGATGAGAACATCCTCCTCTTCGGCATGACCGCCTCCCAGGTGGAAGAACTCAAGCGGGCGGGATATCACCCCAACAACCACTATCAAAACGACAGCCTGATCCACCGGGCGATGGACGAGTTGGCCTCCATGAACGGCGGCCAGTCCAAGGATATTTACAACGCCCTGCTGAAAGAGGACCGCTACATGGCTTTGGCCGACCTGCGCTCCTTCCACGAGGCGCAGCAGAGGGCGCAGCAGCTGTACGCCGACCAGACCCGCTGGAACCGGATGTCCCTGCTGAACATTGCCGGAGCCGGACGCTTTGCCGCAGACCGGGCCATTCGGGATTATGCCGGAAATATCTGGCATGCCTCTCCGGTTCCCCCGGTGCAAAATTTGAGCGCCAAAAAAGTGGAGAAGTAATCCCCGCTTTTCCAAGCATTTTGACTTTCCCCCAAAGCGCAGCGCAAGCCGGAGGCCGCTGAAAGCCAGGCTTGCGCCGCGCTTTTTTCCGAGCAAACGCCCCACGTACTGGAAAGGAAGGAAGAAGCCGCATGTTTAACTCCCGCAGCCGAAAATATCGAGATCCACTGGGGGCCGTTGGGGACGGCACCTCCATCCACTTTCGCATCACCCTGCCCCGGGAACTCTCCTGTTCCGCCGCCCACCTGGTCATGCAGCGGGAAGGGGGCCAAACCCAGGTGCTGGACATGTTCTGGTGCGGCATGAATGGCAACAACCAAGAGTGGTGGGAATGTCACTTCACCCCGGAGGTTCCCGGCCTCTACTTTTACCATTTTGAAATCCACACCCAGCGAGGCAGCCAGCGAATCTCCAAAGGCTTTGCCGGCGACGGCATTTTTGGGGGCAACAACCAGTGGCAGCTGACCGTCTACGACAAGAACTTCCAAACGCCCGATTGGCTGGAAGGGGGCGTCATGTACCAGATCTTCCCGGACCGGTTCTACAACTCCGGCCAGCCCAAAACCGCCGTGCCTTCAGACCGGCGTCTCCACTCTCAGTGGATGGAGCAGCCGGATTGGGCTCCCAACGCCCAGGGAAAAATCACCAACACAGATTTCTTCGGGGGAGACCTGCACGGCATTGAGGAAAAACTGCCCTACCTAAAAAGTCTGGGCGTCACCTGCCTGTATCTGAATCCCATTTTTGAGTCCCACTCCAACCATCGGTACGACACGGCGGACTACTCCAAGGTGGACCCTCTGCTGGGCACCGAGGAGGACTTTTCCTCCCTGTGCGCCGCCGCCAAGAAATTGGGCATCCGGGTGGTGATTGACGGGGTGTTCAGCCACACAGGCAGCGACAGCGTCTACTTCAACCGGGAGGGACGCTATCCCACCCCTGGGGCCTATCGCTCCCAGGAGTCCCCCTACTACCCCTGGTACACGTTCCACCCCTGGCCGGACAGCTACGACTGCTGGTGGAATTTCGACACCTTGCCCAATGTGAAGGAGACAGATCCCAGCTACAACACCTACATCAACGGAGAAGAGGGCATTGTCCGCAAGTGGCTGCGGGCCGGAGCTTCCGGCTGGCGCCTGGACGTGGCCGACGAGCTGCCCGACGCCTTTCTGGACCAGCTCACCGCCGCGGCCAAAAAGGAGAAGCCCGACGCCCTGGTTTTGGGAGAAGTGTGGGAAGACGCCTCCAACAAGACCTCCTACGGCATACGCCGCCGCTACCTGCTGGGCAAGCAGCTGGACACGGTCATGAACTATCCTTTCCGGGATGCGATTTTGGGCTTTCTTTTGGGAAACGACCCCAAACAGTTTGCCGAAACCGTGGAGAGCATCTGCGAGAACTATCCGCCTCCCTGCCTGCGGCTCCTGATGAACCACATCGGCACCCACGACACCGAGCGGGCTTTGACCATCTTAGGCGGCGAACCTGCGGGCAACCGGGGCCGGGAGTGGCAGGCTGCCCAGACGCTCAGCGCCGACCAGCGCGACACCAGCCTGAAACGCCTGCGTCTGGCCTCTCTGCTCCAGTATCTCCTCCCGGGAGTCCCCTGCCTGTACTACGGGGACGAGGCGGGCATGGAGGGATACCGGGATCCTTTTAACCGGGCTTGCTACCCCTGGGGCAAAGAGGGCAAGAACCTATTACAGTGGTACCAGGGGCTGGGACAGCTGCGGGCGCAGGAAAAGGAGATCTTAGGCAAGGGAATGTACCGCACCCTGTACGCAGAGGGAAATCTGCTGGCCTTTGAGCGCTTTTTGTTTACTCGAGAAGGCCGCGACAGCTTGACGGTGATTGTGAACCGCAGCAACCGCCCCCAGAGCATTCTGGGCACCCCTTTGGACTTGACCGGCGGAACGTTGCTGTTGGGAGAAGCCCTGGGAACTGTGAACGTTCTCTCTCCCTTTGGGTTCTCTCTCATAAAATTTCACAAACCTGCAAAAACCCCTTGACAATTCCCCCCTCCGTGTGTATAATTAAAAGGCTGTTAGAGAACAGCCCATGCGCCAGTAGCTCAGCCGGATAGAGTGTTTGGCTACGAACCAAAAGGTCGGGGGTTCGAGTCCCTCCTGGCGCGCCACGTCGCGGCGAACCCTTGTGGTTCGTCGCATTTTTCTGCGCAAAATGCGGCTTCACCGTACGGGTTGCCGCTCCTCTCCGCGAAAAGTCACGCTCG
>CAJFEW010000054.1 GCA_904374805.1 uncultured Neglectibacter sp.
CTCCACCTTCATCGGTGTGATTGTGGGCGGCGTCTCTGGCTACAAGGGCGGCAAGCTGGACAACCTGCTGATGCGCTTGACCGAGATTGTCTCCTCCATTCCCTTCCTTCCCTTCTGTATTATCCTGTCCAGTATTTTGGGCAACAGTATTTCCGAGCTGCAGCGAATTATCTTGATCATGTTTATTTTGGGCTTCCTCTCCTGGCCCGGCATTGCCCGCCTGGTTCGCGGCAGCGTGCTGGCGGAACGGGAGCAGGAGTTTGTCACCGCGGCGAAGGCCCTGGGCGTCAAGGAGTTTGGCATTATCTTCCGCCACATTCTGCCCAACATTATCACGGTGATTATCGTCAACGCCACGCTGGATTTCGCCACCTGCATGCTGACGGAATCCTCCCTGTCCTTCATCGGCTTCGGCGTCAGCGAGCCCAACGCCACGTGGGGCAACATGCTCAACGGCGCTCAGAACGGCCAGGTCATTGAGAACTACTGGTGGCGGTGGGTGTTCCCGTCCTTGGCACTGGGCATCTGCACCATCAGCATCAACTGTGTGGGCGACGGCCTGCGTGACGCCATCGACCCCAAATCGAAAGAGAGGTGAGCCCTGTGAGTTTGCTGGAAGTAAAGAACCTTCACACCTATTTCAAAACGAAAAAGGGCATTGTCAAGGCCGTCAACGACGTGACCTATTCCCTGGACGCCGGCAAAACCCTGGGCATTGTAGGTGAGTCCGGCTCCGGCAAGAGCGTGTCCGCCATGAGCATTATCAAGCTGCTGGACGGCAACGGCTATATTGAAAGCGGCAGCATCACCTTCGACGGCAAAGACATTCTCCACAGCACCGACAAGGAGATGTACCACATCCGCGGCAACGAGATCTCCGTGATCTTCCAGGAGCCCATGACCTCCTTGAACCCGGTGTTCACCGTGGAGCGTCAGATCGGCGAAACCCTGCAGATTCACCAGAACATGACCAAAAAGGAAGCCCGGAAAAAGGCGGTGGACCTGCTGGCCGACGTAAAGATCCCCAACCCGGAACGGGTGGCCAAGCAGTATCCGTTCCAGCTCTCCGGCGGCATGCGGCAGCGGGTGATGATTGCCATGGCCCTGGCCTGCAAACCCAAACTGCTCATTGCCGACGAGCCCACCACCGCCTTGGACGTGACCATTCAGGCCCAGATCCTGAAGTTGATGAACGACCTGAAGGCGGAAACCGGCACCTCCATCCTGTTTATCACCCATGACCTGGGCGTCATTCACGAGATGGCGGACGAGGTGGCCGTCATGTACTGCGGACAGATTGTGGAGAAGGCGCCTGCCCGAACCATCTTCCACGACGGCACCTATTCCCATCCGTACACCGAAGGGTTGATGACCTCCATTCCCCAGCTGAACACGCCCAAAGGCGAAAAGCTGGACGCCATTCCCGGCTCGGTGCCCAACCCCCTGTATCTGCCCCAGGGCTGCAAATTCGCGCCCCGGTGCAAATACTGCACCAAAAAGTGTCAAGAGTCCGAACCCGAGCTTCACCAGGTGGAGCCCGGCCATGTGGTACGTTGCTTCTATCCGGAAAAGGCGGTGAGAAAAGAACATGGAGAATGAGAAAAACACCCACGCTCCTGCAACGCAGGAGGCCACCCAGCCTGAGGTGGACGGGAAAAAAGTGCTGCTGCGCCTGCGGGATGTAAAGCAGTACTTCCCCGTGAAAAAGACCAAGCTGCGGGAAAAGCAGCGCTATGTCCGCGCCAACGACGGCATCACCCTGGATATTTTCGAAGGGGAAACCCTGGGCCTGGTGGGCGAATCCGGCTGCGGCAAGTCCACTTTGGGCAGAACCATCCTGCAGCTCTATCCTCAGAGCCACGGCGATATCCTGTACTATAAAGACGGCAAGGAAATCGACTTGAAAAATCTCTCTTACGAAGAGATGCGGGTGCTGCGGAAAGACCTGCAGCTGATCTTCCAGGATCCCTACTCCTCCCTGAATCCCCGCATGACCGTGGGGCAGATCATCGGCGAAGGGCTCACTTCCCACGGCATGTTCAAGCGTGGGGACCCGGCCATGAAGGAGTACATCATGAAAGTGATGGAGGACTGCGGCTTGGCCAGCTACATGTTCAACCGCTATCCCCACCAGTTCTCCGGCGGCCAGCGCCAGCGCATTGGCATCGCCCGCAGCCTGGCCCTGAACCCCAAATTCGTGGTGTGCGACGAGGCCGTCTCCGCTCTGGACGTGTCCATTCAGTCCCAGATTTTGAACCTGCTCTCCGAGCTGCGGGAAAAGGCGGGGCTGACCTACCTGTTCATCACCCATGACCTGAGCGTGGTCAAGTATATCAGCGACCGCATCTGCGTCATGTACCTGGGCAACATGGTGGAGCTCTCCGAGTCGGAAGACCTGTTTGCCCACACCTACCATCCCTACACCGAAGCCCTTCTCTCCGCCATTCCCACCACGGAAGAGGACAACGGGGGCCGGGAGAGAATTCTGTTGGAAGGGGACATCCCCAGCCCGGTCAATCCTCCCAACGGATGCAAATTCCACACCCGCTGCCGGTACTGCCAAGAGAAGTGCAAAAACGAGGTTCCCGAATGGCGGGATATGGGCAACCACCACTATGTGGCCTGCCACTTCCCCCTGAAGCAAGAAAAGGACTGAGGCCATGTTTTTCCGCAAGAAACTCAACCGGGTGCTCCATGTAAAAGAGACGGAGGAACGCTTTGAAAAGGACATGGAAAACACCCCCTTGGAAAAAAAGGACCGTCTCGCCATGGTCCTGGCCGCCCTCATCGTGTTTATCCCGGCGGTCTTGCTGGTTGTGTTGGCCTTTGGCCTTGTGCTGTATTTCTTCTTTTTCCGCTTTCTATAAAGGATCCCTCCAAACGGCTTCCCGCCGCTTGGGGGGACCTTTCTTTTTTCCGGGGCTGTGCCGTCTCTGGGAAGACACGCTCTGCACTCGCGCAGCCTTCCAGGCGTTCGCTCCAGATGAGAAAAGAAAAGCACCTATTATCTTGACTTGCTCACCAAGTGCATGGTAATATACAAATACACCTTTTATGCAATTCGCTGTAAACCTTTGCGGAAGAAGGAGAATTTGCCATGAAAAAGTACCTTGCCCTTTTGCTTTGCGCTGCTCTGCTCACCAGCGCCCTGCCCATGGCCGCCCTGGGGGCGGACGATCTTCCAGAGTCCCCCAGCGCGATCTCTGCCAGTGAGGAACAGGAAACCCAGGAACCTCCCCTTCTGACTTCGGAAGGGGAGAGCTCTCTTCCAGAGGAGCCGGAAAGCTCTTCCCTGCCGGAGGAAACGCCTCCGGGGGAAGAAGAACAACCTCCTACCGACCAGGAACCCCCTTCCCAGGAGGAGACCCCCTCTCCGGAAGAGCCCCCTGTGGAAGAGGAGCCCGTAGACCCTTCCCAGCCCTTGTTCCCCCTTCAGACAGCGAACCACACCGCCTTTATTTCCGGCAGCGGCGATCAAGTGCGTCCCGGGGACGGCCTGCGCCGCTCAGAGGCGGCGAAGATCCTCTACCTGCTTTTGGAGGACCCTGTAACCCCTGGAGGTAACCACTTCTCCGACGTGCCCGCCGGCGCCTGGTATGCCACCTATGTGAACGCCCTGACGGAGATGGGCATTCTCGAGGGTTACGGGGAAGACCAGGCGGAGTTTCGGCCGGACAAGACCATCACCCGGGCGGAATTTGTCACCATGCTCTCCCGGCTGTATCCCCTGCAAACAGGGGACGTCTCCTTCACCGATGTAGACGGGGATTCTTGGGCCTATGAGGCCATTGCCAACGCGGTCGTCCGGGGCTGGGCCTCCGGCTACCCCGACGGTTCCTTCCGGCCTGGAAACCCCATCACCCGGGCCGAGGCCATCAAGCTGATCAACAAAGTGCTGGGCCGCAAAGCCGACCAGCATACCATCGACGCCCAGGGAAAATTCCTGCTGTACACAGACCTGGCCTACAATCACTGGGCCTACTACGAGATTATGGAGGCCTCTGTGCCCCACGCCCACACGGTGAGCGAAACCGGGGTGGAAACCTGGGGCGCCTACACCCTGCCCACCACGGAGCACGCGCCCGGCCCCCTGCTGGTGGACGGAGAGCTCTATTACGTGGACAACAGCCGTCACCTGGTGCGCTCGGCTAAGGTGGGCCTGCTGCAGTTTAACAGCGCCGGCCGTTACACCACCGGGAACCCCACGCTGGACGCCAAACTCACCGCCATTATCCGGCGGCAAGTGGATCCCCGCCAGTCTCTGTACACCAACCTGAACCGGCTGTACTGGTACGTGATCAACAACTACTCCTACCTGCCTCAATCCCATGTGGCCCAGGGCAGCACCGGCTGGGAGCCCACCTACGCCCTGAACATCCTCAACCGGGGCCGGGGCAATTGCTACAGCTATGCGGCCCTGTTCAGCTACCTGGCCCAAAAGCTGGGCTACCAGGCCAAGGCCGTCTCCGGCATGGCCACCGTGCAGGGGTCTTCCCACTGGGCGTACGGCTTTTGGGACGACCACGGCTGGGTGGAAATTGCCTTAAACGGCACCACCTACGTCTGCGATCCCCAGATGCGGGACGGCCACGCCGCCGCCTGGGGCTACAACTGGGATCTGTTTATGAAACCCTACGGCCATAGCGTGGCCCACTACCGTGTAAACGGCGTGGTGCTGGGCTAAGTCCCGGCTGTTTTGTCTCACTACTTTTTGGAAAGGAAGTCCTCCCTATGGTTCAACGTTTACTCTCCGCAGGCCTTGCCCTTCTTCTGGCCCTGTCCCTGTGCGCCTGCAGCAGCGACGGGGAAACCGCCTCTGTCTCTCCCTCCCCGTCTCCCAGTGCCAGCCCCTCGGTGAGCCCTTCGCCCAGCCCGTCGGCTTCGCCCAGCGTGAGCCCCAGCCCCACGCCCAGCGCCTCTCCCACGCCCTCCCCTGCCCAGGAGGAGGAGCCCACCCCCACCCCGGTCCAAGAGGAGCCCAGCTCTCAGGCCCAGGCCCAGGCCACCCCGGCCCCCACACCGGCGCCCACCCCTGCTCCTACCCCGGCGCCTACACCGGTCCCCACCCCCGAACCGACGGCGGAACCCATTGCTGACAGCCCCTACGACTATGTGGGCTATGATTTAGGAACCTTCACCAGCATCTTCGGCGCGCCTCTCAGCTCGGAATACGCCACCAGCTGCAGCGGCCAAGAGGGAGAGGACGGCATTTTGTACTACAGCGGTTTCACGGTGTACACCTTCCGGGCTGCCTCCGGCGGTGAAACAGTGGTCGCGGTCTACTGAGAAAAACCATCCCCGTAAGGAGTTTGAGGACCTGTGGTATTCAGTTCAGCTGTTTTCCTGTTTCTTTTTCTGCCGGCAGTGTTTGTGCTCTCCCGGATTCTTCCGGGCATCCGGTTGAAAAACCTGTTTCTGCTGGTGGTCAGCCTGCTGTTTTATGCCTTTGGAGAGCCGGTGTACGTGCTGTTGATGCTGCTCTCCTGTGTGATCAACTACGGAGCCGGCCGGCTTTTGGCTGCCGGCTCCCCTTCCCCTGCCCGGGACAAGCTGGTGGTGGCTGTCACCTTGGTGCTGAACCTGGGCATGCTGGGGATGTTTAAGTACACAGACTTTTTCCTCTCCACGGTAAACCAGGTCTTCTCCCTGGAGATCCCACTGACAGGCATCGCCCTGCCGGTGGGCATTTCCTTTTTCACCTTCCAGGGGCTCTCCTACGTGATCGACGTGTACCGGGACCGGGACTTGGCCGCCAGAAGCTTTGTGAAACTGGCTTTGTACATCTCCTTTTTCCCCCAGCTGATCGCCGGCCCCATTGTGAAATACCACGACGTGGCCCAGCAGATCGACCACCGGGAAACCAACCCCTCCCTCACAGCCGACGGCGTGCGCCGGTTTATTGTGGGCCTGGCCAAAAAACTGCTGGTGGCCAACACCGTGGGCCGCATGGCGGACCTGGTGTTCGCTGCCGGCCCCGGAGAGCTGGATATCCGGGTGGCCTGGCTGGGCGCCCTGTGCTACACCCTGCAGATTTACTTTGACTTCTCCGGCTACAGCGACATGGCCATCGGCTTAGGGCGCATGTTTGGCTTCCGCTTTTTGGAGAACTTCCAGTACCCCTATGTGAGCGCCTCCATCAAGGAATTTTGGAGAAGGTGGCACATCAGCCTCTCCTCCTGGTTCCGGGATTATCTGTACATTCCCCTGGGGGGCAACCGAAAGGGCAAGCTGCGCACAGAGCTGAACAAGACTCTGGTGTTCTTCTGCACAGGCTTGTGGCACGGGGCCTCCTGGAACTTTGTGCTCTGGGGCCTGTGGCACGGGGCGTTCATCGTGCTGGAAGACCTGCTGCCCAAGGGCGGGAAAGTCCGCCGGAGGGTGGGCCACGTCACCACGCTGCTGGTTGTGCTGCTGGGCTTTGTGCTGTTCCGGGCAGACACCCTGGAGGGAGCGGGCCTGCTCTTTTCCCAGATGTTCACAGGCTTTACCGCCACCCTGCAAAGCGACGCCCTGCTGCGCAGTTTGCTCACACCCCTCAACCTGGTCACAGTGGCGGCGGGCATCCTCTTCTCCCTGCCCTGGCTGCCTTGGCTGAAACAGAAACTGTCCGGCCGAAAGAGCGCCCCCCTGTGGGACAAGCTCTCCTACGGGGCGGCGGCCGTGCTCTACTGCCTGTGCGTGATGAACTTGGCCAGCAGCGACTTTAATCCCTTTATCTACTTCCGCTTCTGAAAGGAGGCCTTGGCCTTGGGCAAAAAAGGTTCCCTGGTGTTTATCCTGCTGTTTTTCTGCGCCTGCTGCGTCCCCGGCTTGGGTATGCTCCTGCTGGGAGAAAGCGACGCTGCCGGCAATGAGGTGCTCTCCCCCAAACCCCAGCTGAAACATCCCGACGGCAGCTGGAACCTGGAAGTGATGAGCGACGCCGCCGACTACTTTGCCGACCACTTCGCCTTCCGGCAAGAGCTGATCACCGCCGACTCCCTGCTGAAGGCGGAGCTCTTTGCCACCTCCTCCCAAGAGCAGGTGGCCTTGGGCCGGGAGGGTTGGCTGTTCTACGCGGAGACCCTGGACGACTACACCGGGGCGGACTGTCTGACTCCCCGGCAAGCCTATGCCATCGGCCGGTCTTTGAAACTGGCCCAGGAGTATGTGGAAAGCCAGGGGGCTTCCTTCCTGTTCACGGTGGCCCCTAACAAGATCTCCCTCTATCCCCAGTTTGCCCAGGGGAATCTCGCCCGGGGACAGGTCACCGCCTTAGACCAGGTGGAAGAATCCCTGGCGCGGGAGGGCGTTCCCTACACGGATCTGCTGGAGGCCCTGAGCGCCCAGGAAGAAGTGCTCTACCACCAGCTGGACTCCCACTGGACCAACCGGGGGGCCGCCCTGGCCCACGACGCCCTGCTGGAAGGCCTGGGCCTCTCCGGCAGCGCCTTCCAAAAGGAGGGCAGCTACCAGGCCACCCACCGAGGGGACCTGTATGAGATGCTGTTCCCCGCCTCGGACAAATTGGACAACCAGTGGGAATTCTCCCAGGCTCTGGACTTCACCTACGACACGCCCATCCGGGACGTGGACGACCTGCGCATCCAGACCAGCAGCGACGGAAGCTGTGGAAACCTGCTGTTGTTCCGGGACTCCTTTGGCAACACGCTGCACTCCCTGCTGGCGGAGGACTTCGGCCACGCCCTGTTCTCCCGGGCCCAGCCCTACGACTTGTCCCTGCTGGACGCGGTCCAGGCGGACTACGTGGTGGTGGAAATTGTGGAGCGCAATCTTTCGGTGCTCTCCAGGACCTCTTTCCGGATGCCCGCCCCCCAGGTGACTCTGCCGGGCCAGGTACAGCCTGGAGACCAGGCTGCCGCCCTGCAGGGAGAGGAATCCCCCAGCGCCCCCGGCATGGTCACTATCACCGGCTGGGTGGCTTCCTGCGATGTGGACTCCCCCCTGTATCTGCAGGTGGGGGACACGGTCTACGAGGCCTTTCCCACCGGAGAGACCCCGGAGGACCAGGAGGCCTATCCCTTCACTGCTTACCTGCCTACCGGCACGGACCTGACCGGCGCGCAGGTGCTCTATCGGGAAGAGGGCGTCTGGCGTGCCAGCACCCCCTCCCAGGAACCGTAAGAACCAAGAAAAGAGCGGCGTTTCCCCACCATCCAAGGGGGAAACGCCGCTTTTCTTCTTCTTTTTTTACCCCCTCAGCCTGCCTGGGCATGCACACCAACCCGGGCGTCCTCTTGGGTGCCGGCCACATACCGGTCCCGGCCTTGGGCCTTGGCCTGGTACAGCAGCCAGTCCGCATCCCGGTACAGCTCTTCCACAGGCCGGGGCTCTTTCACCAGCAAGACCCCTACGCTGCAGGAAAGCCGTCTTGCCCCGGAAGGAGGCTCCACAAGCCGCACGCTCTCTTGAAAATGGCGCAGGCAGACCTTCCACTCTTCCAGGGAGAGGTTGGGCTGCAAAAACACAGCAAACTCGTCTCCCCCTACCCGGCCTAAGAGCGCCTCCGGTCCAAAACATTCCTGCAAACAGCGGGACACCTCTCTCAAAATGCGGTCCCCTTCCGGATGGCCAAAGCCGTCGTTAATCTCCTTAAAGTGGTCCAAATCCACCATGAGAAAACAGCCGGCCTCCCACCTTTGGGAAACTCCTCCAGCGCTGCGGCACAGGCGGTCATAAACGCTTTGCGGGACAGCAAGCCGGTTAAAAAATCCCTCTTGGCCTCCTGGGCCATGTAGGTGGCGTACCTTCGGTTGAAAATCACAAACACAGCCACAATCCACATGAGGGACAGAATGCCGATCAAAAACTGAATCTGCAAATGTACCAAATCGGAATATCCCAGCGGGGGCAGCTCCACACCTTGAAACTCCAGAACAGACTCCATGCGGTGCACAAAGTACAAAGCTACGGACACACTGGAAGCCAGCGTCACCACCACAGCCACCAGCAGGGAAACCCGGTGATACCGCTCTGCGGAGTGCATCCTGCCCACCTCTTCCACCTGCGCCTGAAATTTTCTCCAGGTTTTGGAGGCTTCAAAGCGCCACAAAAGCAGCACCACCGCGGTTGTCACAACGTTGGCGGCCAACCTACTGGGGCTGCTCAAAGCTCCCAGAGCATGGGCGGGCGTGTACCCGGTCTGCGGGAAAAACAGCCACAAGCTGCTGTACACAAAAAAGGAGTGCACAGTGCTGCCAAAAAAAGTGAGCAGCCCCACCCAAACGCCGGAAAAACGCCACCGGCGCACCAAAGTGTACAGCAGCCCCATGGCCAAGCCGAACAGCATGCGGCTTCCCACGCTCAAAAGCACGCTCTGCACAGGATACCCGCTGAAAAACGGGGAGAAAAGCTGGTCAAAGGGCAGCACATAGGTGGCGGTGGCCTTCCGCATACTGGCCGCCCCAAACACAGCCCCCACGGTCATGGCCTCCAACGGCCCCATCAGCGCCCCGGCCACCAGCACCGGAACGTAGGCAATGGTCACGGACAAGGGCGGGATGTGCACATAGCCAAAAGCCGAAAAAGACATCAGCAGCTCAATGGCCACCAACGCGGACCAGAGATACCAGTGGGTGCTCCCTTTTACCTGACCCGTTTTTTTCTCCATCCATGCCTCACCTCCTCGCCGTTCTTCCAGATCTTTGCCGGAAACAACCGTTGACCCCTGAAATTGACTACAGTATAGCGTGCTCCTGGAAGGGATGCAAGAAAATTCCCTAAAACCCCAGCAATTCCACACATTTCAAAATAAACAGTTTTTATTCTCATTTTTTATTTTTTGGAAAGGAGCCCTTTTTCCATGTATCGTACCCGCGCAATTTTTTTATTGCCAAACCACCGCCCTTGTGGTATGATGGTGCCATCCGGTGAGGCCGCCCTCCTGCAGGGAGCGCAGCCTTGTACCGCCCAGCAAAAAAGTCTTGACCGGGGCAGCCTGTTCGCCCCGCTGACGCCAAAAGGTCCCTTGCGGCGGAAGGCAGACGGCATAGAAAAGCAGCCCGGGAAATCTTCCCGGCCTTTTTGCCGTGCCTTCGGGCACGGCTTTTTTGTTGCACACACCCACCAGAGAAAGGGAGGAAGCACTTTTGGAAACGCGCATCGCCGTCATTGGCATTGTGGTAGAGGAGGAGCGTTCCGTAGAAGCCCTCAACGAGATTCTCCACCACTATCGAGACTACATCATCGGCCGCATGGGCATCCCCTACCGGCAGAAGCATCTCAGCGTCATCAGCATTGCGGTGGACGCTCCCCAGGACGTGATTTCCGCCCTCTCCGGCAAGGTGGGGCGGCTGCCGGGGGTCAGCTCTAAAACCGCCTACTCCGGGGTGCGGCCATGAGCCGGGCTCTGGAACTGGCCCAGCAGCTGGCCGAAACCCACAACCTGCCGGACGAGGGCCTGCTGTACCTGCTGGACCATCGGGAGGGGACGGCAGCCTTTTTGCAGGAACAGGCCCAGGCTGCCTGCCAGCAGTGGTACGGCCGGCAAGTGTTCATTCGGGGCCTGCTGGAATTCACCAATTTCTGCAAAAACAACTGCTACTACTGCGGCATACGAAAGGGCAACCCAGAGGCCCAGCGCTACCGGCTGAGCCAAGAGCAGATCCTGGCCTGCTGCCAGACGGGTTATGAGCTGGGGTTCCGCACCTTTGTGCTCCAGGGCGGGGAAGACCCCTGGTTCACCGACGAGCGGCTGTGCGCCCTGGTGCGGGCCATCAAGGAGCGGTGGCCGGACTGCGCCGTCACCCTCTCTGTGGGGGAACGAAGCCGGGAGAGCTACCGGCTTTTGAAGGAAGCCGGGGCCGACCGGTACCTGCTCCGCCACGAGACTGCCACCCCCGGCCACTACGCCAGGCTGCACCCGCCGGAGCTTTCCTTGGCCCGCCGCCTGGAATGTTTGCAGGACTTAAAGGACCTGGGGTACCAGGTGGGAGCAGGGTTCATGGTGGGATCTCCCTACCAGACCCAGGAGGACCTGGTGCGGGACCTGCGGTTTCTCAAGGAATTCCAGCCCCACATGGTGGGCATTGGGCCCTTTTTGAGCCAAAAGGACACCCCCTTTCGGGAGTTTCCCAACGGCAGCGGAGAGCTGACCCTGTACCTGCTGTCCCTGATCCGGCTGCTGCTGCCGAAGGTGCTGCTGCCTGCCACCACGGCCCTGGGCACGCTGCTGCCCGGCGGCCGGGAGATGGGCATCCTCCACGGGGCCAACGTGGTGATGCCCAACCTGTCCCCCCAGGACGCCCGGGAAAAGTACACCCTCTACGACAACAAACTTCACTCCGGCGCAGAGGCTGCCGAAAGCTTGGGCCTTTTGCGGCAGAGCCTGGGGAAGATCGGCTATGAGGTGGCTGTAACGCGGGGGGATAGCCTGGGCTCGTGACCCATGGACGGCTTATCCCATCCGGCTGCAGCCACGGACGCAAATGTTCACCAGGGGAGTTTCCCCTTTGGATAGAAGTACGCTAAACAAACTGACGGGAAAGTATATCTGACCCGCAAGAAAGGATGCATGTTTTATGTACAACCCCAAATCCCTAAAAGCCGAGGAATTCATCAACCACCAGGAGATCCTGGACACCTTGGCCTACGCAGACGAAAACAAAAGCAACGTCGCGGTCATCGATCAAATTTTACATAAAGCCCGGGAGCGCAAGGGCCTCTCCCACCGGGAAGCCTCTGTGCTGCTGGCCTGCGAGATCCCGGAGAAGATCCAGGAACTGTATGCCCTGGCCGAGCAGATCAAGAAGGACTTCTACGGCAACCGCATTGTAAGCACATCCCCCGGAAAAAGCTGACCCAGGAAGAGGTGGAGAAAGAAGTCATCGCCCTGCAGGACATGGGCCACAAACGCCTGGCCATTGAGTCCGGAGAGGACCCGGTAAACAGCCCCATCGAGTACATTCTGGACTGCATTAAGACCATCTATTCCATCAAGCACAAGAACGGGGCCATCCGCCGGGTGAATGTGAACATCGCCGCCACCACCGTGGAGAACTACCGCAAGCTGAAGGAGGCGGGCATCGGCACCTATATTCTGTTCCAGGAGACCTACCACAAGGAAAGCTACGAGCACCTGCATCCCACCGGCCCCAAGAGCAACTACTGCTACCACACCGAGGCCATGGACCGGGCCATGGAGGGCGGCATTGACGACGTGGGCCTGGGAGTGCTCTTCGGCCTGGAGTTGTACCGCTATGAGTTTGCGGGCCTGCTGATGCACGCCGAGCACCTGGAGGCTGTCCACGGGGTAGGCCCCCACACCATCAGCGTGCCCCGGGTGAAGCACGCCGACGACATCGATCCCGACGAGTTCGACAACGGCATCGACGACGAGACCTTCCTGAAGATCTGCGCCTGCATCCGGGTAGCGGTGCCCTACACCGGCATGATCATGTCCACTCGGGAAAACCAGTCCGTGCGGGAACGGGCCCTGCACCTGGGCATCTCCCAGGTGTCCGGGGGCAGCCGCACCAGCGTGGGCGGCTACACCGAGGAGGAGCGCCCCCACGACACGGAGCAGTTTGACGTGAGCGACAACCGCACCTTGGACGAGGTGGTGAAGTGGCTGATGGAGCTGGGGTACATTCCCTCTTTCTGCACGGCCTGCTATCGGGAGGGCCGCACCGGCGACCGGTTCATGAGCCTGTGCAAAGCCGGGCAGATTCAAAACTGCTGCCATCCCAACGCCCTGATGACCTTAAAAGAGTACCTGATGGACTACGCCGCTCCGGAGACCAAAGCCATTGGCGAGAAGCTGATTCAGGCAGAGCTGGAGAACATTCCCAAGGAAAAGGTGAAGGAAATCTGCAAGGACCACCTGGAGAAGATCGAGCAGGGCATCCGGGACTTTCGGTTCTAAGTCCGTGGCGCGTGGCCGCGCAGGACAATTCGCGCTATGGGGCGGCGGCTACGGCCGCGCCTGTGCTGACAGCCAGCGCACGTCCGCGCCGTAGGCGAGCAAAAGTTTTTAGTCAAGTTTT
>CAJFEW010000055.1 GCA_904374805.1 uncultured Neglectibacter sp.
CAAAAAGAAAATCCGTCAGAATGGCACGATCCCCGGCTTTTCTTCCAACTTTGTGAAGGATGTTTTGGACAATCCTGTTTACATGGGTAAGATTGCCTACGGCCGCCGCAGAACGGAAAAGAAGCTGGGAACAAGAAATGAGATGCACGTGGTCGAGCAAGACGAGTTCCCGATCTATGAGGGGCAACATGAGGCGATCATTTCAGAAGAAGATTGGAACCTGGCACAGGATAAACGGAAGGCCAACGCCTTTAGGAGGGAAAAAGTAATTGACCCGGAACACGCGCATATCTTGTCCGGTATCCTGAAATGCCCCTGTTGCGGCAAAAGCCTTTACGGGAATATTGCAAAAGCACACAGCAAGGATAAGAAAACCCGCTATTACTATTACTGCAAAAATACGTTGGGTGCAACCGGACACAAATGCACCTTCCGTGTGAACATTGAGCAGAAAGAGATGAACCGCATGGTTGCGGCAATCATTTCGGCTATGGTCAACGATCCGCAATTTTCCAAGGCAATTAAGGAGAAAATAGGGACATCCGTTGATACCGAGGATTTGGAAAAGCAGCTCGCCGCACTCCAGGCGCAGCTTCGTCAGACCCTGGGCATTAAATCAAGGCTGGAGCATCAGATGGACACGCTGGATATTAACGATCCCCATTTTGACCGAAAAATTTTGGATTTGCAGCGGCGATATGATGAACAGTATGATAGAATAGAGCAAATCGAGGCAAAGATAGACGAAGTAAAAAGCCAGATTCAGAGTATCCGTCAGGAAAAAATCTCCGGCGACAATATTTACCAACTTCTGCTGGTCTTCGATGAAGTATACGGCGCTGCCACGGAAATCGAACAAAAAGAGTTTATGAGAGCGTTCATTGAACGAATTGACCTGTATCCAGAAAAGCAGAAGGACGGAAACTGGATCAGGAACATGGTGTTCAATTTTCCGGTTCCTGTGAATGGGCAGGAAGTAACTGAACTACCCTTGGAATCTGGGACAATGCTCGAGACGGTAGTTCTTTTGTCCAAACTAAACACCAAGCAGCATATCGAGGTGGAGTTGAATCTGGACGAGCTGGATTTGACATCGGCGGAGAGTAAAGCCACCTATGATGAGATCAAAGCCTATGTGCTGGAAAAGGGGGTCTCTACACGCCGTCAGAAGAGGGCAGCCTGCGTTCCTCTCCGCCAGAATCCGGAGGAGCCCTATCCTTGCATAGAAAAAGGATCTTTCCGAGGAGGAATCCTACCAGATGGCCAATATTCGCGAGACCATTGCAGAGGTTGAAAAATTGAATCCTGCCTTGGCACGGCAGTTGAAAAAATACGTCAAAGACCACTCCTACGGTCTGGTGTATGAGAACAATTTACCGGAAGCCGTGCGCCTTTACACAAAGCTTCCGGCCGTGGGGGACACCGTGAACCTCCTTCCCCCCCGGGGACAAGAGGAAAAGCCAGAGAACAAAGTCTCCTGGATTGTGAAAAGTATCCAAGGAGAAGAGACTGTGTTGGAACGGGACGGCGAAACACGAACCCAGCCCCTTGCCGATCTGGTGACTTTGGTCAGCTACCGGGACGTGATCTATCCCGGCTTGCGGGAACTGGACCGCATAGAGCGGGGAAAACCGGACGATCCCTACCATGTGGTCATCGACGCGGAAAATTACCACGCCCTGGAAGCGCTGGCCTACTGTATGCCCGGCAAAGTGGACTGCATTTACATCGATCCCCCCTACAACACAGGGGCAAAAGATTGGAAATACAACAACAACTATGTAGAAAGCACCGACCAATACAGGCACTCCAAGTGGCTGGCTTTTATGGAGCGCCGCCTGAAGCTTGCCCGACAGCTTCTCAACCCCCAGGACAGCGTGCTCATCGTCACCATTGACGAAAAGGAGTATCTCCGGCTGGGGCTGCTGCTGGAACAGTTGTTTCCGGAAGCCACCATCCAAATGGTTTCGGACGTGATCAACCCTGCAGGCGTTGTCCGTAAAGGACAGCTGTCCAGAAGCAATGAGTTCCTATATTTTGTCATGTTTGGCGACGCCGTCCCAGGCGTCCTTCCCGACGTGGAAAACAGCAGCCGTCAGAAGGCCTTGGTGTGGAACACCCTGCGCCGGCACGACCTTGCCTCCCGCAGAGGCACGGTGAAAGGCGGGACCGCACAGTTTTATCCCATCTATGTGGACAACACCACCCACCGCATTGTAGGCGTGGGAGATCCCATTGGCCCGGAGGTGGACCGGCACAGCGTCCCGGACCGTCCTGGCTGCGTGACGGTCTTCCCCATTCGGGACGATGGAACGGAGATGAACTGGGGCCTGGTGGGAGAGGAAATGCTGGAACGCCTGTCCAAAGGCTATGTGAAAGTGGGCAAATACACCCCCAAAAAGCCCCAGCCCTATCCCATCGCCTACTTGACCTCCGGCTACATTGCGGACATTGAAAGCGGGCGGGCTGTAATTGTGGGCTATGAGGAAAACGGCGCCGTCCGGTGCAGCTATCGGGAACAGCACGGCATCAAGCCCACCACCGTTTGGAATTTGAAGTCCCACAACGCCAACTCCTACGGCTCCGCTTTGCTGGAAAACATTCTGGGGGAAAAAAGGTTTTCCTTTCCCAAGTCCCTGTACTCGGTGAAAGACTGCCTGTCCCTCTTTTTGGCAAACAAGCCCCGGGCCTTAGTGGTGGACTTTTTCGCAGGATCCGGCACAACCCTTCACGCGGTCCACTTGCTCAATGCAGAAGACGGCGGGCAGCGCCGCTGCATCTGTGTGACAAACAACGAGGTCTCCGCAGAGGAAGCCAAACAATTCACAAAAAGCGGGCTGCGGCAGGGAGACCCGGCGTGGGAAGCCCACGGCATCGCCCAGTATGTGACATGGCCTCGGACAAAATGCGCCATAGAGGGGAAACGTCCGGACGGCACCCCTTTGGAAGGGACGTACCTGGGTACCAACCGCCCCTTGGCTCAGGGATTTTCCGCCAACGCCCTCTTTTGCCAGCTCACCTACGAGTCCGCATGGCCCATTCGTTTAGACCGAGCCTTTGACGCCATTGCACCGCTCTTGTGGATGCAGGCAGGCTGCACTGGCCCCATTCTGCGGCGCATCGGAAAAAGCTATTTGACAACGGACACCTACGGGGTGTTGTTTGACTACAACCAAGCCTCGAAGTTTTGCGACAAAGTGAAAAGCACCCCCTCCATCCAAACCGTATACGTGGTAACCGACGACCAGAGACGATATTCCAACATGTGCAAGCGCCTGCCCACCGTGCAGGTACACCGGCTGTATGAAACCTATTTGCGGACCTTTGAAATTTGTGGAGAAGGGGGCCTGGACTGATGAAATACGAACTGGCGGAGTTTCAGAAAAACGCGGTACATGACCTGCTTCGTAAGATGCAGGCCATGCAGCACAGCTATGAAACAGACGGATCCCTTTCGGCGGTTTCTTTGACCGCCCCAACCGGTGCCGGCAAGACGGTGATCGCCGCCGCTGTGGCAGAGGGGCTGTTCGCCGGAAACGAAACCTTTCCGGGAGACGATCGGGCAGTGATTCTCTGGCTTTCCGACAGTCCCAGCCTCAACCAACAGACGCTCAAGCGATTTGAAGCGGCCTCCGACCAACTGCCCACCGCCGCCACCATGCAGGTGATCGATCCGGAATTTGCCAGGAGAGAACGCAAACTTTCGCCGGGTCACATTTACTTTCTCAACCGGCAGCTTTTGTCCGCCCGTGGTAAATTGACCAACGAGACAGAAGGGAGCCGCACGTTCTACGACCTTTTGACAGACACCTTAGAGGACCCGGAGATTCACTTGTTCCTCTTTATTGACGAGGCCCACCGGGGACTGGGAAAAGACGCCACACCGGAAACAGTGGACAAAACCATCTACGCCAAACTGATAGACGGTCAGAAAGGGAAAAATCCCCCTATGCCTGCCGTGGTGGGCATCTCCGCCACCCCAGAACGTTTTCAAGCCGCTATGCAGGGACGGCAAAACCGGGATATCAAAGCCCCGGTGGAAGTGCCTGTTTCCCAAGTGCGGGATTCCGGCTTAATTAAGGACACCATTGAACTGCGCACCCCTAAAAAAGCTGCGGACACCAAACACCAGGACTTAACCCTGGCCTGCATCAAACTGGCGCAAGTGTCCAAAACCTGGAAAGAGTACTGTGGGGAGCATCAGATTTCTCCCCCGGTTTTTCCGCTGCTGATTGTACAGGTGGAAGACAAAGTGAGCCTGGATACGCTGAGCAGCCTGTGCGCTCAAATCCGGTAGACCCTTCCCTGGCTGGACATTTCCACCTGCTTTGCCAACGTATTTGGGGAACACGAGGACCTTGTCACTCCGGCGGGGAAAATCCCTTACTGCCCTCCGGAAGAGGTGGGAGAGCACACAGAAATCCGCGTGCTGTTCGCCAAGGATGCGGTGTCCACCGGCTGGGATTGCCCCCGGGCGGAGGTGATCTATTCCCGCAGAAAGCGGAGCGACCCCACCTACATTACCCAGCTGATCGGCCGCATGATCCGCACGCCCCTTGGACGGCGCGTAAAAACGGTGGAAGAGCTGAACACAGTTTCCTGCTATCTTCCGGAATACGACGCCCAGACCGTGGAACTGGTGGTCAACCGGTTGAAGGAAGACAACATCCCGGTGGCCGCTGCGAACATTCTCAAAAATCCAGCGGACGTCCGCTGGTTTGGGGAGACCCAAAGAAGAATTGAACGCTTGCTCCAAAACAGGCAGCGGCCTGCAGCGGACGGAGGAACTTTGCATGCCTCCCAGCAACTCTCCCAGGAAGGCCCGCAAGAGGAACAAGCGCCGGACTTTTCCGTCCACCTGCCGGAGGAAGAGTGGCAGCTGGCCTATGCCGAAGAGGGGCTGGAAACAGAAGACCAGCTGCGAGAGACACTCGCCCGCATTCCCCGGGCTGACAGCGAGGCCCTAAAAGCCAGCTTTGAGGGCATTGTCACCCGTCAGGTCCGGCACGACAAACCAAACGCCTTTTTGGATCTGTGGGACTGCGTGGATATCATCCAGGAGGATCTGGACAGCACCTCCGGCCTGGGAGAAACACTGCAAGAAGAGTTTTACAACAATGTGGAGGGGGAAATTCGCAGGCATCCGGCTGAATTCAAGAGGGCGTTCAGCGAAATCCGAAACACCACCGTTTCTGTCAAGCGGGTGGACCCCCTTACAGGCGAGGAATTTGAAGACCGGGAAGAGTTGGTGGAAAACGACACCCAGCGCATGACCGCCTATTACAAACGGGCTGTGCATGTCTTTGCAGGCGCCTCGGATCTCATCAAGTATTACATCAACAAACGCAAGGACGAACAGTGGGAGGGGGATCCGGAGGCGATCAGCCGCATTTGCGCTGTGGCCGCCTGCATGGAGATTGTGCAGGCCATGGAGGAATGGGCAGAAGCCAAAACCAGAGCGCTGCTGGATCGGTACGGCCCCCAGCGCTACGGGGTTTCTGAGGAAAACCTAGACCGGTGGAACCGTGTGGAAGGAAACACCTTGCCCTATATCGAGCGCACCCTGCACATTCAAGCAAGCGTCACCCGTCAGAACAAGGACTACGACCCCTACCCCAAACACATCATCAGCGATGGGGACGGCTGGGCCTATTTGAATTTGAACGAACTGGAGAAAAAAGTGGTGGAAACCGAACTTTCCCGCCCTATGAATGTGGCTTGGTACCGGAACCAATCCAGAAATCTAAACGCGTCTCTGTCCATCCCCTACTATCTCAACGGAGAGTGGGAGAATATGTACCCGGACTTTCTCTTCTTCCAGCAAACGGGAAACGGGTCCATTGTCCGAACCATTGTGGATCCCCACGGGGATTGGCTGGGAGACAGTGTGGCCAAATTGAAAGGGTACGTGGCCTATTTGCGGGACCATCCCGACCTATTTGGCAGCGTTCTGGCTGTGGCTGAGGACCGGGACAAGACCTGCCGCTATTTGGATTTGACCCTTCCCTCTGTGCAAAACGCCATTGACATCTTCACGGGAAGTTCCGCCAAGGAACTGTTCCACGGCCCTCTCAGCCAGGTATATGCTGTAAGACAAGACCGCTGAGGCACGGCTCCCTATTTCTTTCACCTGTAAACGACATACCAGTGTCCTATCTGCAAAAAAGCCGGTGTATCTGTTTTTCTCAGATACACCGGCTTTTTGCAGGCTTTATTCGCTTAAGAGTAGGCAACCAAGGGATTGAGATTCCCTTTGCCGCGTCCATCCATCTTGTCGATATATTTGATGGCTTTTCCCGCTCCCAACACCACACAGTTTTCCGGGTTGTCAAAGGTGACCACGGGGATTTTGGTCTTTTTGGAAAGCAAGGTGGCAAAGCCATAGAGATTGGCGGAGCCGCCCGTTAGATAAATGCCGTCGGTGAAAATATCGGCCAACAGTTCCGGGGGCGTTTCCTCCAAGGTGGCCTGCACCGTTCGAATGATGGAAATGGCAGGCTCAATCAAAGCCTCGATCATCTCATCGGAATTCATCACCGTTGTCTCCGGCAGCCCGGTCATGGCATTGCGCCCTTTCAGCGTATATTCCAACAGCTGCTTGCGCGGATAGGCGCAGCCAATGGCAATTTTGGCATCTTCCGCCGTGCGGTCCCCGATGAGCAGGTTAAATTTCTTCCGCACATATTTGACAATGGCGTCGTTAAAATCCGCTCCGGCTATGTTGCAGGAATTGGAAACGGCAATGCCGTTTAAAGAAATCACCGCCATATCGGTGGCGCCTTCGCCAATGTCCACAATCATGGTGCCGTGGGGCACGGCAATGTCCACCCCGGCGCCGATGGCAGCGGCCACAGGCTCTTCAATGAGGCAGACCTTGCGCACGCCAGCTGCCGTAATGGCCTCCACCACCGCGCGCTTTTCCACTTCTGTCACATTGCAGGGCACACTGACCACCACCCGGGGCATAAACACCCGGCTGGAGCTGATTCGCTTTAAGTAATAGCTGATGAGCTGTTCCGCCATGGAAAAATCGGAAATAACTCCATTGCTCAAGGGACGGGAAACGGTGATCCGCTCTGACGTGCGGCCCAACATGTTATAGGCATCCCGTCCAATGGCAATGACCTCTTCCGTCAGGTTATCCACGGCGATAATGGAAGGTTCGCTCAGCACAATCCCCTTACCATCCAGATACACCTTAAACATGGAGGTTCCCAAATCAATGGCGATATCGGTCCCTATCATCCTATCAATCATCCTTACTGCACACAGATTCCAAAAGTTCTTGTTCTAAATTATACTACAGACACAGCCTTTTTTCAACTGGGGGAAGCTTTTTCCTTGCTTTCCCCTATCCCCTATGGTATACTTTTTTCCACTATTTCCTAGGAGGTGGGAAAATGTCTTTCTACAGGGAGGAATTCCAGGGAAGAAAGCAGAATTTCACCATTCGCAACGCCCTGGATACAGATGCATCCGCCGTGATTCGTTACATGGGCTTTGTGGACCGGGAAACCACGTTTCTCGCACGGGAGCCGGGAGAATTTGAAAAGAGCTATCCTTTGCACCGCGAACAGGCCTTTTTGAAGGAATGCGCGGAAAAAGAAAACATTCTTTTCTTGCTTGCCTTTTCCCAGGAAGGCGAGCTTGCTGCCACTTGTTCCTGCTCCTATCAAACAGAGAAGCAGCGTTACCGCCACCGCGGGGAGCTTTCCATTTCTGTGCGCAAGGAGTTTTGGCACCAGGGATTGGGGCGGCGGCTCATGGAAATTCAAGAAGCCTGGTGCAAACGCCAGAACGTCTGCAAACTTTGTCTGCAGGTAGACACCAGCAACACGCCTGCCCTGGGGTTGTACCTCCGGCTGGGATTTGAAGTGGAGGGAATCCTCCGCCGGGAAGCCCGCATGGCAGACGGTTCCTACCGCGATCTGTATGTGATGGGCAAATTTCTGGACGAATAAAGAGAAAAGGCCGCAGCTCTGGAAAAACCAGAGACTGCGGCGCTTCTTTTTGTCAGAAGTCCTGCGCTGGGACAAAGGCGGCAGTCTGCCTACTCCTGCTCCTGGGTATTCTGCAAAAACCATTTGAGCCCGGTATAGCGCTTCGTCTTGCGGTCGTTCTCAATCATGACGGAAAGAACGCTGCGCTGCCCCACCAAAATGAGCAGCTGTTTGGCCCGGGTGACGCCGGTGTACAACAAATTTCTATAGCACAGCTGGGTGGGGGGACGCAGCACTGGCAGAATAACGGCGGGAAATTCGTTGCCCTGGCTTTTGTGCACGGTGACCGCGTAGGCGGGTTCCAGTTCCGAAGCGGCGTGCTCCAAATCGTACAGCACGTCCCGGTCGTCTATGCGCACATGGATGGCGCCGCCGGGGCGGTCAATCTCCGTGATTACCCCCATATCCCCGTTGAAAATCCCCTGGCCGCTGGTGCCGTCCTCCCGGGTCCAGGGAAGGTTGTAGTCGTTGCGGATCTGCATTACCTTGTCCCCTTCCCGAAATAAGGCGCCGTTCAGTTTCACCTCTCGCTTTTCTCGGGAGGGCGGGTTGATGGCCTCCCGCAGAAGCTTGTTCAACTCCACGGTCCCCAGCTCCCCCTTTCTTCCGGGACAAAGCACCTGAATATCGGAGACGCTGGAAAACCCATAACTGCGAGGCAGCCGCACGCTGCACAGGGAAACAACCAGCGCAGCCGCCTTGGCAGGATCTTCCTGGGGCAGGAAAAAGAAATCGCTGTCGTGACGGCGGAGCTCCGGCATCTTCCCCTCCACAATCCGGTGGGCGCTGGTGACAATCAAACTCTCCATAGACTGCCGGAAAATTTCCTTCAGCTCCACTGTGGGAAACAGGCCGGAAGCCATCAAATCCCCCAACACGTTGCCAGCCCCCACGCTGGGCAGCTGATCCGCATCGCCCACCAAAATCAGCCGGCAGGAAAAAGGCAGCGCCCGCAAAACACTTTCAAACAAGTGAGCGTCCACCATAGAGAGCTCATCGATCACCAGGCAATCGCACTCCAAAGGATTTCGCTCGTTGCGGGTAAACACAGGGTTGTCCTGCTCGTCCCAATCCACCTGCAGCAGGCGGTGGATGGTTTTGGCCTCCTCCCCGGTGACTTCACTCATGCGTTTGGCCGCCCGGCCGGTGGGAGCCGCCAAAAACACTTTTTCCCCCGCTTCTTGAAGCAGTTGGATGATGGCGTTTAAGGTGGTGGTTTTTCCGGTGCCGGGCCCGCCGGTCAGCAGGAGAATGCCCTGCTCCAACGCCGCCCGAATAGCCTCTTTCTGCTTGGCTGCATAGTGCATGCCGCGGCTTTTTTCAATAGCCGCTATTTTTTCCTCCGCCCCTGCAATAGGGTGGGCATTCATGCCCAGCATGGCCTGCATGCGGGCCGCTATGTAGGTTTCTGAAACGTGCAGGTTCTGCAAAAAAAGGAATTCCCGCCCACCGAAGTCCTCGCAAACAGTTTGAAAGCTCTCGCACAGGCGGATGACAGCATCCTGCACCACCTCTCTCTCCACAGACAACAGATGGGCGGCAGCAGGGCACAACTTGTCCAGAGGCAGGCAGGTGTGCCCATTGTTCACGTTATGCCGCAGCACATGGAGAACCCCTGCCTGCACACGGGCAGTGTCATCCGGGGCCATTTCCATGCTTTCCGCAATGGAGTCCGCTATGGTGAAACTGATGTCCATCCCCTCTCCGCACAGGCAGTAAGGATCCTCTTGAATGCAGGAAACAGCCCCTTCTCCAAACTGCTTCCACACCAGAACGGTCTCTTCCGGACGAACTCCATAGGCTCCCAAAAACATCATCAGCTCCCGGATGCCGTACACCCGCTGCAATTCCTCCCCGATCTCCTTGGCTTTCTCCACCGTAATCCCCTTGATCTGGGCAAGACGCTCCGGCTCCTTTTCCATAACCTCCAGGGTGTTTTCCCCAAAGGTCTCAATAATGCGCCGGGCAGTGACAGGTCCTACACCCTTCACCGCCCCGGAGGAAAGGTATTTCAACATGGCGGCAGCCGTGGCAGGGCGGGCTCTCTCGAAGGTTTCCGCTTTAAACTGGTCACCGAAGGAGGGGTGGCTCTGCCAAGTTCCATACACCCGCAGCTCCTCCCCCTCGCTGACAAAGTGGAAGGCCCCCACCACCGTCACCAGGCCTGCCTCCGTGCCAAGTTCCAGTACCGTGTATTGATTTTTATCGTTGTGATAGATCACGTGCTCAACGGAGCCGCAAAGCTCCAACAGTCCCTGTTCGGCCATTTTGTTCCCTTCCGTCTCTGTTAACACTCTCTTCCTATATCATACACCCGTTCTTCTTTTTTGCAAAGCCGTAGAGTGGGATAGCGGCGCTCTAAAATTTTGCACACGGCTTCCACGTGGGGATCTTCCTCTCGATTGACACACAGAACACTGCAGGGCCCTTTCCAATTGAGCCATTCCACTCGCTCCACTGCAGCCCGCAGCAAAGTCTCACACTCCTCCCCATTTTGGGGCGCCACCACCAACCATAGCTCTGCGGGACGCACCGGTCTCCATACCAAAAACAGCAGCCATCGAAGCAATTCCGCCAGGCCTATGGCGGCTAAAAGCGCGCCCAGCCCCCACAGAAACAGTTCCAAGGGCTCTCACCTCCCGCTCCTATTATACGGAAAAACCCGGGCCCTGTGCGTGTCCTGCCAATCAAAACCAGTGGTAACCGCATGGTTTGCTCAGACTTTGCCCAGGCCTTTTATGTACCGTTCGAAGCAGGGAGGTTGTTTTGCCTGAAGGCAGCAAAAAGGAAGAGGTCCGGTGCGTCCTGCGCCGGCCTCTTCTAACATCTCAGGTGCGTTTTCCCCTACGGAAACGTAGGACCCTGTGTGCTTATCGTTCTGCCGCAGCCCGGATCAAAGCTTCGGTGCGGTTGGTTTTTTCCCAGGAGACTTGCAAATCCTCCCGGCCCATGTGGCCGTAGGCTGCCAGCTTCCGGTACATAGGACGCCGCAGATCCAATTCCTTGATGATGGCCGTGGGACGCAGATCGAAAACCTGCTGCACCGCCTGGGCAATGCGCTCATCGCTGACCGTTCCGGTGCCAAAAGTGTCCACCATAATGGAGACAGGGTGGGCTACGCCAATGGCGTACGCCAGTTCGATCTCGCAGCGCTTGGCCAGGCCGGCTGCCACCACGTTTTTGGCCACCCAACGGGCTGCATAAGCCGCGGAGCGGTCCACCTTAGTGGGATCCTTACCGGAGAAGGCGCCGCCCCCGTGGCGGCCATAACCGCCGTAGGTATCCACAATAATCTTCCGGCCGGTCAGGCCGCTGTCCCCCACAGGACCGCCGATGACAAATCGTCCGGTGGGATTGATAAAGATGCGGGTGTCCTGGTCCACCAGGTTGGCGGGCACCACCGGCTTGATCACATATTTGATCAAGTCCTTCTTCAGTTTGTCCATCTTCACATCCTCGTCGTGCTGGGTGGAGATGACAATGGCATCCACCCGCTTGACCGCGTCCCCGTCATACTCCACCGTGACCTGGGTCTTGCCGTCGGGACGGAGATATTTCAAGGTGCCATCTTTCCGCACAGCAGCCAACTGCTTCGCCAGCTTATGCGCCAAGGAGATGGCCAAGGGCATCAGCTCCGGGGTCTCGTCGCAGGCAAAACCAAACATCATGCCCTGGTCCCCAGCGCCAATCAGGCTATTTTCATCTGTTTCCCCATTCTTTGCCTCCAGAGACTGGTTGACACCCATGGCAATGTCCGGAGACTGGGTGTCGATGGAGGTGAGCACGCCGCAGGTGTTGCCGTCAAAGCCGCACTTGGGGTCGTCGTAGCCGATCTCCTTAACTACCTGGCGTACAACAGCGGGAATGTCCACATAGCAAGAGGTGGTGATCTCGCCCATCACGTGAATAACGCCGGTAGTGGCAGTGGTTTCGCAGGCCACATGAGCCTGGGGATCCTGTTCCAAAATAGCGTCCAGCACCGCGTCGGAAATCTGATCGCACACCTTATCGGGATGGCCCTCGGTTACGGATTCAGAAGTAAACAATTTTTTTGTCATCACAATTCCCCTTTCTAAAAAATTCCACTCCCATCAAGGTTCTTTTTTGAGAAAAAGAAAAGGACCTCTCGAAAAACGAGGGTCCCTTTTCACCTCATCTTTCGGTATACACCGCAGGAATTGGCACCTTTTGGTCCGCTGAAACTAGCGTTTCTAAGCTTTCCCTAGGTTGCCGGGCATCACAGGGCCTGTCCCTCCGCCTCTCTTGATAAGGAAGTATGCAATTGTGTAACAAATAGTATAGCACGTTGTCTAGGGGATGTCAACGGCTGAGCGAGCCGATGCAAAAAATTTCCCGGGAAAAGTTATGCAAAAAGGCCGCCCCTTACGGGACGGCCTTCTGTGCTTTTACCTTGTTTCGAAAGAAACTTAGGAGTTGATAGCGGTAACAACGCCGGAGCCAACGGTACGGCCGCCTTCACGGATAGCAAAACGCAGGCCCTCTTCGATGGCGATGGGGGTGATCAGCTCCACGTCCATCACGACGTTATCGCCAGGCATGCACATCTCGGTGCCCTCGGGCAGGGAGATAACGCCGGTCACGTCGGTGGTACGGAAATAGAACTGAGGA
>CAJFEW010000056.1 GCA_904374805.1 uncultured Neglectibacter sp.
GTCGTTCTGGACGCCAGCCATTTTACCGGCGTGGAGTTCCATGCCAAGCGGTATTCCCGTGACCGGGGCGAGCGATGAGTTCTTTTTTCGACTGTCCCGGATTCCCCGCAGGGGAATGGAATGTGATCTACTAGCAAGCAACGCCGATGGTCACCCACCGGCAGAAGAAACTCAGGGTAGCCCCCTGAAACCCCGGAAAGGAGGTATCCTTGCGAAAAAGAAATTGCCGTGTTCAAGTGCGGCTGACGGAAAGCGAACACCGGAAGTTTTTAGACAGGGTAAAACGGAGCGGGCTGACCCAGGAGGCCTATCTGCGTCATCTGGTCAATGGCGTCATCCCGCAAGATGCCCCGCCCCCGGAGTTCCACGTTTTTATGAGGGAGCTATACCGGGTGGGCAACAATCTGAACCAGATCGCCCGGAAAGCCCATAGCCTCCACGTTGTGGACGAGTTGCGATATGAGGAGGCAGTGCAGCGGCTGGACCAGCTCATTCTGGATCTCACCGAAGCCATTATCCTGCCCCGGAGGATGTGAGGGTGGCAGTCACATCTCTATGGGCAGTCAAGGGCTGGCTTGGGAAAGTGGTCCTTTATGTGGAGAACCCAGAGAAGACTTCGGCCCCAAAGTGCTATGAAGAAAGAGGCTCCGCCACACAAGACCTCGATGATGTTATCCGATATGCAATAGACCAAGAGAAAACCACATTGCCAGAGGAGATCCCCTATAGGCAGCGGTTGGTGTCCGGTGTCAACTGCAATCCAGCCACCGCCCGCCAGGAGATGCTGGCAGTCAAGCGCCGTTTCGGGAAAGAGGATGGAGTGGTAGCCTACCACGGCTATCAGTCTTTTGCACCTGAGGAGTGTACCCCGGAGCTGGCCCATGAGCTCGGCCTAAAACTGGCCCGCCAACTTTGGGGCGAGAGGTATCAGGTGCTTGTGGCAACGCATCTGGATAAAGAGAACCATCTGCACTCCCACTTCGTCATCAACACCGTGTCTTTTGTAGATGGGAAGAAGTTCCACCGCACGGGACAAGATTACCGGGCCATGCGAGAGGCCTCCGATGTCTTGTGCCGGGAGTATGGCCTATCCATCATTGAGACTCCCCAGCCAGGGAAAAGCAAGCACTATGCGGAGCACCGGGCAGAACAGCAGGGGAAACCCACTTGGCGCTCCCTCATCAAACGGGATGTGGACGCTGCCCTTCGCCAATCTATGACGGAGCGGCAGTTTTTTCATGCCCTCCAGCAGATGGGCTACGAGGTAAAAGTGGGAGCGGACATTTCGGTGCGGCCCAAAGGGAAAGAGCGTTTTTTCCGCCTGGGCCGGAACTTGGGAGAAAACTATACCCCTGCGGGTATCCGCCGTCAGCTGCTGGAGAAAAGCCGGCCAGAGCGGGAATTCCGCCCTCAGCCCCGGAAAGTGAAATTCCACGGCCAGATGAAGCCCGCCCGGAAGGCCACAGGTTTCCGGGCGCTGTACTACCATTACTGCTATCTGCTGGGGATTTTCCCCCGGAACAAGCGCCGCCTGCCCCGGCGTGTGCCCCCTGCTCTCCGGGAGGAGCTGCTGCGGGGGGAGCGGTTCTCCCAGGAAGTCAGGCTGCTGTCCCAGTATAAAATCGACACCATGGAGCAGCTGGAAGCCTACCAGGGGAAGGTAGAGGAACAGTTAGAAAACCTGATCTCCCAGCGAACCCTGCTATACCGCCAATTTCGCACGGTGGGAGTCCAGTCTAACCCGGAGTGGAAAGACCGGGTAAAGCAGGAGATTTCCACCCTCACCGGGCAAATCAAAAAGCTGCGAAAGGAAGTGGCGCTGTGCGAGGATATTGCCCAGCGCTCGGAGAAGATGCGGGAAAATCTGCGGATGGCGCGAGAGGAAAAAGAAAACTCCTCCCCGAAAAGGGAGGAGCAGCACAGGTCACGTTGAGGGTTCTGTGTCCGTCAGTTATCCAAAGAGAACGGCGAGATAATTCCGCCTGCCGTATAGGATTCGGTCAATATAAACGTCTTGGGCAACCACCCGGTAAAAGGTCAAGTAATTCCCATAGACCAAGAAGCGGTACTCGCTTTCCACCGGGACGATGGAGGAAAGGGGCGCGCCGATCCCGCTCTGTTCTTTCAAGCGGGTGATTCCCTTCAAAATCCCCTTTACCGTATGGGCTGCGGCGCTGGGGCTGTCCAAATCTTCCGCGATGTACTGCTTGATTTCAACCAAGTCCTGCCGGGCATCGTCCGAGATGTGCAGTTTATTCATCCAGAACCCCCAGCTCCCGCTCCACTTCCTCTAGGGTGAGCCAGCCCTTTTCTTCGCCGGACTTTCGGCCTTTCGCCAGCTCGTTCATCAGTTGAATGGTAGCCTGGATGCGGTCGTAGTCGTGAATGTCTAGGATGGCGTATTTGCCCCGGCCATTCTTGGTGAGGAAGACAGGCGCGCCCACGGAAACGTCTTGGAGCACCTCGGTGTAGTTGCGTAAATCGGAAATCGGTTTGATGTTTGGCATACGGAGTGCCCCTTTCATCTGGATTGTTTTGCCTTTATTATAGCACACCTGCGGTGGGCAAGCCGCCGGGCATAGGGGATTTTCTTCCCCCTGTACCTCGCGTTTATGACGCTCTGCGAATATTATATCAAATTTAATGTAAAATTCAACGAATAATTTGCGGCAAAATTTAGAATGGAGGATGAACCTATGAATGTTTTAGTAATAGAACCTGGCATTCTTCCTTATGAGAGGGAGATAAACGGGCTGAAAGAAATGCAGGCGGTGGTGGGTGGCCCTATCACCGCCATTTACCCCTGGAAAGACCAAGCGGCTATCGTAGGCAATGACGAAGCGCTGCTTTCAAACATGCCTTTCAACCGCAGTGTGGAGGGAGGCTATGGCGGTGTGTTTGGCCCGTTTTTTGTCTGTGGACTGGGGGAGGAGGGCTTTTGTTCCCTCACCCCAGAACAAGTAAAAACCTACAAGGCCAAGTTTCGTCAAGCGGAGCTGCTGGTTGGCTTCCGTGGTCAGGAGCTTATGACGATGAAAGTCGCTGCCCGCTCTAAGGAACCTCCTCAGCGTAAATCCCGCTCCCAAGCCCGGGAACGATAAGGAGGTGACCGCCCATGTACACCGACGCCCCCGACCAAGTTCTCCGTCTCAGTTTTGAGGGGGCGGAGTTCGCCCTGAAAATCTCCGGAGCGGCAGCCAAGAACATCGCCGCCGCCCTATACGCCGTGCTGAAAGACCAGAAGCGCACCAAGGGCAAGGCCCGGATCACCACTATGCTGCGGCAGCAGCGCCCCATGACCATCTATACCATCAAGAAAGAGGACTGCTCAGAGTTTGCTAAGCAAGCCAGAGGGTATGGCGTCCTCTATGCCCCCATCCCTGTGAAGAAAGGGGATGACACTGTGGACGTCATGGTGTTCCAGGACGATGCCGCCCGGGTCAACCGCATTGTGGAGCGGTTGGAGCTGACCGTGCTGGACACCGCCTCCATCCGGAGTGAATTGGAGCCGTCCCTGGAAAGGGAACGTCCCCAGGGCAAGGGACCTGTACACGAAAAAACAGCAGAAGGACCTGTTCAGGCGGAGCAGTCCCCCGAGGACAAACTGCTGGATGAACTTCTGGAAAGGCCGGCTTCACAAGCCAAGAAAACAGGCCCTTTCGTGCAGGGGACGGGCCGTTCTCCGTCCGAGAATACCTCCGCGCCCAGCAAGAGCTTCGGAAAGGGTTCTTTTGAGCGTTCTTCTGTCCGGGTGGAACTGCGGGAAATCCAGGCCCAACGGCAGAAGAATGGCCAGACGGTGGACTCCCGTCCACAGCAAGTGAAAAAGAAACTGGCAAAGGGAAAGGAGAGATGAGTTTTGACCCCTTATGATGAACTTTTGAAGCAGGAAAGCCAGGATACACAGCCCTACAAATTGGCGTGGTGGCAGGTCAAGGAACGCCAGCAGCGCCAGGAGGCATACAGCTTGTTAAATAACGCCTTTGAACAGTTTTCCCAGGGGACAGGGGATGTGGCCGGCTTCCTAGATACCTATGGGCGCTTTGACCGTTACTCTCCCCAAAATGCGCTGCTCATCCACGTTCAATCTCCCCATGCTTCCAAAATCGGAGACCACAAATACTGGCAGAGCCAGGGGGTAGAGGTCCTCAAATCGGAAAAGAGGGAGCCCATCCTGATTCTGGAACCGGGAAAGGCGTACCAGCGGGAGGATGGAAGCCTGGGACAGCGTTTCTACGCCAAAGAGATGTACGATATTTCCCAGACAACCGCCCAGCCGCAGCCCGCTGTTGCCTGGGATGAACGGCAGCTTCTGAAAGCCCTCATCTACCGTTCTCCTGTATCCATCCAGGTGGTAGAGCAGCTCCTCGAAGGAGGGCATGGGGCACAGTATGTGCCGGACCAGAATGCCATTTTGGTACAGAAAGGCATGGACGCTCCAGACATTTTCCGCAGCGTGTCTCTGGAGCTGGCAAAGGCCCAGCTTGCAGCTCAGGAATCCCCAGACCCCCAGGGGTGGAAGTCATTCTGCGTGTCCTATATGCTTTGCAAAAAGTACGGTGTGGACACCAGGGCGTTTGACACCAGCCGTGTAGACCAGATGTTTACAGGCAAGAGCCCCGGAGACATCAAGGCAGATTTACGGGATATGGAAAACGCCATGGGAAGCATCAATTCCCGCATGGGTAGGGTGCTGTATCCCCAGCATGAGAAATCCCGTCAGGGGAAAGAGAGGTGACACATGAAAGAAGTCATCCGGATGACATTGACCCGCAGGGAGCATGGCGTGCTCCTCCATGCTTTGAATGAGCTGCGCAACCACATGATAGAACAATCCATGCCCACCGAGGGGGTGGACGCCGTTTTTCTGAAAGTAATCGACGCTTCAGAGAAACGTCCAGGGAGAAAGCATGAAGCCAGATAAGCACACCTCACCTTGGCTTGCCGCCTTGGGGATTTTGCCAACCGTGTGGCTGGCGCTGCTCCTAGCGCCCTCTGTGTCCGGTGGCCTTGCCGGAATCATCGCAGCCCTGCCAGAAGCTATGAACCACCCATTCCAAATCGTGTGGTGCGAGGACAGCCCCCGGGCTGTCCTCCTTTTTCTTGCCGCCTACGGTTTAGGGATGGGTATCTTTCTCTCCACCCGCCACCCCTACCGCCGGGGGGAGGAACACGGCTCGGCCCAGTGGGGCAATGCTCAGGCGGTAAACAGGAAATACAGCTCGAAACACTTTGGGGAAAACAAGCTGCTTACCCAGCATGTCCGTATGGGTCTAGACACTCACAAGCACCGGCGCAACCTAAACACCGTGGTGATCGGTGGGTCAGGTGCAGGTAAGACACGTTTCTACGCCAAGCCCAATCTTTGCCAGGCCAACACCAGTTTTGTTATTTTGGACCCCAAGGGGGAGCTGCTCCGAGACACCGGCCACCTGTTGGAGAAGAAAGGCTATGAGGTCCGTGTGCTGGACCTGCTCAATATGGAGAAGAGCTTCTGCTACAACCCCTTTGTCTACCTGCGGGATGACAACGACGTCCAACGGCTGGTGACCAACCTGTTTAAGTCTACCACCCCCAAGGACAGCAAGTCCAACGACCCCTTTTGGGACACAGCGGCCTCCATGCTGCTCATGGCCTTTGTTTTGTACCTCAAGTACGAAGCCCTGCCCGAGGAACAGAACTTCACCATGGTGATGGAACTGCTCCGGGCGGCGGAGGTCCGGGAGGAGGACGAGGAGTACCAGTCCCCGGTGGACGAGTTGTTCGACCGGTTGGAGATGAAACAGCCCGACCACATTGCTGTGAAGTATTACCGGGACTACCGTTCCGGCTCCGCCAAGACGCTGAAATCTATCCAAATCACCTTGGCAGCCCGGCTGGAAAAGTTCAATCTCCGCTCTCTGACGGCCCTCACGGCCACAGACGAGCTGGATTTGCCCAGCCTGGGGGAAAAGAAAGTAGCTTTGTTTGCCCTCATCCCCGACAACGACACCAGCTTCAATTTCCTGGTGTCCATCTTGTACACCCAAATTTTTCAGCAGCTGTTCCATCTGGCCGACCACAAGTATGGGGGCAGCCTGCCGGTTCCGGTGCACTTCCTGATGGATGAATTTGCGAACGTGAGCTTGCCCGATGACTTCGACAAGCTGCTGGCCACTATGCGTTCTCGGAATATCTCGGTGTCCATCATCTTGCAGAACATTGCCCAGTTAAAAGCCCTCTTTGAAAAACAGTGGGAGAGCATCCTGGGCAACTGCGATGAGCTGCTTTATTTGGGTGGCAATGAGGCCTCCACCCACAAGCTTATCTCCGAAAGCTACCTGGGCAAGTCCACGTTGTGGTTGGACTCCTACGGAAAGAGCAAGGGTCACAGTGGCAGCTACTCCACCAACACCAGCATCATAGGCAGGGAGCTGATGCAGCCTGACGAGGTGCGGATGCTGGACAACCGATACGCCCTGCTGTTCGTCCGTGGCGAACGGCCAATTCTGGACGAAAAGTATGAGATTCTAAAGCATCCCAACGTGGCACTGACTACGGACGGAAAAGCGGCTCCCTATGAGCATGGGGGAACAGGCCGCGCCGTGGCAGGAGTCACCGCCCAGCGGGTATCCCAGCCTGTGCAAATTCGCGGGCCGGAGGCGGAGCCTGCCTATGAACTGCTATCCGATGAAGAACTTGAAAAACTGTTTGCGCTGCAAAAGGAGGAATTGCCTTATGAAGAAACCTACTCAGCCTAAGACCTTGGGGAAAGGAGGCCGCCGTGCTTTCGCCCTGTTCGCCGTCTCCACCTTGCTAGTGGGGGTTTTTACCACCACTGCCTTTGCCACCGCCGGGGGCGACCCCCTGACCGTGGTGAACAACCTGTCCGACTTTATCTTCGGCCTGATTCGGGCTGTGGGCATCATCCTGTTGGGCTGGGGCGTTGTTCAGGTGGGGCTGAGCTTTCAGTCCCACGACCCCAGCCAGCGATCCCAAGGATTTCTCACCCTGGCAGGCGGAATTGTCATCACCTTTGCCAAAGAAATCCTGGACTTGATCACCGGGGTCTGAGCCGTGCAGCATTCTAAATTTAGCGGAAAGAAGGAAGCGCCATGAGCGACAACTGGGTGGTACAGAACCTGCAAAACGCCCTGGACACCTGGAACAAGTATCTGACGGAGATTTGGCAGCTCATCACCCAAAGCCCAGCGGAATTTAAGGGCGGCGCCATCTGGGGCGTGATTCTCAATATCCACGATGCCATTCGAGCCGTTGGCCTGGCCCTGCTGGTGTTGTTTTTCCTGGTGGGAGTCATGCGCACCTGTGGGTCGTTCGCCGAAATGCGCCGGCCGGAGGTGGCCCTGAAGCTGTTCGTCCGGTTTGCCCTGGCAAAGGGCGTGGTTACCTACGGCCTGGAACTGATGCTGGCCCTGTTCGACATTGTCCAAGGGCTGGTGTCCACCATTCTGAATGCCTCTGGCCTGGGAGCGGCGGAAGAGATGGTGCTGCCGGAAGAGATTATCGCCGCGGTGGAGGACTGCGGCTTCTTCGAGTCCATCCCTCTGTGGGCTGTGACCCTCATTGGCGGCCTGTTCATCACCGTGCTGTCTTTCCTGATGATCCTCACGGTGTACGGGCGGTTTTTTCGCCTGTACCTGTACACGGCCATCGCACCTGTGCCTCTCTCCACCTTTGCCGGGGAGCCCACCCAAAACGTGGGCAAGAGCTTTCTGAAAAGCTATGCCGCCGTGTGCTTGGAGGGGGCCATCATCGTCCTGGCCTGCGTGATTTTTTCCCTGTTCACTGCCGCTCCGCCGGTGGTAAATGCGGACGCCGCCGCGGTCACCCAGGTGTGGAGCTATATTGGCGAGCTGATTTTCAATATGCTGGTCTTAGTGGGCAGCGTGAAAATGGCTGACCGCATCGTGCGAGAGATGATGGGACTGTAAAAAGATTGGCGGTAGAAATTTTGTGCAAAGGTAAAGGCCGCTTTTCCCTTACCGCTGGAATTAAACTTTGCATTTAACCATCGGGGCGCATTGACTTCTTGCAAATGACGAATAATTCTGGTAAAATTATCGTAGAATGATGCAGGAGGTGTTGACCGTGATTATTAAATCGTCCACTGCGCTCCGCAATGATTACGGCATGATCTCTGATCTAGCGCATGAAGAAGCGGAGCCAATCTATATCACCAAAAATGGCGAAGGCGATTTGGTGGTTATGAGTATTGAGGCGTTTGAGCAGCGGGAGGAAACCCTGAAGCTGCGGGCCAAGCTGGAAGCCGTGGAACAAGCCCGGCTCTCCGGTGCGCCTACCTACACGCTGGAGGAGTCCAGAAAACGGCTGGAGGCGATCTATCAACGTGGCTGAACTTATTATTCTGGAGCCCGCGCAGCGGGAGCTGGAGGACATCGCCCAACTCCATTTGAACCTGGTGGGCCCCAACTCCGCCCGCAAAATCACCGACCTCATTTTAGATACGCTTTCCCGGCTGGAGATGTTTCCGCTGTCCGGCCATATTCCCCAGGACAAGGAACTGCGTAACGGTGGCTACCGCCTGGTGATCGCCGGAAAATACATCTGTGTTTACCGGCTGATTGCGGATATGGTGTTTGTTTACCACGTCGCGCACGGCGCCAGCAACTACCCAACAACTTTTAAACGGATGCTGAAAGAAGAAAATCAATAATCCATTTTTAGAGAACGTCTTTCCCAACGGAAAGGCGTTTTTCTTTAGTATGACGGGCATGCCGTCAGTCTGTGGTGAAAGTCCACAAAGGGCGTAGTTGCCAACGAACCCCATAGCGACTCCCAAGGTTTGCATCGTGAGGTGTAGGCGAGAAGAAGGGATAGCAAAATCGTATTACTGGGTAGCAACGAAGACATGCGTTGTCAGGGCAATCTCTAAAGATGTACTAACCAAAGCAGGACTTATAAGCTGTCTTGGCTATTACAATGAGCGTCATGCTTTGAAGTTATGTTGAACCGCCGTATGCCGAACGGCACGTACGGTGGTGTGAGAGGGGAGAGAAAATCTCCCCTACTCGATTTTGAAGAAGATAGAAAAATTATTTCAAGTATAAGAGGTGACAAATACTATGGAAGTAAAAATCAACCGGGAAATCCGCAACTACACCGAGAGTATGTTCTTCGGCCTAAGCCTGCGCCAGTGCGTGTTCTCCGTGCTGGCCATTGCCGTGGCGGTGGGGCTGTACTTTCTGCTGCGTCCCATGTTCGGTTTGGAGACCCTGTCCTGGGTGTGCGTCCTGGGAGCGGCACCCTTTGCCGCCCTGGGGTTCATCACTTACCACGGCATGACAGCAGAGCAGTTCCTCTGGGCCTGGCTACGCTCGGAATTGCTGGAACCCAAGCAGCTGAAATGTGAACCGCAAAATCTTTACAATGAACTTCTGAAAGGGGGCAAGGGATGCTGAAAACACTGAACAACCAGCGAAAGCTGGAAAAAGAGCGCTACGCCGTCCCCCACAGGGTGCAGGATGTGATCCCCATCCGCCGCGTTTGGAAGGACGGTGTTTTTCTGTGCGGCAATCTGTATACCAAGACCTTTCAATTTACGGACATCAACTACCGGGTGGCCAGCCGGGAGGATAAGGAGAGTATGTTCCTCTCCTATTCGGAGCTTCTAAACTCCCTAGACAGCGGGGCGTCCGCCAAGCTGACCATCAACAACCGGCGGCTGAACAAAGCCCACTTTGAGGATTCCATTCTCATGCCATTGCAGGGGGATTTCCGGGATGAGTACCGGGAGGAGTACAACCAAATGCTGCTGGACAAGGCCACAGGAGCTAACGGTATCATGCAGGAAAAGTATCTGACCCTCTCCGTGGTCAAGAAAAATGTGGAGGAGGCCCGCGCCTATTTCGCCCGAGTGGGGGCAGACCTGACTTCCCACTTTGCAGCCCTTGGCTCCAAGTGCAAAGAGCTGGATGCTGGGGAGCGGCTGCGCATCCTCCACGACTTCTATCGTCCCGGGGAGGAGGATGCCTTCCATTTCGATTTGAACCAGTCCGCCCGGCTAGGCCACAGTTTCAAGGATGCCATTTGTCCCGACAGTGTGGAGCGGTTTTCCGACCACCTGAAGCTGGGGGACAAATACTGCCGGGTGCTGTACCTGAAGGAGTACGCCAACTACATTAAGGATGAGATGGTGAACGAGCTGACGGACTTGAACCGGAACCTGATGCTCTCTATAGACATCCTGCCTGTCCCCACAGACGAGGCGGTGCGGGAGGTGGAGAACCGGTTGCTGGGGGTGGAGACCAATATCACCAACTGGCAGCGGCGGCAGAACCAGAACAACAACTTCTCCGCCGTCATCCCCTACGACATGGAGCTGCAGCGGAAAGAGAGCAAGGAGTTTTTAAACGACCTGACCACCCGCGACCAGCGGATGATGCTCTGCGTCCTCACTTTGGTCATCATGGCGGATTCCTATAAGCAGCTGCAAAGTGACACGGAATCCATCCAAGCGGTGGCCCGCAAGCAGATGTGCCAAATGGCGGTGCTGAAATTCCAGCAAATGGACGGACTCAACACGGCTTTGCCCATGGGGGTGCGGAAAATCAACGCCTTTCGCACCCTCACCACCGAGAGCTTGGCGGTGTTCATGCCCTTCAAGGTGCAGGAGATCCAGGACAAAGGCGGCATCTACTTTGGAGAGAACGCCATCTCTCACAACCTGCTCCTGTGCAACAAGTCCAATTTGCTGAATCAGTCGGCGTTCCAGCTGGGGGTACCGGGTTCCGGCAAATCCTTTCTTTCCAAGGAGCAAATCGCTTTTCTCATTCTCAACACAGAGGACGATGTGTTGATCTGCGACCCGGAGAACGAGTTTGGCCCCTTGTGCCAGACCCTGGGCCGGGAGGCCGCTACGGTGGTCCACATGGCCGCCGGCGGCAAGGACCGCTTAAACGCCATGTACATGGTGGAGGGGTACGGGGAGCAGAACCCCATTGTGGAGAAAAGCCAGTTTGTCATGTCCCTCATCGAGCAGATTGACCGGCGGGGTGTGGGTCCTCAGCACAAGTCTATCATTGACCGGTGTACAGCCCTGGTGTACCAGGAGGCGGAGAGGGTCGGCAAACCTGCTACCCTTTGTGACTTGCGAGAAAAGCTTCTGGAGCAGCCGGAGGGAAAAGCCCAGGACATTTCCCTCTCCCTGGAGCTGTTCACCACCGGTTCTTTGGACATCTTCGGCAAGGAAAGCACTGTGGACTTGGACAAGCGCATTGTGGTGTTCGACATCCACAGCCTTGGGGAGCAGTTAAAGCCCACGGGTTTGCTGGTCATTACCGACACCATTTTGAACCGGGTCACCCTCAACTGGAAGCGGGGCAAGCGCACCCACGTCTTTATTGACGAGTTCCATGTGGTGTTTGAGAACGAGCAGAGCGGGATTTTCTTTAGCTCCGCCTGGCGGCAGTTCCGCAAGCGGGGAGCCTACCCTACAGCCATCACCCAGAACGTAGAGTATCTGTTAGATTCTGTGCAGGCCAGCACCATGCTCTCCAACTCCGAGTTTATTGTCATGCTGAACCAGGCGGCCTCCGACCGGGAGAAACTCTCCAAGCTCCTGAACATTTCCAAGGAACAGATGAGCTACGTCACCAACGCGGACGCTAGCGCTTTGGTGCCCTTTGTGAACCGGTTTCCCAAGGATACCAAGCTTTATGCCCTGATGACCACCAAGCCCGGCGAGGGCGTGTTCGGTGGCGCTCATGGGTAAGGACATCAAGACCAAGGCTGCCAACGAGGTGAAAACCTTGGAGTCCGTAGGGGAGCCGGGCAAGCGCATGAAGCAGGCATATATCCGGGAAAAACAGTGCAAAGTTGGAGACACCTCCGGCACGTCCCCGCCCCCCTTTGGGGAGAGGAGCGAAACGAGCCAGGCCGGGCCGGAAATTTCCAGTCAGCCGGGCAACGTTCCTTCTGCAAAAGGAAAAACTCTAAAATCCCCTTCTCCGGGAGAGCGGATGAAAGCCGCCTTTCTCCAAGCAAAAAAGGCGGCAGTCCCAGAGCAGCCCGCCAGGCAGGATCAACAGGAGAATCCATCTGCCCAGGCTGCCCAGCAGGCCGGCGAAGCAGGAAAGCGTGTGGCGGATTCCGTTCTCCATCGCGTGGAGCGAATGGGGAGGGAGAGCCTATTCCAAGTAAAACCCCGTGTGGAACAGGCGCGGGAAAGCTTCCGAGAGTTGAAAGGCACGGCGGAGAATCCCCGGCAGGAGGACCAGCGTCCCCCTGCCAAGGCACAAATACCCCGCAAGGAGGGGGAGGGGGCCGGGTATCCATCCTCACGGCAGGGGAAAGGTCAAACGAACCAGGGTGCCATCCGTAAAAGGGCGTCTCCCACAGTACGGAACAGTGAGAGGAAGGAAATCAAATCCCCTGCCAAGAAAAATGTGAAAACCGCCTCCCGATCCATCAAGACCGCGGAACGAAGCAGCAGTGCCGGAATTAAGATCAGCCAGCGGATGGCTGCCCAAACGAAAGCTGCTGCAAAGAACGCTCAAAGTGCGGTACGCCGGGCCCAGATGCTCCAGGCAAAGGCCAGGGCCGCCGCGCAGACGGCAAAGCAGGCGGCTAGGGTTACCGCCAAAGCCATCAAAGCTGCCATTGCCGCCGCCAAAGCCCTGGCGACGGCTCTTCTTGCCGGGGGCTGGG
Organism: uncultured Neglectibacter sp.; assembly: GCA_904374805.1. GTDB lineage: Bacteria > Bacillota > Clostridia > Oscillospirales > Acutalibacteraceae > Acutalibacter > Acutalibacter pullicola. The sequence goes on from CAJFEW010000056.1 coordinate 12,667, forward strand.
TGGTGGTGATGATAGCTGTGGTGATCTGCTTGATTGGGCTGCTGGTGGGCTCCTGCTTCGGCATTTTCTTCTCCGGGGAGGACACCGGAACCGGCCAGACCATCCGCACCGCCATTGCCCAAGTCAACCAGGAATATCAGGATAAATTGGAAGAAATCCAATCGAGCCACACTTATGACACCCTGGAAATCACCGGCAGCCAGGCGGTGTGGAAAGAGGTGCTGGCCGTCTACGCCGTCAAGACCACCACCGACCCAGAGGGCCGGGACGTGGCCTCCATGGACGAGGAAAAGTTGGGCCTGCTTGCAGAGGTGTTCTGGGAGATGAACCAACTCTCCGCCAACGTAGAAACGCGCACCGAAACCACCCAGAACGAGGACGGGGAAGCCGTGAAATCGGAAATTACCGTGCTGGTGATCTCTGTGTCCCACAAAACCGCCCAGGAGATGGCGGTACAGCTGGGGTTCGATGATAGTCAAAAAGAGCAGCTGCAAGAGCTGCTCTCTCCGGAATATGATGACTTGTGGAATGAGTTGTTATACGGCATCGTCTTGGGCGGCGGCAATGGGGACTTGGTGGCGGTAGCCCAATCCCAGGTGGGCAACGTGGGCGGCGCGCCTTATTGGTCTTGGTATGGGTTCTCCAGCCGGGTGGAATGGTGCGCTATCTTCGTCTCCTGGTGCGCCGACCAGTGCGGGTTGCTGGACAGCGGTGCAATTCCCAGGTTCTCTGGGGTGGGCACCGGCGTGAACTGGTTCCAGTCCCGGGGCCAGTGGCTGCCCGGCAGCGCCACGCCGGAGCCGGGGATGCTCATCTTCTTTAAGTGGTACGGCAGCGACTCCCTCATTGCCGACCATGTGGGCATTGTGGAACGGGTGGAAAACGGCCGGATCTACACCATTGAGGGGAACTCCAATGACATGGTGCGTAGGAATAGCTATCCTGTGGGATATGGGGAAATCAAGGGGTACGGTGCGCTGACCCCTGGCAGGGTAGAGAACGCCCTGCTTACATAGGGGAGCCGTCTATCTAGCATAGCGCTTCCGCGGATTTTTATCTTAAGAAACAGCAAAGGCGGCCTTTCCAGGATGGGCCGCCGTTTTGTATACTCAATCCTGTTTTATGGAAAACTACAAACAGCTAAATGAAAGGGAGGAATCCACCCGTGAACAAACAGATTGCCCTGTATCAACTGTCCGACTTTGCCCGCCAACTCCAAGAGGACGAGCGTTCCCCTGCCACCATAGAAAACTACCTGCGCCACATCCGGGCCTTCGCCGCCTGGGCCGGTGGGCAGGCCGTTACCAAGGACCTTGCCGCCCAGTGGAAGGAGCACTTGATTTCCCAATACCGTCCCGGCACAGTGAACACCATGCTGGTGTCTCTCAACCGGTTCTTCGCTTTCCTCGGCTGGTACGATTGCCAAGTGAAGACTTTGCGCATCCAGCGGCGGTTATTCCGGGAGGAAAGCAAGGAACTGACCCGGGCGGAGTATGAGCGTCTAGTTTCCGCCGCCCAGGCAAGCGGCCGGGAGCGCTTGGTGCTGCTCTTGGAAACCATCTGCTCCACCGGCATCCGGGTCAGTGAAGTGAAGTACATCACAGTGGAGGCGCTCAAACTGGGGAAAGCGGAGATCTCCCTTAAGGGGAAAATCCGCACTATTTTGTTGCCCAACAAACTGTGCAGAAAGCTTTTAAAGTACGCGAAAAAACAAAAGACCGTTTCCGGCGAGGTGTTTCTCACCAGAAACGGGAAAGGAATGTCACGGAAGCAGATTTGGGCGGAGATGAAATCCATCTGCGCTAAGGCAAAAGTGGCGGCGACGAAGGTGTTTCCCCACAATCTGCGGCACCTGTTCGCCCGTGTGTTTTACAAAGCCTGTCGCGATGTGGCCAAACTGGCAGATGTGCTGGGCCACAGCTCTATTGAAACCACCCGCATCTATCTCATTTCTACCGGGGTGGAGCACGCCCATACTCTGGAACGGCTGCGACTGATTTTATAAGGTGACAGAAGGCAAAATGATTAAACTGTCTTGGAAATAAAGAAAAGGAATGATTCTTCCAGGCTAAAAACCGGAAAAAATGAAAATACATATATAGAAAAGCAACCACAAACAAAGGTAGATTGATGTATACCACCGACGGAAAAAGTGACCTCCACCGGCAAATTTCCTGCGCTTACCAGCGAATTTTACTTGCATTTATTTCCTTGAAGTGGTAAAATGAATCATAATCAATGTTGATTTTTTTGGATAATCTATGCTTAATTTGACATTTTAATCAAAATGGGAAAAAGAATGGGGGTGGTGTTATGCTGAGTGCTCAAAAACAGGCGAATCATGGGTCTCCATATGTACTAAAGGAAGCGGATATTGATTCGTACTTGCAGGATATGGAATCGAGGGACCGCCGGAAGGGTACCTTGGACAACTACCACCGCTGCTTGGAAGATTTTCTTGCCTGGCTGCCGGAAGGGAAGGAGATCTTCCGGGAGAGGGTCTATGCATATCAGGAGCATCTTGCAGAGCGCTATACGCCAGGCACCGTCAACATGAAGATGACTACTGTCAATGGACTTTTGGATTTCCTTGACCTTCGGGAATGTCAGGTGGCGGCCAAACTTCAAGTGGATAAAGATGAAGTCAAGCCAGAGCTCACCCGCAGCGAATATCTGCGAATGCTGGCGGCGGCCAAGGCTAATAGGGATGGACGGCTCTATCTCCTCATCAAGCTGTTCGCCACTACCGGCATCGGCGTGCAGGAGATTGTGAACGTCACCGTGGAGGCTGTGCAAACTGGCAGCGTGGTGACCTTCCCCAACCGCAACCGGCAGGAAATATGCATCCCGCCCTGTGTGCAAGGGGAGATTTTATCCTACGCCAAGGAAAATGGAATCCAATCCGGCCCCGTCTTTCTTACAAGGCAAGGGACGCCCCTGGGAAGGACCAGCATATCCAATATGGTCCCCCGGATTTCCAAAGACGCCCGGGTGGAGGAAAGCAAGTGCACACCTCGGTGTTTGCAGAAATTGTATGAGGACACCCAGAAGAATATCCGCGCCAATGTGGCCGTCATGCTGCAAATGACCTACGACAGGATGTTGGAGCAGGAACAGGTTATCTACGGTTGGGAAGATGTGCAGCAGCGTGTATAACGAACGAGTGTAAGGAGCAATTCCAGTGGATAAGACGCAAAATCCAAACAACAACGAGATGGTCATCGACCTGGTGGACTTAGCAAAGGCATTGTGGCGCCGGGCCTGGGCCATTGTGCTGGTCATGGTGATTTTCGGCGGGGCGGCTTTTGGCTACGCCCGGTTTCTGGTTACCCCCTTGTACCAGGCCAGCGCCATGATGTACGTAAACAACAGCTCCATCAACGTGGGCAGCACCCAGGTGGATTTAAACGACCTGACCGCCGCCCAAAGTTTGGTGGAAACCTATATTGTCATCCTGAAGACCCGGGGCACCCTGGAGCAGGTCATCGAGGAGGAAAACCTGCCCTACGACTACGAGACCCTCTCCGGCATGATTGAAGCGGGGGCCGTAAACTCCACCGAGGTGTTCGAAATCCAGGTCACCAGTGCCGACCCAGAGGAGGCGGAGCGGATTGCCAACTGTGTGGCGGAGATCCTTCCGGACCGCATTGCAGAGATTGTGGAGGGCAGCTCGGTGAAGATTGTGGACTACGCCATTGTGCCCAGCCAAAAATCTTCCCCCAGCATCTCCCGGTACACGCTGCTTGGGCTGCTGCTGGGCGCGGTGGTCAGCTGCGGTATCATCGTGCTGCTGTATCTCTTCGACGACCAAATCCGGGACGAGGAATACGTCCGGCAAACCTTCGACCTGCCCTTGTTGGCGGCTATCCCGGACCTGACGGGGAAAAATTCCGGCAGCAGCTATTACTATTCTAAGAAAACCTCCGGAAAGGAGGCGACCCCCTAAATGTTTGGGAAAAAGAAAGGGAATGTTTCAGACAGCGCCTATGGGGTGATGCTGGGAGACAAACTCAGCTTCGCCGCCTCGGAAGCCTATAAGCTCTTGCGCACCAACTTAATGTATGCCCTCACCGGGGAGGAGAAAGATGAGTGCAAGGTGATAGGCGTCACCAGTTCCGTCCGAGGTGAAGGAAAGTCTACCACCACCCTGAACCTAGCTTACTCTTTAGCGGAGGCTGGCCAGTATGTCCTGGTGCTGGAGTGCGACATGCGCCTGCCAACCTTGGCAAAGCGCCTGGGGATGGACGGGCAGAAGGGCGTCTCCAACCTGCTGGCGGGGCTGTGCAACGGCTCGGAAGTGATAAGGCGCACCGAGCTCCACCAGAATCTGTACGTGCTCCCCGCCGGTGAAATCCCCCCCAACCCTTCGGAGCTGCTGGGCTCCGAGCGGATGAAGGTGGTTATCGACACCCTGAAGAAAGATTTTGATTACATCCTCCTGGACTTGCCGCCGGTGAACGCCGTGTCCGATCCTTTGGTGGCCTCCAAGCTGACAGACGGCATCGTGCTGGTGGTGCGCCAGAATTACAGCAGCAAGCGGGCCATTGCTGAGGCGGTGCGTCAGCTGAATTTTGTAGACGCGAAGATTTTGGGTTTCGTCATGACAGACTCCAACGCTGCCGCCCCGGGCCGGAAGAAATACTACAAAAAATATGGCTACGGCTACAGCTATGGCTATGGGGAGAAGGTCCAGAGTGGGGAAGCCCAAAAAGAAGAAGGGCAGGCCCCATGATTGACATCCACACCCACATCCTCCCAGGGATGGATGACGGCAGCGGTTCTTTAGAGGAAAGCCTGGCCATGGCGAAAGAATCCGCCCGGCAGGGGGTGCGGTTACTGGCTGCCACGCCCCATTTCTACGCCACCCAGGAAGACCCCAACAGCTTTTTGCGGCGTCGGGAGAGATCCCTTGCCCTGTTGGAAAGCGCCTGGCAGGATAGTTTCCCAACCTTACTGGTGGGGGCGGAAGTTCGGTATTTTGACGGTATCAGCCGGGTAGAGAAGATAGCACACCTTACCTTAGACCACACGCGCATTTTGCTTTTGGAGATGCCTTTTACATCCTGGAGCAGACGTATGGTGGAGGAGGTGGTGGAGCTCCAGCGAAGCAGGGGGCTCCAGGTGCTTCTTGCCCATGTGGAGCGGTACCTAAAGGACCAGGACAGTCAGGTGTGGGAGACGTTCCGGCAAAATGGAGTGTGGATGCAGTGCAACGCCAACTTCTTCCTGCGCTGGCAGACAAAACGCAAAGCGCAGGCACTGTTTAAGAAGGGAGAGATCCAGATGCTTGGTTCTGATACTCATAACATGACCTCCCGGCCGCCCAATTTGGCCATGGCCCGGGATGCCTTGGTGAAATCCCTGGGGCAGGCGGTCTGGCGCAGCTTTGAGCGTCAAAGCTATGCCTTGTTGAAGGCTGGGATGGCGCCTTGAAGAAAAAAGCCTTAGGCCTTTTCATCGCCGTACTGGGTGTGCTGTGCGTGGTGTGCGGCGTGCTGCTGCTGCTGCAGGGGAATCCCACCCCGGTGACAGCAGAGCCCTCGCCCAGTTCCACCGTGGAAGCCACGCCAAGACCCACACCGGCGGAAACACCGGAGCTTGTCAGCTCTCAGCCGGAAACGGAAGAGCCCTACGTCAGCCCTATCGATTTTGCCTCCCTTCAAGCGCAAAACCCTGACATTTACGGCTGGCTAGAGATTCCCGGCACGGAGTTTGACTTCCCCTTGGTGCAGCGCCAAGGCGACGACAGCTTCTACCTGACCCACGACAGCGACGGCAACGAAAGCTCCGCCGGGGCTATCTTCACCGAGAGCGCCTACAACTCCACCACCATGGAAGACCCGGTCACCGTGGCCTATGGCCACCAGATGCACGCGGGCACCATGTTCGGCAAGCTCCAGGAGACCTACTCCCAGGAGAACGCCCTGGAGGACTACGGCGAGGTGATTGTCTACCTG
>CAJFEW010000057.1 GCA_904374805.1 uncultured Neglectibacter sp.
CTCGTCGGTATCCATGCCCACCGTGGAGGCGCCGTTGAAGCCAAACCAGCAGAACCACAGGATGAATACACCCAAAGCGGCGGAAGTCATATTGTGGCCGAGAATAGCCCGGGGCTTGCCGTTCTTGTCATACTTGCCAATGCGGGGCCCCAGGATTTTGGCGCCGATCAAAGCGCACAGGCCGCCCACCATGTGCACCGCGGTGGAACCTGCGAAATCGTGGAAGCCCAGCTGCGAAAGCCAGCCGCCGCCCCAAATCCAGTGGCCGGAAATGGGGTAGATGATAAGGGAGATGGCCGCTGAATAGATGCAATAGGCGGAGAACTTGGTGCGTTCCGCCATGGCTCCGGAGACGATGGTGGCCGAGGTGGCGCAGAACACCGTCTGGAAAATGGCATAGGCCCACAGGGGCACCCCCGCCGGGAGAATGTGGCTGTAATCGCCCGGCACCCCTGCCGGGAGAATGTGGCTGTAATCGCCCAGAATCAACGGGTCAATGGTGCCAAACAAGGCGGTGCCGCTGCCGAACATAATGCCGAAACCCACCAGCCAGAAGCAGGGCGTGCCAATGCAGAAGTCCATCAGGTTCTTCATCAAAATGTTGCCTGTGTTTTTCGCCCGGGTAAAACCTGCCTCGCACAGGGAGAAGCCCGCCTGCATGAAAAACACCAGGGCCGCGCCCACCAGTACCCAAATTGTGTTGACCGCACTGAATGTCATAACCAACCAACTCTTTTCTTCTAGTTTATCTATGTGAAGCGGCCGGGCCGCGGATTGCCTGGTGGGAAAAGAAAAAGCGCCCTGGGAAAATCCCAAGGCGCCGTTGCCAAATAAAAAAAGCTTTGAGAGAATTCATCGTTCTCTCAAAGCACCATTGCTCTTTTGAATGGTAACATTATAGGGGCAATACCTGGAAAATGTCAAGAGAAAATTTGAAGTCAAGCAAGCGTTCTACAGAATTGCTAAAATATATATGGAAATGTTGGATTGTAATGGCGCTTTGTGAATGAGATGGGCGCTTTTAGTCAAGTTTCCAGCAGCGGAGCGAAATGCTAGGAAAAGTGAAATAAAAGGTTTGCCCAGCCTTAAAAACTGCATTGCGAAACAAAGAAAAGGGGACGCTGCTCTACACGATTTTGCCGATACACGAAGCCGTCAACTACCACCTGGAGCGGCAGCTGGCAGGATTGCCGCCGAGAAAAGGCGGAAGGAAGAAGCGGTGACACCAAAACTCGTCCCTGTGCAGCCCTGTGTGCGATTTAGGGGGCAGGGTAGGGGGAAAGCACCAGCTTCAACGGGTTACCCACCCCGTTGAAGCTGTGAGGGACAGTTGTGGACGAGTCCAGCAAAACCGAAGAACCCCAAGTTGAGCAAAACCCAGGCCCTCCCCCCCCCCCCCCCCCACATGGGATCTTTTTCATTTTAGGAGGACATTTTTAGAAATCCCCTGTAAAGGGGGGGCAGGCCGTTTACTGGATGTCCACTCTCCGAGAAGTGGGGGCCTGGGTGGGGTTCTTTTTGGGCAAGGTCAGCTTCAGCACGCCGTTGTCGTAGCTGCCGGTGATCTCATCGCTCTTCACGTTGGAGATGTCGAAACTGCGGCAGTAGGTGCCATAGGAGCGCTCCCGGTAAATGTAGTTGGACTTGTCGTTCTTTTCCTCGGTCTGGGAATCCCGCTTGGCAGAGATGGTCATGCAGTCCCCGTCAATGTCCACAGTGATGTCCTCTTTCTTCACGCCGGGCATGTCGGTTTCCATCTCATAGTGGTCGCCTTTATCTTGGATGTCGGTGTTGAAACCTGTGTTCCAATCTCCAAAGAAGGACCGTTCCAAATCCTCCAACTCCCGGAAGGGGTTGGTCCTGGACAGGTGGTGTCTGCGTTCAAAGGGCATCATATCAAACATACTCATACATCATACCTCCAATTTTGTAAACATACGCTTTGTGTGCAATCGTTTTTCCTATATTCTTGTGGGCGCCGGACGTTTCCGGCTTTTATTGTTTCTCCATCGCTCTCGCCCTTCTTTCTCTTTACAATGGACATTGTATGCCGGACGTGTGAAAAAATTATGTAAATCTTATGAACAAAATATGAATTTTAGCACTCTTCTATTTTGAGTGCTAATAGATTCAGGAAATTAAAGGGTTATAGCTTTCTATACTTATAAGATTAACGCGAAATCAGCCGGAGGAAACCGGCGGTTTTATGGTAGCTTTCTTTGTCCAGCGTTTCGATGACGTATCCCCAGGCGCCGGGAGAGTGCCGTGTTGCAGGAATTGCTTCACTGCGGCCTAGGGCGTTCTGCCAAATGGGAGACGCCGCTTTTTTCCCGCTGTCCCACAGGGATTGACAGGGACGTCTGTTTGGGTGTATAATGCAGGAATATAAAATTTTATATAAAATTTTACAAAAAATGCAACGAAAAAAACGAAGCGTTTCGCGGGCGAACTTCATTGCCGCCCAGAAAAAACTGAGACCGAGAGCCAGGGAGAGGCCGTACGGTTCCCTTGTGAAAAATTCTTTGGAAAGGAGAGGTGACCCCTGAAAGCGAATATCAAAAAAATCAGCGAGCTCACAGGCTTTTCCACCGCCACAGTGTCCAATGCCTTGCACAACAAACGAGGGGTGAACAAGGAGACGGCGGAGAAGATCCGCCAGACAGCCCGGGAGATTGGGTACCTGACCGAACCGCGTGTGAGTTCCATCAAACTGGTGGTGTACCGGGCCAGCGGAGCCATTGTCAACGACTCGCCCTTTTTCTCCTCTCTCATTGCGGGGGTGGAGGCGGAGGCCCGAAATTTCGGCTTTGGCACCCTGGTGTGCAATCTGTACCAGCACGCAGCGGACTACCACAGCCAGGTGGAGGAGCTGGTCAACGATCCCTCCAGCGCCCTGCTGCTCTTGGCTACGGAGATGGACAGCCGGGAGGCGGCCCGTTTCCAACAGGCCTTGGCGCCGGTGGTGGTGCTGGATAACTGGTATGAAGAGCTGGACTTTAACGCCGTGCTCATTGACAACACCGATGCAGCCTGCGCCGCCGTGCGGTATCTCATAGAAAAAGGCCACCGAAAGATTGGCCATTTGAAGGGCAGTTACGGCATTAAAAACTTCTATTACCGGGAAGAGGGGTATATCCGCACCCTGCGGGAAAATGGCCTGGCGTACAACCCGGAGCACACCGTCCTCCTGACGCCCAGCATGGAGGGGGCCTGCGCAGATATGAAGGCCCTGCTGCAGCGGGAGCCGGAGCTGCCCACGGCCTTTTTTGCGGACAACGACATGATCGCTTTGGGGGCCATCCGGGCCCTGAAACAGAACGGCTACCAGGTGCCGGGGGACGTGTCCGTGGTAGGATTTGACGATTTGCCCTTCTGCGCCATCTCCAGCCCCCCCTTGACCACGGTGAAAGTGTACAACGCCCAGATGGGCAGTGCAGCGGTGCGGCGGTTGATGGAGCTGGTCAAATACGGCGACAGCTTTTGCACCAAAGTGCAGGTGCGCAGCTCCTTTGTGGAGCGGGACAGCGTGCGGGATGTAAACGGTGGTTCGAAAGAGACCTGAACATTTGAGAAAAAAGGAGGAAGTTCCCCATGAAAGGGACACAGATCAAACTGGGCTATGCGCCCACCCGGCGGAGCATCTTCAGCGCGCCGGACGCCATCAAGTACCGGGGCCTGACCAAGGACAGGCTGCTGGAGCTGGGGGTGTCCTTTGTGGACATCGACGACATCAATCCGGAGGGTCTGCTCTACGACGACAAGGATGTGGAGCCCATTTTGGAAAAGTTCCGCAAGGAGAAGGTGGACGGTCTGTTCGTGCCCCACTGCAACTTCGGCACAGAGTATGTGGTGGCCCGCCTGGCCCGGCAGCTGGGAGTGCCCGTGCTGCTGTGGGGCCCCGGGACGAGCGGCCCGACGAAAACGGCGTGCGCCCGCGGGACAGCCAGTGCGGCCTGTTCGCCACAGGCAAGGTGCTGCGCCGGTTCCAGGTGCCCTTTACCTATCTGACCAACTGCCGGCTGACCGACCCGGAGTTTGAGCGGGGCGTGAAAGATTTCCTGGCGGTGTGCAATGTGGTGAAGGTGTTTCGCTCCACCCGGATCCTGCAGATCGGCCCCCGGCCCTTCGACTTCTGGTCCACCATGTGCAACGAGGGGGAACTGCTGGAGAAGTTCCACATCCAGCTCTCGCCCGTTCCTCTGCCGGAACTGACCGCCCAAGTGAAGCGGGCCAAGGAAGAGGGCGTGGAAGTGAAGGCTGTTATGGACTACTGCAAGGAGCACATGCACATCTGCGTCACAGAGGAGCAGCTGGAGAATATCGCCGCTTTGAAGGTGTCCATGAGGCGCCTGGCGGACCAGTACGGCTGCAACGCCGTGGCCATCCAGTGCTGGAACGCGCTCCAGGGGGAACTGGGCATCATGCCCTGCGCGGCCAATGCGCTGCTCAATGAAGAGGGCCTGCCGGTGGTGTGCGAAACGGACATCCACGGGGCCATCACCGCGGTGCTGGTGGAGGCGGCGGATTTAAACCGCACCCCCTCTTTCTTTGCCGATTGGACCGTGCGCCACCCGGACAACGAAAACGGGGAGCTGCTGCAGCACTGCGGCCCCTGGCCCCTGTCCTGCGCAGGGGAGAAGCCCACCATCGGCATGCCGTTGGCCTTTGACTACCCCGGGGCAGTGGAGGCCGAAGCCAAGCACGGCCTGGTGACCCTCTGCCGGTTCGACGGGGACAACGGGGCATACAGCCTGTTGTTGGGCACGGCCAAGGGCATCGACGGTCCCTACACCAAGGGCACCTATCTCTGGGTGGAGGTGGAAAACTGGAAGCGCCTGGAGGCAAAGCTGGTGGAGGGACCCTACATCCACCACTGCGTGGGCATCCACAGGGATGTGGTGCCCGTGCTGTTTGAGGCCTGCAAATATCTGGGAATTACGCCTGACCTGTACGACAACAACGAGGAGCAGGTCAAGGCCTATCTCCGGGCCGAGTGAGAAAGGCGGCAAACATGAATCTGCAACAAAAACCTTATGCCCTGCGCCTGCAGGTGCTGGACATGGTTTACCGGGCCAAAACGGGACACATCGGCGGGGACTTCAGCGTGTGCGATATCCTCAACGTGCTGTACAACAAAGTGATGGACGTGACACCGGAGAACTTCTCCAGCGTGGATCACGACCACTTTATTCTTAGCAAGGGCCACTCGGTGGAGGCGCTGTACGCAGTGCTGGCAGACCGGGGATTTTTCCCGCAGGAGGATCTGTGCACCGTGTCTCAATTTGGCAGCAAATACATCGGCCACCCCAATAACAAGGTAAACGGCATTGAGATGAACTCCGGCTCTCTGGGCCACGGTCTGTCCGTGGGAGTGGGCATGGCCTTGGCGGGGAAACGCCAGGGAAAGTCCTACCTGGTGTATGTGGTCCTGGGGGACGGGGAGCTGGCGGAGGGCTCCGTGTGGGAAGGGGCCATGGCCGCAGGCCACTACAAGCTGGACAACCTCTGCGCCGTGGTGGACCGGAACCGGCTGCAAATCTCCGGGAACACCGAGGAGGTCATGGCCCAGGACAGCCAGGACGACAGGTGGGCCGCCTTTGGCTGGCACACCCTTCACGCCCGGGGCAACGACGTGGTGGATTTGGAGCGGGCCTTCCAGGAGGCGAAAGATTTCCGGGGCAAGCCCACGGTGATCCTGTCGGATACAGTGAAGGGCTGCGGGGTCTCCTTTATGGAGGGCAAAGCGGAGTGGCACCACAAAGTGCCCACCCAGGAGGAATACGAAAGGGCCAAACAAGAGCTTTTGGAAAAGGAGGCGGCAGCCCAATGAGCAACACCATCCCCAACCGGTAGGTGATCTGCCAGGTCCTGTTGGAGCACGCCAAAGAGGACAAGACCCTCACTGTGCTGTGCAGCGATTCCCGAGGCTCCGCCTCTTTGGCGCCTTTCGCCCAGGCCTTTCCGGAGCAGTTTGTGGAGATGGGCATCGCCGAGCAGAGCCTGGTGTCCACGGCGGCGGGCATGGCCCGGTGCGGCCTGCGGCCCTTTGCCGCCTCCCCGGCCAGCTTTCTCTCCACCCGCAGCATGGAGCAGGTGAAGGTGGACGTGGCCTACTCCCACACCAATGTAAAGCTCATCGGCATCTCCGGGGGCATCAGCTACGGGGCCCTGGGCATGACCCACCACAGCGCCCAGGACATCGCGGCCCTGGCCTCCATCCCCGGCCTGCGGGTATACCTGCCCAGCGACCGGTTTCTCACCCAGGCCCTGATGGAAGTCCTGGTGCAGGACAACGACCCCGCCTACATCCGGGTGGGCCGCAACGCCGTGGAGGATGTGTACGATGCCGTGCCGGAACACTTCCAGATGGACAAGGCCCTCACCGTAAAAGAGGGCACGGACGTGACCCTCATTGCCTGCGGGGAGCTGGTGCGCCCCGCTCTGGACGCGGCCCTTCTGCTGGAGGAAAAGGGCATCTCCGCCCGGGTGCTTGACATGTACTGCGTCAAGCCCCTGGACAGAGAGGCAGTGCGCAAGGCCGCCCGAGAGACCAAGGCCATTGTCACCGCCGAAGAGCACAGCATTTTCGGCGGCCTGGGCAGCATGGTCAGCCAGGTGGTGGGGGAGAGCCATCCCCTTCCGGTGAAAAACCTGGCCCTGCCGGACGAACCTGCCATCGCCGGAAAATCGGCGGAGGTGTTTGCCCACTATGGGCTGGACGCCCAGGGAATCGCCAAAGCCGCTCGGGAGGTGCTGGCATGAAAACCGTGCTTGCCATTGACCAGAGCACCTCTGGCACCAAGGCCCTGCTCTTTGACGGGGAGGGCCGGCTCCTGGGCCGTCAGGACCTGCCCCACGAGCAAAAGGTGAGCAGCCAGGGCTGGGTGTCCCACGACCCCCTGGAGATCTACCGCAACACCCTGGAAACCGTCCGCCTGCTGCTGAAGGAGACCGGCGCTGACCGGGCGTCCATCGGGGCGGTGGGCATCAGCAACCAGCGGGAAACGGCCCTCCTCTGGGACCGGGATACGGGCTTGCCCGTGGCGGACGCGGTGGTGTGGCAGTGCGCCCGTGCCGCGGACATCTGCCAAAGGCTGACGGAAAAAGCCGAGGCCATCCAAGAGCGGACAGGCCTGAACCTGTCCCCCTACTTCCCGGCGGCCAAGTGGGCCTGGCTTTTAGAGAACACCCCCGGCCTCGCCGGAAAGGACCTGTGCGCCGGCACCATCGACGCCTGGCTGGTGTACAAGCTCACCGGCGGCAGGGTGTTCGCCACAGACTACTCCAACGCCTCCCGCACCCAGCTGTTCAAGCTGCGGACCCTCTCCTGGGATCCGGAGCTCTGCGGCTGGTTCCGTCTTGATCCCGCCATGCTGCCGGAGGTGCGCTGCAGCGACAGCCTCTTTGGGGAGACGGACTTTGAGGGCTTGCTGCCCCATCCTGTGCCCATCCACGGGGTGCTGGGGGATTCCCACGGGGCCCTGCTTGGCCAGGGCTGCCTTTCCCCCGGCATGGTAAAGGCCACCTACGGCACCGGTTCCAGTGTGATGATGCACGTCGGGGAAAAGCCGGTGTTTTCCAAGAAAGGCCTAGCCACCTCCCTGGCCTGGGGGATGGAGGGCAAGGTGGCCTACGTACTGGAGGGCAACATCAACTACACCGGCGCGGTGATCAAGTGGGTGGTGGAGGAGCTGGGGCTGCTTGCCTCCTCCAAAGAGGCCGGCCCGGCGGCCCGGTCCGCCGACCCTGCCGACACCACCTATCTGGTCCCCGCCTTCACCGGCTTGGGGGCGCCCTACTGGGACAGTGAAGCCAAGGCCATGCTCACCGGCATGAGCCGCACCACCGGCCGGGCGGAGATTGTCAAAGCCGCAGAGGAGTGCATCGCCTACCAGATCGCCGACGTGCTGGCGCTCATGGGCCAGGAGGCGGACGTGTCCATCCAGGAGCTGCGGGTGGACGGCGGCCCCACCCGGGATGGGTTTTTGATGCAATTCCAAAGCGACATGCTGCGCCTGTCTGTAGCCGTCCCGGAACGGGAGGAGCTCTCCGGCATGGGGGCGGCTTTCTGCGCAGGCATCGCCGCCGGGATCTACTCCCGGGACATTGTGCAGAGCGTCAGGAGGACCCGCTATTCTCCCCAGATGGAAGGCGCGCTGCGGCAACAGAAACAAGCTGGCTGGAAACAGGCGGTGGAAACCCTGCTCACCCGGCCGGGAAAGAATGTATGAGAAGGAGGAATTCCCCATGCGCGTGGAACGCTGGGACGTATTGGAACTCACTGTAAACGGCCCTCAGGAGGGCAATCCCTTTGTGGAGCAAACCATGGAGGGCACCTTTGTGGGCAAAAACGAGACGGTCACCACCGCCGGTTTTTATGACGGGGACGGGATGTACAAGGTGCGGTTTATGCCCTCCTTTGAGGGAGAGTACACCTACAAAACCACCGGCTCCTTCCCGGAGGCAGAGACCCAGGGAAGCTTCACTGTCACGCCGGCTACGGGCAACAACCACGGCCCGGTGCGGGTGGCAAACACCTACCACTTTGCCTATGAAGACGGCACACCCTACTACTCTGTGGGCACCACCTGTTACGTGTGGCCCCACCAGCCCGAGGAAGTGATTCAAAAAACCCTGGAGGAGCTGGACAAGGGCTATTTCAACAAGATACGCTTCTGCGTGTTTCCCAAGCACTACATCCACAATTTCAAGGATCCCCAGACCTTCCCCTATGAGGGCACGCCCATGGATGCCTCGGGTCTGACCGAGGAGAATTTCTCCTACCAGGTGGATTTCTCCGGAAACCACTGGGACTTCACCCGTTTTAACCCGGAGCACTTCCGCCGGGTGGAGCGGGCCATCCTCCAGCTGCGGGACCGGGGGATCGAGGCTGACCTGATCGTCCTGCACCCCTACGATCGCTGGGGCTTTTCCAACATGGGCAAGGAGGCCGACGACCTGTATTGGAAGTATTGCATCGCCCGGTTTTCCGCCTACCGGAACTTGTGGTGGAGCCTGGCCAATGAGTACGACCTGATGAGGGCTAAAACCTTGGAGGATTGGGAGCATTATGCCGCCCTGCTCTGTGAGCGGGACCCCTACAATCACCTGCGCTCCGTGCACAACTGCATGTCTTACTACGACTATACCCGGCCCTGGGTGACCCACTGTTCCATGCAGCGCCAGGACCTGTACCGGCACGTGGAGTACACCGACGATTTCCGCACCCGCTACGGCAAGCCTGTGGTGTGGGACGAAATCGCCTATGAGGGCAACATCGACATGGGTTGGGGCAACATCTCCGGCCAGGAACTGACCCGCCGGTTCTGGGAGGCTTCCCTGCGGGGCGGGTATACCGGCCACGGGGAGACCTTTATGGACCCGGAGCACGACATCCTCTGGTGGAGCCACGGGGGAGAGCTCCACGGGGAGAGCCCAGCCCGCATTGGCTTCCTGCACGAAATTCTCACCCAGACTCCGGGTCTGGGGCTGAAGCGGGGGCCCGGCGCCTTTGACGAGGTGGTGGGCGTGCCCGAGTCTGTGCTGCACCAAGGGGAGTACGAGATTCACTACTATGGGTTTGGCAGGCCCAGCTTCCGAGACTTCCAAAAGGAAGGCGCTTGGCAGGCGGAAGTCATCGATACCTGGGAGATGACCGTGACAGATCTGGGAGTATTCTCCGGCAAATTCCGGGTGCCGCTGCCCGAAAAAGAGTACATGGCTGTCCGGCTGCGGAAGGTGTAAAGGGGCGCCTTCCTGGAGAGCCCCGGTAAGCCCAGGCAAAGAAAAGCACCGAGATGGGCTGCAAAACCCGTCTCGGTGCTTTTTGCTGCACTCTGTGTGGTGCCTAGAGCGCTTGGGCCCAGGCCTGGGCAAAGGCGGCTACTGTGGGATAGCGTTCCTCCCGCGGGGGAGAGATCGCCTTTTGGGCGCACTTCCAAGCTGCCGGGGACAGAGGCCAGTGAGAAAGGGAACGTCCCTCCGGGGCAAAAAGCTCCAAGGCAAAAGAGCCCAGGGCGTGCACCATGGTGCTTTCGTCAATGGGAGCGCCCTTTGTAAATTCTTCCGGGGCCATAAAGCGGGTGGAGCCCCACATCCGGCCCACAGGGTTGGCAAAAGGCGTCCGGTGGTAGGCGTCCACATCGCAGAGAAGCGTGCGGCCGGACGCCTCTTCGTACAGCACGCACCCGTCGTAAAAATCTACGGATACATAGCCCCGTGCCGCCACGTGGCTGTGGAAGGAGAGCACCTCCTGGAAAATCCTGCCCTTTGTATCCACGGGCAAAGCTAGGAACCGTTCCCGGGTGGGGTACTGCTTTCCCATACAGAGGGCGTCGGTCCAGGGGAAGAGCAGCGCGTAGCCCTCCGCCACAGGCCCCTCCCACAGCAGCGGCAGCAAAGCAGGGTGGGCCAAATCCCGGTAGACGCAGGCGGACTGCTGCAAATGGCGCACCGCTTCCTCCGGCTCCCCCTTATAGCGGACCGGCCTGGCCCCGGCATATTTTACGAAGTAGCGCTGGGATCCTTGCTCCAAACCAAAACACAGGTTGCCGGAGTCCTGCTGGTCAAACACGCGGAAAACCCTTCCCCACCGGTGGAGGAAGGAGAGGTCCTGGCTCTCTTGCAGAACACAGGGCACTCCCTCTAGAAACAGCGTAACAGGCATGGGAACCTCCTTTAAGAATGTGCCGCCTTGAACTCCTCGCCCCAGTTCCACATGGCGTCCAAAATGGGCTTTAAGCTTTTTCCTAAGTCCGTCAGGGAGTATTCCACCCGGGGCGGTACCTCGGCAAAGACCTCCCGGTGGACCAAACCGTTTTGCTCCATATCCCGCAGCTGGGCGGTGAGCACCTTTTGGGACACGCTGCCAATGGACTTTTTCAGCTCCCCAAACCGCTTGGTGCCGGGCAGTAAATCCCGCAGGATGAGCACCTTCCACTTGTCTCCGATCAAGGCGAGGGTGGTCTCCACCGGGCAGGCCGGGAGGGAGTTCACATCTACTTTTGCCGCCATTTCGCAGCCTCCTTTTAACCAAGTCCTGCAATAGTTTCCATTTGACAACTACCGCAAAAATTTACGCCTGCTTTACACATAGGCCCTGTAGGCTCAGTATACCCGCGCAGCCAAGGAAAGTCAAGTCCCGGGGCTTTGTCCCAGCGCCCTGTCCTGTGTGCGCTGGAGCCCCTTGTGTGAAGAAGCACCGGCACGCTCTGCCAGGTTCCGGCTTGGGAAAAGCTGGTTCCCCTGGAAAGTCTTTCTATTCCAGGAACACCCCCCTTGTGTAGTAGGGGACTTGCCCCGTTTCATATACCTTTACAGGTTCTTCGCCAGGAGGGGAGGTTTTTTCTATGCCTGTAAAGGACACAGAGCCCACAGGGTGCAAAAGCGTTTTTCAAGACGGGACCAGCGCCACTTCCCAAGAGGCGCTTACAAAAAAGTGGATCGAGATGATCCAGCGAATCGAGGGGAACCGCCATGTGCAGCTGCCTCCCCGCCCCTGACCCGCCGTTTTTTCCGGGGCAACCAGCAGGCACCCCTTTGGCAGAGGGCAGAAAGCAGAAAGTGGCCATTTACTGCCGCCTTTCGGAAGAGGACAGGGATAAAAAACACGATACCGACGAAAGCGGCAGCATACAAAATCATGATGTAATTTATAAAGGGTGGATTACACCACCGAAAATTACATCATGACTGCGGCTCATTTGTGGCGAATGAAAAGACAGTTGTGATGAAGGACACCTGTCAACCACACATTCTCACAAAGGAGGCCCTTATGGAACTGACCTATTCGTTATGCGGGGACTACCTGATCCCCAATCTCGCGCTGGAGGACACAAAGGAGTATCACATCGGCAAGTATGGCCGGATGCGCCGCGCCTATCTGAAAGACCACCGGCCAGCCCTTTACAGTTCTCTGCTGCTGACGGAAAAGCTGCTCCCCCATCTGGCGGAGATAGACGCCGCCTGCCAGGCACAGCTTAAAACCATCGAGGCTGCCATGATGCGGCAAGAGGGCGTGACAGAGGCATTGAAGGCCGCCGATCAGATGGAGTGGGCACGCCGGATGAACAGCACCCACAGCCGGGCGGAGGAAGTTGTCCTGCATGACCTCATATACGACGGCTGATACCAAGAAGCGCACTTTTCGGGAAGCCCCGAAAAGTGCGCTTCTTTTAATCCTTTTCCGTATTTTTGCCCCGGCTCTTATAGACGTTATATTGATTCTTGCACCGTGGGCTGCAAAAGGCGGCGTTGGCACGATTGGAGAGGAACACTTTCTGGCAGTGTTTGCACAGCCGCAGTGGTCTGTCATCGTCCACCAGCAGGAAGCTGAACATCATCTGGATACCCAGGAGCAGCGAATGGAAGTCCCAATAGATGGTCGGTTTGTCCAGCAGCTCGATGTGATAGCTGGGCGCGATGCCGCCAAAGGCGGCCATCGCCTTGCGGTACAGCCCCCTGCTCTCCTCGTCAATGGCCTCATAGTCGTTATAGTATAAAATGGATGTGGTCAGCGTGAAAGCCCAATCCTTAAACTGCTGCGCCACCCAGTCGTAGGGCTCCGCATATTCCCGCTGGAAGCTCATGGTTTTTGCCATCGGCTCGTCGGCAAACGTCATGGTCAGCGCAATCATCGCCCGGTCATCAGATACATTCCAGGTGGATTCTACGCCCTCTTTCACAAAGTCCAGCTTGTTAAAGGGATAGAACAGCGCGAGGTAGCGGTCGGTCTCCATCGTTTCTTCCTTGATGAAGTGATTCTTGGGAAGATAGACCGCCTTATAGTCCATAAAAGACGGCGTGGTGGGCAGCGCCGTCATCAGGCCCAGCAGGCCGTACCGGGTGACGAACTCCAGGACCGCCTTCTCCACCTCGTCCTCCGGTCTGCGGCCCATCATCAGCATCCCCACATTCAGCGCGTCCAGCACCATGCCGGGCATCTCTTTCATGGGATTGTAAACATCGGGCCTGGCGTCCTTTCCCGGCGTGATATACCGCCTGCCGTCCTCAGCGGGCTTCAGCTCGTAGCGGTCATACCGCACCCAATGGGAGCGGGACTGCTCAAAGAGATTCTTCATGGCCGCGCCCTCCTATTTCCAGTCCTCGATTCCGTACTTCTCCAGCAGCGACCGGGCGTACTCCTTGCCCGTCTCGGTCAGGTAGACGCTTTTGCTCCTGGAGGGGCGGCTGCCCTGGCGGATGTAATCTTCTTCATCTAGCCGGTTCAGCACATCAAAATCATAGCCCTTCCAGGCATAGAAGTCTTTGGCCTCTGAAAATTTCTCACGCTCACAAAAGCGGGATAGGTAGAGTAGCGCCATTGTCAGCTCTTTCATGGCCTGCTTCGCATCAGTGTACCCCATGCGCCCCGCGCCTCCCTCTATGTAATCTGTACCTATATTAACTATATTACTATTCTATCAGCCGTCCTTGCCATCGTCAAGGGCGGCTTTTTTTCGTCTGCGCTGTGTTTTGTTCTCCCGGCGGATTATAGCGTCCCTGCCTGCCGTCTCCAGCAGCGCGGCGTATTCCTCCATGAACTGCCGTTCTCGCAGCGTCAGGCTTCTTTCACTCTTTTCACAAAGATGGTCGTAGAGCTTCCGCTGCAAGTTCTTTCGGATGGTGTTGCGCACCTTGCGGATGTTGCGGTCGGACTGGCCCCGCAGCTCGGCAAGCTGTGTGGTGCTGTAAAGCCGGAGGGAGAGAAAGTAGAGGACTTCCTTATGTTCTTCGCTCAAGGACCGCACCAGCTGGGAAAGGAACTTGTTTGCGGTCAGGTTGTGCATCTCATAGGGGCAGTCAAAGATCAGGTCCAGAAAATTGCCGCTGGACACTTGCCGCACCGTCGGATGGTTCAGCCAGCGCGGCACGATCCCCGGCTCCGGTACGGCCATATATTCCAGCGGTACGTCGCCGCGCAGATTCTCATGGTCCCGTTCCCGGCGCTCCCGGTTGCGGTCGAGCTTGTTCCATTCCTCCACCACAACGGCGAAGTCCTCCGCTGTCCGGGCCGCGTCCTCCAACCGGCGCAGCGCCTCAGCCCGCAGTTCCCGCTTTAACCGCTTTTCGCTGGTGGGCGCGGCTTCTTCCTCCGCGTCCTCCAGTTCGGCGTTGTAGTCGATGGGCCGCTCGTCCTGCTCCAGTTCGCTTTCCAGCTCTGCGGCGCGTTCCTGCTCCAGCTCCTGCGCCAGCGTATCGTCTACCAGGGCGTCGTCCCAA
>CAJFEW010000058.1 GCA_904374805.1 uncultured Neglectibacter sp.
CTCTCATGAGAGTCCCTGCCACTCTCATGAGATTGTATGAGAGTATTTTCCTACTTCCTTTTTCCTTTTACTAGGCGTTGGGACAGGTGACGGTTACGATCGAAGGAGATCCCGACGATATGGAACAGCAGTTGGAACAGTATGCCACTGTGGTCACCCAGGAGGAGATGGAACAGCAGGAACGAGCCCGGCTGGCACAGGAAGAGGATCACCTACTGGGCTGAGCGCTGGGAAAAACGGCAAAACAACAGGGTGCGGCTAAAACACCGCACCCTGTGTTTTCTTTTGCGTGGGAATCAGCCAAAGGCCGCCTGGTTCTGGTTGGGGCTGGAGCGCTTCTCCAGGTCGGGGAAGCGGTGCTCGATGGCGGCCAGGGAAATCTCGATGTCCTCCTCGGCCTCCTGGGGGTCAAAGGCGCCCACGGTGACCATGTCCTTTTCCCGGATGGCGTTCCAGGAGAAGGTCAGCCCCACATAGGGGCTGCACCGCCCGGCGGCCATAGACTTGATGGTCATCACCGGTTTTTTGGCGTTTTGGATGATGGAGGCCACGGTCTCGATCTCCACCTGCATCAAAAAGCCCATGCAGTTAAAAATCTGGATGTAGGTTTCCACGTCGTAGCCGTTTGCATCGGAGTAGACGATCAGCTCCGGCATGTGGGCGGACAGGCCGGGGATCATGCCCGCGTCCCGGATCATCTTGGTGTAGTCGTCCAGCCGGCGGATGACGCCTTTATTCTTGTCCACCAACTGCTCGGCGCAGGAGTGGTGGAGCAGGCAGAACTTGGCCCCCCGCCGGGCGGACTCCTTTACAGTCTGCTCCGCCTCCCGGCGGGCTTGGGGGTTGTCGTCCACATTCAGGGTGGGGGTGTCTATCAGGAGGATCTCCCGGCCCATTTTCTGTTCGGTGTCGCGGATGGCTTCCATCAGTTCCGGAGAGGCTCCGAAGGGCGCCATGATGGAGTCCACCCCGTGGCGGAGGTATGCTTCCAGCACCGGCTTGAAGGCCTGGGCCGAGTCGTAGCGCCGCTTGATTTGCGCGTCAGCAGAGGCGCTGGTGTGGCTCCAGCCCAACAGCCAGTTGGTGCCGATGAGCATACGGGAGAGGGAAACCCCTCCCACGGTGGTGCGGGGAAATTCTTGCATACGTGCCTGTCTCCTTTCCGTTTGTAAAAAGCGAACCTGTCAGGCGGCAGAGATGCGCGCCCTTTTCAACTGAAGACCTTTTCCCGGTTGCCCACCTTTAAAAACAGAGTGAGCACCAGGCCCAGCCCTGCCAGGCCGCACAGGACCAGGTACAAAGTGTGGATGCTGGTGTGGTCCACCAGAATGCCGCCGGCGTTCTGCACCAAAATGCCAGCCAGGTTGGTGGCGGAGTTGATGACGGACAGGCCGGTGGTGGTGTAACGGGGATCCAGCAGGTTGCGGACCACCTTTAGATTGATCATGACAAACAGGGTGGAAGCAATGGCCTTTAAGAACACCATGGCCAAAATGGCCACCGCGGCGGACCGGGTGAACCCGTAAAACAAAAATTGTACCAGAATGATGGAGAAGCTGGCCAAAATCAGGGTTTTACCGGAAAAGCGGTCCATGTACTTATTGGAAAAAATGATGATGGGCGCCTCCACCAAAGTGCTGAAAAACAGCACCGTGCCCACCGTGGAGGTGGGGACCCCCAGGCTGTTTAAAAGCAGGGGGGCGTAGGTCATGTTCACGTTGGAACAGCCCAAAAACAGGCAGGCGATCAGCAAAAAGAGAAAAAAGCTGGGGTTGGCCAATACCTGCAGCACGCTGGGACGGGGCGTCGTCTCCTCCGGGGAGGAGGAATCCGTGGGGAGGGGCGGGGTGTTTTCCGTGCCCCAAAAGCCCACGGCAGCCACCAGGCCTGCCACAGGGAGCAGCACAAAAATGGCCCCGGGGGCAATGAACTCCATGGCAAAACCTGCGGCTTGGGCCCCCACAGCATAGCCTGCCGTGCCCCACACCCGCAGGGTGCCGTAGCGGTATTTGCTGCGGCCGGCCATGCGTTCGCTGATGGGCATGACGGAATTTAAAAACGAGAGGATCAGCCCGTTTAACAGGAACAGGGCCCACACGCTCCGGCACATGCTAAACACCAGGCCCATGGCCCCCGCCCCCAGCAGCAGCCCTGCGCTGATGGCCTTGGGCTTTTGGGTGCGGTCGGTGATGTAGCCTGTGAGAGGCACCACCACAAAGGAGAAAATGCTGGAGGCGGACACAATCAAACTCACCTGGGAGGCGGTTTTGCCAATGTCCGTCAAGTATACGGAAAGAATGGAGCTGAACACAGCCATAGCGAAGTAAAGCCCCACATAAGCCAGCACATAGGCAAAATAGCTGCCCTTGTAACGACGGACCAAAGAACCCATGGAAAAAGCCCTCCTTGGGAGAGAAACTCCCCCGGCAACGTTATGATTACATTACTCTCAGGGGAAAAGAAAGTCAAGCCTTTCCGGAAGGTGCACAAAAAATTTTTTCCCATCTGGATTTGTTGTGCAGAATGTGGTAAAATGAACGGTACTTTTTGAAAGGGGGACGGCGCCCATGCAGGAGAAAAGGGAACAAAAGGGCCTTTCCCTCTGGCAAATTCCAGAGGATCTGCGGGCTTATGGGGAGGGGGAAATCCTGCCCCGCTACGCGAACGCCGATCCCGCACACGGGCCGGCCCATGTGCGCCAGGTGCTGGCAAACAGCCGGGAGCTTTTGGAGGGGCTGGAGGTGGACCCCCGGATGGTGTACGTGGTGGCTATCTACCACGACCTGGGCATTCCCTCTTTCGGCAGGAAAGACCATGAAAAGACCTCGGCCCGCCTGCTGCGGGAGGACCCGGCGCTGGGCCGGTGGTTCTCGGCGGAAGAGGTGGAGACCATGGCCCAGGCCATAGAGGACCACCGGGCCTCTTCCGGCAGGGAACCCCGCAGCCTTTACGGAAAGATTGTCAGCGAGGCAGACCGGGACATCGACCCGGAACGGATTGTCCGGCGGTGCATGGCGTATGGCAGGAGCCATTTTCCCCAGCTGACCGGGGAGGAGCAGGTGGCCCGGGCCGTGGAACACATCCGGGAAAAGTACGGGGAAGAGGGGTATGTAACCCTGTGGCTGCACTGCCCTCGAAACCAGGCGGGCTTGGACACCTTGCGCCGCTGGCTGGCTACAGGAGAACTGGAGGAGGTGTGCAAACGGTATGGATAAAACCTTGTATGTATCTGATTTAGACGGGACCTTGTTGACGCCGGAGGAGCGGATTTCCCCCTTTACCCGGCGGGTGGTCAACAGCTTGGCGGCCCAGGGGGTGGCTTTCACCTACGCCACCGCCCGGTCCCAGCACTCCGCGGACGCGGTCACCGCCGGCCTGACCAAGCAGCTGCCGGTGATCGTTTACAACGGGGTGTTTGTCCGGCAGGGGGAACAGCGGGAGACGCTGCTGCACCGGGCCATTCCCTCTCAGGCGCGGGAAGAGCTGGAGAACGCCTTTGCCCAGCAGGGCCTGTTCCCCCTGGTGTACACCCTCCTGGACGGAGTGGAGCGGGTCCTGTGGCGGCCGGACCGGGAGACCCCGGGGGTGGCCCACTACGTGTCCACCCGGCAAGGGGACGAGCGGCTGCTGCCGGTGGAGGACGATCGAGGGCTGTACCAGGGGGAGATCTTTTACTACACCTTGATCGGGGAGCGGGAACAGCTGCAGCCTCTGTGGCAGCAGCTGCAGGGAAACCCCACCCTCACCGCTCTGCTGCAGGAGGAATTGTACCGGCCGGGGGAGTATTGGCTGGAGATCCTGTCCAGGGAGGCCAGCAAGGCCAGCGCCGCCCGTTGGCTGAAGCAGCGCCTGGGCTGCACCCGCCTGGTGGCCTTCGGGGACGGCCTCAACGACCTGCCCTTGTTTCAGGAGGCCCAGGAGAGCTGCGCGGTAGAAAACGCCCGGCCGGAGGTGCAGGCGGCGGCCAGCCAGGTCATTCCCGGGAATGAGCGGGACGGGGTGGCCCGGTTCCTTTTGGCGGACACCGCCCCTCTGCTGGCCTTGGGAGACCGGGCCGGGGCCTTTCGGGTGCGGCTCTACCATCCCCAGGATCTGGAGGAGCTGATCCGGCTCTTTTATGAAACGGTGCACACGGTAAACCGCCAGGATTACACCCAGCAGGAGGTGGACGCCTGGGTGCCCTCTGTGGAGAGCGTGGACCGGGCCGCTTGGGGAGAGAGCCTGGCCGCCCACTTTACGGTGGTGGCCGAGCAGGAGGGCCGGCTCCTGGGCTTTGGAGACATGGACGACACCGGCTATTTGGACCGGCTGTACGTGCACAAGGACTTCCAAGGGCGGGGGGTGGCCAGCGCCTTGGCCCAGGCCTTGGAGGGGTACGCCGTGGGTTTGGGGGTGAAGGAGCTCTCCGTCCACGCCTCCCGCACAGCCCTTCCCTTTTTTCAGGGCCGGGGGTATGTCCATCCTGTGGCCCAGAAAGTGCTGCGCCGGGGTGTGCTCTTGGAAAACTTCCGCCTCACCCGCCCGGGTGCGTGACCGGCCCGTGACCGGGCTGGACAAGCCGGCCCGTGGCCGGGCTGGACGAGCCGCCCTCTTGCCTACGGCAAGGGCGGGGGGTTGCACCCCAGGCAGGCCGCCTTCTTGCGTTCCGCAAAGGCGGGGGTTCCGTCCCTGCAGCTAGGCGGAAACACGCGAACGTGCGCTGAAGACTCACACCGCCCGAGCGCAAGCGAGCGGCCCAAAGCGCGACGCAAAGTTCTTTGCCAAGCTTTCTTTCAAGAAAGCGGGAGGAGGGTGGCGGCTAGGGCGGTGCCTACCAGTTGGCCGGCGTAGCGGGCCTCGCTGACGGTGTTGACCTCCGTGCCGATTTCCACCAGCAGAGAGCCGGGGGTGGCGTTCATGTTGTATTTGCTGTTGGAAAAATTTAAGGGCCGCGCCAGACCAGGGTAGAGCTGCTGCAGGCTTTGCTGGACCCGTAGGGCCAGCCGGAGGTTTTCCTCCCAGCGGGGGAAATCTCCCCATCCGCCGTTGTAATCGCAGCCGGCAATGAGCATCACCTGGGCTGCCTTGCGGCCTTCTATGGTGGCGGTGGGCTTGTATTTGACGCCGCTTTCTGTGGTCATGGAGTCCCGATGCACGTCGATGGTCACCTGGATGGTGGGGTACTGTTCCAGATTTTTCTGGAGCACCTCCCAGGAGCGGTCGTAGGAACCGTTGTACAGGGTGTCGTTTACAGTGGTGTCGTGAACCACCCCAAAGCCCTGGGCTTCCAGGGCTTTTTTCAGCGCCTCTCCCGCGGCCACTACGCTCTGCTCCGGATCCGACGTACGGGTGGCCATGTCTGTGTAGTAAAAGCCTGTGTAGGTGGGAGAGTAGGCCTCGCTGGTGTGGGTGTGGTAAATGAGAATTTCCACAGAGCCGTCCCGCTGCAGGTGCACCGAAGGCTCCTCTTCCAGGGCGGCCAGCAGGTCGGTGCCGGAGCCGGTGGAGTCCTTGACGAAGAAGTCCGCCACCTGGGTGCCTCCCTCCAAAAGGATCTCCTCTACGGGAGCCCAGTCCCGGTTGGGGTCCGGGGTGGGGGAGGGCTGGGGCTGGGAAGTCTCCCCCAAGGGAACCACCCCGTCGTTCGGGAGCAGGTAGGAGGACGCAGGGGCAGGGCTGGCCGTGGCTGCAGGGGGAGAGGCGGAAGCGGCCTGGGCCCCTATGCCCGCCGCAAAAAGCAGGGCCTCCCCGCCTTGGCTTTGGGCCCAGCTCTGCAGTTTGCCCCCGGCGCACCAAAGGCACAGGCCCACCCCCACAAGCACCCCCAGATTTTTTAGAAGACGGAACAGGGGCTTTTTCATGGAAGAATCCTTTCGAAACAAAAAATTAACATTTTACCCTCTTGCAGAATGTGCTATACTTTCGTATAATAAAGTGAAGTAGTTTCACTTGTAGAGCGCAATGTGGGAATGTGCCAGAGAACAGTAGGAAAGCAGGCGCCGCTCGGGCGCCGAAAAGGAAGGAGTTTTGCGAATGTCTATTTACTCGGAAATCAGACCGGAGGTGCGCATGTTCGCGGACATGTGCGTGGAAAACAGCAAGATCGACCCGGAACTCTACGTGCAGTACGACGTAAAGCGGGGCCTGCGGGATCTAAACGGCAAAGGCGTGCTCACGGGCCTGACCAATATTTCAGAGATCATCTCCAGCAAGACAGTGGATGGGAAAAGCGTCCCCTGCGAAGGGGAGCTGTACTACCGGGGCTACAGTGTGGAAGAGTTGGTGCGCCGGCAGCCCAAGGGGGACAATTTCGGCTTTGAGCGCATTGCCTACTTGCTGCTGTTTGGAGATCTGCCGGACGCGGAGCATTTTCAGACGTTTTGCCAGCTGCTGTCTTTTTACCGGACCCTGCCCACCAGTTTTGTGCGGGACATTATTATGAAGGCCCCCAGCAGCGATATGATGAACACCTTGGCCCGCAGCGTGCTCACCCTCTATTCTTATGACGAAGACGCGGAAGATATTTCCATTCCCAACGTGCTGCGCCAGAGTGTGCAGCTGATTGCCCTGTTCCCCCTGCTGTCGGTCTACGGCTATCAGGCCTACCGGCACTACCACGACGGACAGAGCCTGTTCATTCACCAGCCCGATCCCAAGCTTTCCACGGCGGAAAACATTTTGCGGATCCTCCGGCCGGACTGCTCCTACACGGAGCTGGAGGCCAAGGTGCTGGACATCGCCCTGATTCTCCACGCAGACCACGGCGGCGGCAACAACTCCACCTTTACCACCCACGTGGTCACCTCTTCGGGCACAGACACCTACTCCGCCATTGCGGCGGCGTTGGGCAGCCTGAAGGGACCCAAGCACGGCGGCGCCAACATCAAGGTGGTGAAGATGTTTGAGGACATCAAGTCCCATGTGAAGGATTGGGACGACGACGAGGAAGTGGAGGCCTACCTGGCTAAGCTGCTGCATAAGGAAGCATTCGACAAGTCCGGTCTGATTTACGGCATCGGCCACGCGGTCTATTCCCTGTCCGACCCCCGTGCCAAGATCATGGCCCGGTTTGTGGAGGGGCTTTCCAAGGAAAAGGGACGTTCCGACGAGTTCCGGCTGTACAGCAACGTGGAGCGCTTGGCGGTGAAACTGATCACCAACGAGCGGAAGATCTACAAGGGCGTTTCCGCCAATGTGGACTTCTACAGCGGCTTCATTTACAGCATGCTGGATCTGCCCATGGAGCTGTACACCCCCATTTTCGCCATTTCCCGGATTGCCGGTTGGAGCGCCCACCGGATCGAGGAATTGGTGGGCGGCGGAAAGATCATCCGCCCCGCCTACATGGCCGTGCAGCCCCACCGGGAGTTCCCGGAGGCGTAAGACCGGAAAAAGCAAGGGCTGTTGCGCAAAGCAACAGCCCTTTTTGTATTTCGATACCGTTGTCCGGCCCTATCCACGTGGCGCGCAGCTTCTCTTACAGGGTCTCCCCGTGGAGGAAAGTCCCCCGGCTTCTGGAACCGTTCGGAAGCCGGGGGACATGTATTGTGGGGGAAAGGTCTCACGCCTGGGCGGCGGGAAGCAGGAACAGGGTGGCCTCATAGGGGCGCAGGGTGGAAGTGCCCTGCCAGCCGCCTTCCCGGTTGTAGGAGGAGAGCAGCGCCTGGGCGTCCTGGGGCACCAGGCCTTGGGGCAGCTCCGCCGGCTGCGAAGAGAAGTTCAGCACCGTGAGCAGCGTCTCCCGGGCGTGGGTCCGCCGGTAGGCCAGCAGGGTGGGGGAGCCGGTGGCCACCTGGGCAAAATCTCCCCGGGAAAGGGCGGGGTGCTCTTTCCGCAGGGCGATGAGCGCCCGGTAGAAGTGGAGGATGGAGGCCGGATCCCGCTCTTGGGCGGCGGCGTTGATCCTGGTGTAATTGGGGTTGACCTGCAGCCAGGGGGTGCCGGTGGTGAACCCGGCGTTGGGGGAGTCATCCCACTGCATGGGGGTGCGGGCGTTGTCCCGGCTTTCCAGCTGAATGGTGCGCAGGGCCTCCGCCGGATCCGTCCCCTCCAACAGCAGCTGCCGGTAGCGGTTTTTGGCCTCTGGGTCGTTGTACTGGTCGATGGAGGAAAAGGCCAGGTTGGTCATGCCCAGTTCTTCCCCTTGGTAGAGGAAGGGCGTGCCCGGCAGAGTGTGAATCAGCAGGCCCAGCAGCTTGGCGGAGGGTTCCCAAAACGCCTTGTCCGAGCCGTACAGGGACACCTGCCGGGGCTTGTCGTGGTTGGAGAGGAACCGGGCCCACCAGCCCCGCTCTCCCAGCAGAGCCCAATCCCGGGCGGCATCGGCCACCAGTTTTTCCGGGGACCAGGTGGCAATTTCCACCACCGGGGGCACAAAGGGGATGGCCATGGTGAACTCCCGCCGGTCCGGGTCCACATAGTCCACCACCTCTTCCGGCCGGTTCAGGGAAACCTCTCCCACAGTGACCAAGCCCCGGGGACCGAAGACCCGGTCGTGCATCATGCGGATGTAGCGGTGGGTTCCTTCCGAACCGGCCACCCAGTTGTTAAACAGGGAGTAGCCGTCCGGCTGGGGCGGCAGGGGGGAATCGGGGAAGCCTTGGGGCTTTTCCAAATAGCTGATGGCGTCCACTCGGAAGCCGTCCACCCCTTTTTCGGCCCACCAGTCCATCATGGAGAAAATCTCCTCCCGCAGGGCCGGGCAGTCCCAGTTTAAGTCCGGCTGCTTTTTGGAGAAGATGTGCAGGTAATACTGGCCCCGGCGGGGCTCGAACTCCCAGGCGCTGCCCCCAAACACCGAGGCCCAGTTGTTGGGCGGGCCGCCGGCCGGGGCGGGATCGTGCCAGATGTAATAGTCGCTTTTGGGGTTGTCCCGGGAGGAGCGGGACTCCTCAAACCAGGGGTGCTCGTCCGAGGAGTGGTTGACCACCAGGTCCATGAGGATGCGAATGCCCCGGGCCTTGCACTGGTCCCGGAAGGCCTCCCAATCGGCCATGGTGCCGAACTCCTCCATGATCTCCTGGTACCCGGAGATGTCGTAGCCGTTGTCGTCGTTGGGGGAACGGTACACCGGGGAGAGCCAAATGGCGTTGATCCCCAGCTGTTCCAGATAGTCCATGTGCTGCAGGACGCCGGGCAAGTCTCCAATGCCGTCCCCGTTGGAATCTTGAAAGCTTCGGGGATAAATTTGGTAGACCACCAGGTCCTGAATCCAGTCTTGCTGCGGTGAGGTTTGCATGCGGGTCACTCCTTTCCAAAAGGGGAAGAAACAACGCCTTCCCAAGTGGTTTCATTATACACCCTTTTGCCGGCAGCCGCAACGGCGGCGGGGGATTGGCATAGGATGGAAGGAAGATCTTTTCCAGGCGAAAAAACAGAGTTGCCCTATTGACTATAGGCTTACCCTATAGTTTATAATAAAGATAATTTCGTTTTTTGGAAGTGAGAGGTATTTTATGGACTACAGGACCTTATTTTCCCAAACGCCGCCTACCCAGCTGTTTTTCAAGGCAGCTATCCCCGGCTCTATTGGGATGCTGGCTTCTGCCCTGTATCAGGTGGCTGATGGGATCTTCATCAGCCGTTTTTTGGGGGATACGGCTTTCGCCGGGTTCAACCTGGCCATGCCCCTGGTCATCATCAACTTTGCCTTGGCGGATCTGATTGGCCTGGGCAGCGCGGTGCCCATTTCCATTAAGCTGGGCAGCAAGGATGAAAAGGAAGCCAACAATTACTTCACCTGCGCCAGCATCATGGTGGTGCTGGCGGGGATCCTCACCGGGGCTATTTTAGCCCTGGGTGGGCGCACCTTCCTCTCCTGGATGGGCGCCCAAGGGGAGCTGCTGGACCAGGCCACCAACTATTTGGTACCCTATGCTCTGTGTACCCCGCTGACCTCCATCGTCTTCGCAGTGGACAACTACCTGCGCATCTGCGGGAAAATCCGCCGCAGCATGGTCTTAAATATCTACATGTCCATCGCCTGTATGGGATTTGAGCTGTTTTTCCTGGCCGTGTTGAAAATTGGCATTCGAGGCGCTGCGTTGGGCAGCAGCCTGGGCATGGCCACCACAGTGATCCTCGCCTTCCTCCCCTTCTTTCAGGGGAAAATGCAGCTGCGGTTTGTCAAACCCCGGTTTCACCTCAAGGCCATTCGGGAGATTGTCTCCTGCGGGCTGCCCAGCTTTTTGAACAACATCGCCGGGCGCATCACTTCCATTCTGATGAACGTGGTGCTGCTGCAGCTGGGCGGGGCCACGGCGGTTTCCGTCTACGGCATTTTGATGACCGCCGATGGGTTTGTGCAGCCCCTGCTCTACGGTATGTGCGATTCCCTGCAGCCAGCTGTAGGCTTTAATTGGGGCGCCCGGAATTTTAAACGGGTGAAAGCCATTGAACTTCGCTGCTATGGGGCGGCCTTTGTGCTGGCCCTGCTTACCACCGCCGCTCTGGCCCTGTTTCCCCGGCAGATCGCCGGCCTGTTCATCACAGGAAATTCCGACTCCGCCTATTTGGAGATGGCGGTAAACGCCCTGCTGTTGTTCAGCTTGACGTACATTACCCGGTGGTTTAGCTTTGCCACCCAGAGTTTCCTCTCCGCCATTGAGAAGCCTGTGGCCGCCTCTATGATCTCTGTGTCGACGGCCCTGGTGTTCCCAGTCCTGCTGATCGTGGTGCTGTGGCCCTTGGGCTTGACGGGCCTGTGGCTCAACTTTGCCGTCACAGCGGTGCTGGCAGGCATTCTGGCTTTGATTCTCCTGCTGCGGCAAAAAGACCTGTGGAACAAGGACGGCAAAAAAGCCGCCTAAACCGAATGCCGCTCCCTATAAAGAAAGGCGCCCAGGCACGTTGCCTGGACACCTTTTTGCAGTTTTTTTTTAAAAAGTTATGTAACCAACTTCGCCGCCGCCTTGTCTAATGAACAGGAAAAAGGGCGAGCCCGTTGGAGCTTTCGCTGCCTGGCGCCTCGTGGGCGCAGGTGCTTACCAGCCCTGCTCTTTCAGGTACTGGCGGCTCAGGGTGATGGCTTCCATGGGGGTGCGGCCGTTGGACTGGTCCTGCTCCACCACAACCCACTGGGCGCCGGCTTCCACAGAGGCCTCCAGAATGGGGCCGTCGAAGGTGCCGTGGCTCTCTTCCTTCTTCACTTCCGTGCCGATGAGCTCGTACATATTGGCGGGCTGGCCTTCCTTGTGGAAGTCCTTCAGGTGCACCACCGGGGAGCGGCCGCTGTATTTCCGAATGTAAGCGGCGGGATCCTCTCCGGCCACCTTCACCCAGCAGGTGTCCAGCTCGGTCTGCAGCAGGTCTGCGGGGATGGTGTCGTAGATGTAATCCAAGGCGTAGCGGCCGTCGGGCATTTTGATGAACTCAAAGTCATGGTTGTGATACAGGGTCTGAATGCCGTGGGCCTTGCAGGCCTTGCCGATTTCCTCAAACAGCTTGACGTTGCCCTCAAACTTGGGGGTGCCGGGACGGTCCTCTTCCATCAGGTAGGGAATGGCAATGTACTTCACGCCAATTTCCACATACTGGGCGATGGTGCCTTCCATGTCGGCCACCAGCTCCTGGAAGGGCACGTGGGCGGACACGGCCACCAGGCCGGCGTCCTCAATAGCGGCCTTGATTTCGCTGGGCTTCTTGCCGTAGAGGCCGGCCAGCTCCACGCCTTCGTAGCCGATTTCTTTGATCTTTTTCATGGTGCCGGCAAAGTCTTTTTCCGCGTCTTCACGGACAGAATAGACCTGTACGGCAACGGGTAAGGTTTTCATTGGAAACTCCTCCAGTCCTAATGAGATTCTATCTCTATCATATATCAAAGTAGGACAATGGTCAAGGGAAAGGGTTGAAAAAAAAGGGAGGTTATGTTAGAGTATGCAATGGATACATAATTTTCATAATTCTCT
>CAJFEW010000059.1 GCA_904374805.1 uncultured Neglectibacter sp.
AACGCCGTCAGCCAGATGTCCCGGCTGGAGCGCTCCGGCCTGCTGCCCTATGTGCAGGACGTGTTCGTCTCGGAGGACGCCGGCGCGGCCAAGCCGGACAAGCGCTACTTTGCCTACGCCTTTTCCCGCATTCCCGGCTTTGAAAAAGAGCGGGCCCTGCTCATTGGGGACTCCCTCACCTCGGATATGTTGGGCGCCCAAAACGCGGGGATAGACTCCCTGTGGTACTGCCCCCAGGCGCTGCGCTATCACCCAGAATGGGAAGAAGAGGCCCAAAGGCTCTCTATCACCTACCGGGCGGGAAGCTTCGAGGAGATCCGCCAGTTGCTGCTGTAAGCGGCGGGTAACTCCCTCTCTTTTGCGGACAAAAAACGGCATCCTCCTGAGGAATGATTCCCCGGCGGATGCCGTCTCTTATTTCGTTTTAACTTAGCCGCACCTCCATGCCGTCGTACACATACTCCGGCGGGATGGATACGGACAGGGCAATGGGGCTGTCCAAATTTACAGCCTCATAGACGAAGGTGACCCCCTCCTCCATGGGCATATAGTTGAGCACGGTCATCTGCCGCAGCACATACCGTTTGCCCCAAGGGCCGTCCTGCTGCTCCACATAGTTGAGCAGCAGCCCATCTGCCCCTTCCAGCAGGGCGCTGTCGGGCACCCTGCCCTTTTCTGCGGTGATCAATTCCACCAAGGGCAGACTTTCCACATACCCCGTCTGGCTGTACACCGTGGCCCCGATGACCACCGCCAAATACAGAGCACCGGCGCAGGACACGATCACCCGGCGCAAAGTTTTCCACTTTTCCGATTTCATGCGCTCCCTCCTCACGCCTTTACACCGGACAACGCGATGCCCTCCGTGAGATAGTCCTGTCCCAGGAAAAACACCAGCAGCGCCGGGATGAGGTAGAACACGGACACCGCAAAGAACATGCCGGGATCTCCGGTGACCACATTCCCCAGGTACACCGACAGGGGGTTGTCGTAGGTCTGCTTCAGGAACACCACCGCCTGGTCCACAATGTTCCAGTTATCCGCAAACAGCAGCACCAGCAATGCCGCCAAGACCGAGCTCAAATTGGGCCGGACAATGTACCAGTAGGTTCGAAAGACCCCCGCCCCGTCCAAGGACGCCGCCTCCATACACTCTTTTGGGAAGTTCTTCAGCTGCTGCCGGATGAGAAACACCCCCAGAGGGTGGAACAGCGCCGGCAGAATGATGGCCAAATAGCTTTCTCGGATGTGCAGCCAGCCCGCCACGATAAAGTTGGGCACCAACAAAATCTGGGTGGGCATCAGCATCACAATGATATAGGCAAAGTACACGGCCTCCTTATACCGCCAACGCATGTTTTCCAACGCGTAAGCCGCCAAGGGCGCCAAAATGCACTGTCCCACCAGCACCGGCACCACCAGCAGCACCGAATTCCAAAACATGCGCAAGTATTCCGGGCTGTTGAACAGAAGCTCCCGGTACTGCTCCAAAGTGGGCTGCTCCGGAATCAGCCCAAACCGCACAAAATGGATGCCGCTGGAGGTGAAGTCTCCCTGGTTGGCCTCCGTCACCTCTGCCGTGTACCGGCTGACAATCTCCTCCCCGCTCATAAAGGAGCTGGCAATCGTAAACAAAAGGGGAAAGATGGCCGCTGCCGCTGCCAACACCACAAACACTGTGGCCACTACCCGCCCTTTTTTCACAAGCCCCACCCCCTCACTGGTAGGCGTCGGTGACGCGCTTTTGGGCGTAGAACAACACCAACAGCACCACCCCGATCACCAAAAACAAAATATACGCCGCGCTGGAAAGCTTTTGCATATTGAGGGACAAAAACTGGTTATTCATATAGTGCTGCAGCATGTAGATATCCGGGCTGGGATAGGCTCCGTAGAGCATGTACACCTCCTTGAACACCTTAAAGGAGTTGACAATGCTCATGAGCAGCACCACAAAGGTGGTGGGGCTTAAATAGATCCAGGTCACGTTCCAAAATTGGGCCCAGGCGCCTGCCCCTTCCAGCTCCATCTGCTCGTAATAGGTTTTGGGAATCCAGTTGAGTCCCGACCAAAACAGCACAATGTTATAGCTCACATTCTTCCACAGGAATACCACCACCAGCACCCCCATGGCCCACTGGTTCTGGCTCACCCACACGTGGGAGAATCCCAGCTGCAGCAGAAACTTTTGCCAAAGGCCGTTGTTGTCGAAAAGGACTTTCCAGAAGTAGACAATGGTCCCGGAAGGCACCACCAAAGGCAACAGCAGCGCCAAGGTGGCAGGGATCCGCCCGCGTTTCATCTTCTGCAAACACAGGGACAGCAGCAGGGCCACCACCATGCCCAAAGGCACAGAGATGCCAATGAACACCGCCGTGTTCCATGCCGCGCTCTGAAACAGCTCGTTGGAAAGGGTGTCCGCAAAATTCTGCAATCCTACAAACCGCTTGGTCCCCATGTTGTCGATCAAGGCGTAGTACAGGGAGTATCCAAAGGGCACCACATAAAACAGCAGCACCCCTAAAAGGCTGGGCAAAAGAAGCACCCAGTAAGCGATAGTTTTTCTTCTCATCCGCAGCCCCTCCCTCATCTTTTTGAATTTATAGAAACTTTATAAAAAATAAAACAATACCTGAATAACTTATGTACAATTGAATTATAGCACCTTCCCCTTCCTCTGTCAACGAAATAGAAAAAAAGAGAAAAACTTCCTGAGAAAACTTTTTCCTTCTATCCAGGTAGCACTCAAAAGTATTTTCACAAATTTAACAAAAAAGACCTGGATTTTTCCCCTTATTCCTGTTACAATGAGTGCAAATCGGACCAAAAGGAGGGTTTGCCATGGGTGCAGCCGCTTTTGCCCGCATCCTAGCGGGCCAGCCAATCCGAACAAATCAACAGCCGCTGAGAAGGAGCCGGCGCCATCGCGCCTGCTCTTGCCCACAGCGGCTGTTTTCTTTTTTGTAAGAAAGGAGTAATGACCTATGATCCCCTGCAGCTCCACCTGCGACCGCTACTGTGAAGGCTGCCATAAGACCTGTGCCAAGTGGAGGCTTCTGCAAGCCAAAAACCGTTTGGAGCGCCAGAGAAAAAAGGATTACCTCCAGTATTACAACCAGGTGAACAGCACGGTGCTCCGGCAGTTCCGCAGCCTGCAGCCCCACTCTTACTACCGGTAAGAAAACTCTTACATAACGAAAAAACTCCTTTGCCTTTGAAGGAAACAGGAAAAGGGGCTGTTGCTTTCTGCAACAGCCCCTTTTTTCTTGGCTTCTGTTCCCGCTGGTTCCTCTCTTCCTGCAGAGAAAGTCCTCAGAAAACAGCGCCCTCAGCCGGGAACCTTTTATAGATATTGGTTGAACTCAATCCGTTCCCGGTTGGGCCCCAGAATCGTGAAAAAACGCACCCCGTTTTTCCAGAAAGGCAAAAATTCAATGCCGTCGCTGACCACGGGATAGCCCAGCTTTTGCACCTGGGCATACACCGCGTCTACGTCCGTCACATCCAGGGCCAGATGATCGATGGCCCCCAGGCGCATTTCCGCCCTCCCGTTTTCGTAGACCTCCAGGGTCAAATTGCCCAGCCGCAAAAAGGAGACGTCCTCCCCGGCTTGCTCGTTGCGGGTGGCGTATATTTCCTCAAATCCCAGGCTCTCGTAAAAAGCCCGGGTCTTCTTCAAATCGTTGGTGGGGAGCCCCACGTGCTGCAGGCCCTTCACCCATTGGCCACATGTGCTCATTGTCCTTCACTCTCCTGTTTTGCCGGCTGGCAGCCCTCTTTTAAGGCTGCCACAATCTCATCGGTCTGCATGCCCCGGGAACCCTTTACCAACAGGGCGTCCCCCTGTTGCAGGTGCGCCTGCAGCCAGGCAATCGCCTGCTGGTTTTCCGGGAACCACAGCCCTGCGTCCCCATAGCCGGCCACAATGTCCTGCGACAGAGGTCCCACGCCAAGCACCAGGTCCACGCCCTTCTGCCGGGCGTATTCCCCCACCTCCCGGTGGCCCTGGCGGGAAAAATCTCCCAGTTCCAGCATATCGGCCAGCACGGCGATCCGGCGGCCCGGTACCTGGCGGGTTACAAGCACATCCAAAGCGCTGCGCATGGAGTCCGGGCTGGCGTTGTAACTGTCGTCAATGAGCACCAAGCCGTTTACCTCCAGCACCTGCTGCCGCATGGCCGGGGATTTGTAGGCAGAGAGAGCCCGCACCGCATCTTGGGCAGGCACCTCCAAAAAGCGGGCCACCGCCATAGCGGCCAGGGCATTGCGCACGTTGTGCTCCCCTGCGGCAGGGACAAACAGCTCTGTCTTTTCTCCCGTGGGAGAGGTGCAGGTGAAAAACGTGCCCTTGTCCGCCTCCCGCAGATCGGAGCCCCGCCAATCGCACTGGGGTCCCAGGCCAAACGTGACCACCTTGTTCCCCAGGGTCTCCCGCAGGGTGGGAAGCAGGTCGTCGTCCCCGTTGACAAACAGGGTGCCGCTCCAAGTCAGGTAGTCGGCAATATGGGCCTTTTCCTGGAGGATATTCTCCCGGGTCTTCATAAACTCAATGTGGGAGACGCCGATGTTGGTCATCACAGCGCAGGTAGGCTTCACCACAGCGGCGATGCGTGCCATCTCCCCGGGCATACTGACGCCCATCTCCACCACGGCGGCGGTGTGTTCCTTTTTCAGACCGCACACGGTGATGGGCACCCCCACCTGGCTGTTTTGGTTGCCGGCGGTTTTCAGCACCCGGAACTTGGCCGTCAAAGCCTGGGCCACCATCTCCTTGGCCGTGGTTTTTCCCACACTGCCGGTGATGCCCACCACGGGGATGGAAAACTGCTCCCGGTACCAGGCGGCAGCCTTTTGCAGGGCCTCCCGGCAGTCTTTGACCAAAACCAAAGGCTTTTCCCCAGGGGGAAGGGGATGGTCCGTAAAGGACGCCGCTGCGCCTCCTTCCAAGGCGGCGGCAATGTAGGCGTGGCCGTCGGTCCGTTCCCCTCGAATGGGCACAAACATGGCCCCGGCCTTGGCTTGGCGGCTGTCTGTGAAAAAGGAAGTGATCACCGTCTCCTCCGCCCCGCAGAGCAGCTGCCCGCCGGTCGCTTTTACTATGTCAGAAAGTTTTACTCGCATAGGCCCTCCCAAATTTTCTTTTTGCAGGCGGCTGGGCGCCTGCTCTTTACGCCAGGGAACCCATGGGATCCCAAGGCTCCAGCTGGATGGGCTCCTGCTCCAGTTCCGCCGCCTGCCCCGGGGTCAAATACTTCTTATTGACCACCACCTGGTAGGTGTACTCGCTGAACCACTCATCGCTCATCACATAGTAGCCGTCTACGCCCGCATCTTTGCCCCAGCTGTTCTCCACCCTCCACCGGGTGGGCTTCCCGCTTTCATCCAGGTTGACCCCCTGGAACACCATGGCGTGGGTCATCAAACTCTCTCCGTAGTCCAAACGCTGGGCCTTGGTCATGGGGAACTCCGTGTTAAACAGAGCGGCAGCGTCGATGGCTTTCAGATCCATAATGCCGCCCTCCCGCAGAGAGCTCTGGCCCACATCGCAGCCAAACCACACCGGCTCGCCCGCCTGCAGCTGGGCAATGGCGGCGGCCTTCAGATCCTCCACCGGCAGGTTCAGGTACTTGACAGGGCGGCCTTCCACCACATTGCCCAACAATTTCACCGTGTAGGTCTTGTGGTAGGGTTTGTCGGCCGTGGGGGCGTTGATCAAGCTCACATACTGGGACAGATCCCACCCCACATATTTCTGGAAAAATTCCTTGCCGGTCAAGTTCTCGTCCCGGATGAACTCTTTCTTCTTGTTGCGCACCTCCAAGGTCACGGTCTTGGGAGGCTTGCCCAACGCAATGCACAGCATGTTATACACTGTCCCCATCATGCCCTCTTTGAGGGCGCGCAGCTCTTCCACGGTTTTGCCGTTTGCATAGGCAGTGCGCAGGGTGCAGGCGTACTCCCGCAGCTTGCGGGTCATGTAGCTGACCATCTCCCGGGTGGCGGAGGAGGGGACGGTCTCCGGCATGGCGTCCTTGGGCACCACGCCGTATTTTTCAATGAGGCTGCAGAACATATCCCACTGACCGCCGTCGTTTAAGGGAGCCATCAGCAGATGGGCGATCACCCGGCCGTTGGTGGGTTCGTCCAGGGTGGCCAAAATGCTCTCCAGAAAATAGTTGGCCTTTTCCAGCTTGTCGTAGAACAAGGTGTAATTCTGAGACAGCTCAAAGGTGGCCAAGTCCAATTTTTTCATAATGGCAAAGCGCATGGTGTTCAGGGCGGCGAACATCCAGCAGCGGCCGCTCTGCTTCTGGTTGGTGATCTTCCCCTGCTCCAGGGAGATGGAGTACTGATGCCGGTCCTCCCGGAAAACCTCCGGGTTGACAGCCGCTTTTACAACCCCGCAGCTGGTGACCGCATGCATGGCCACCTGCTTGGCGCGGTCGGCGTCAAAGGCTCTTTCGTAAGCGTCCAACTGTTCCCATGTAATCGTCTGGTCCATTTCCGCACATTCCTTTCCTAGTAGTTTCCGTTTATTTCTCTCTCCAGTGGTTGCTGAAGGTCTTTCCCTCGGATTCCTCATTCCCCCGGTGTCCGTACACGGTGCAGGCATTCAAGGCGGTTTCCAGCTCTTCAAACTCTTTCTTGGTCAGAGCCACCTGGGCCCCGCCCAGATTTTCCAAAATCCGGGTCTGGTTTTTGGACCCGGGAATGGGCACCACATTGGGGTATTTGTGCAGCATCCACGCCAGAGAAATCTGGGCGGGGGTCGCCCCCTTCTGCCGGGCAAATTCACCCAGCAGCGTAACAATGGGCTGGTTTGCCTCCAGGTTTTCTTTGGAAAGCTGGGGAACAAACTTCCGCACGTCATCCCCTTCAAACTTTGTGTCCGCCGTCACTTTGCCGGACAGCAGCCCGCTGGCAATGGGCGAGAAAGGCACCACGCCGATCTGATTTTCCAGGCAGTAGGGGAACACCTCTTTCTCGCAGTCCCGCTCCACCATGGAATACAGGTTCTGCACGGCCGCCAGAGGGGTCACCTGCTGGGCCCGGCGCAGGGTTTCCGCCGTGACCTGAGACAGGCCCCAGCCCCGAATCAGCCCCTGGCCGATCAGCCGGCCCATAACTTGCGCCACCTCTTCCACCGGGACTTTCTCGTGCAGCCGGTGCAGGTAGTAGAGGTCGATGTAATCGGTGCCCAGCCGCTTCATGGATTGTTCCAAGTGGCTGCGCACCAAGTCGTACAACGGCTGGCCCTCCTGGGGGTCCCAGGAACCAATGTGAAATTTCGTGGCCAGGACCACCTGCTTCCGGAAGGGGGCGAGGGCTTTTCCCACCAGTTCCTCGTTGTGGCCGGGATAGAACATCTCCCGGCCGTAGGTCTCGGCGGTGTCAAACAGGGTACAGCCAAACTCATAGGCCTGCCGGATGGCCTGGATGGCGTAGTCCTCCTCCGGCACCTGACCATAGCCGTGGGAAAATCCCATGCAGCCCATACCGATCTCCGACACAACCAGATTGCGCAACAGACGTTTTTTCATGACGTTCCCTCTTTCCTTTTTCTTATAGGGCGAGGGCGGTGCAAAGGGAAACGTTTCCCAAACGCAGCCGCGTGGCTCAGCCCTTTCCTTCCAGGATTTCCCGGATCACTACCCGCTCGTCAAAGGGGCGCTTCTCCCCCTGGATTTCCTGGTAGGTTTCGTGGCCCTTCCCCGCCAGCACGATTACATCCCCCTCCTGGGCGTTCTCCAGGCACCAGCGGATGGCCTCCCGCCGGTCGGGGATCTCCACATAGCGGCCCTTTGTTTTGGCCATGCCCACTTTGATGTCGGCGAGTATATCCTCCACGTTCTCATACCGGGAGTTATCCGCCGTGATCACCGAAAGGTCCGCCAGCCTGCCGGCCACTTCCCCCATTTCGTACCGGCGCACCTTGGGCCGGTTGCCCCCGGCGCCGAACAGGCAGATGAGCCTCTTGGGCTGGTATTCCCGCAAGGTGGTCAGGATATTTTCCATACCCACCCCGTTGTGGGCGTAATCCAACAATACCGTATAGTTGCCGGGAACCGGCACAGGCTCCACCCGGCCTTTCACCTTTACCGTGGAGAGGCCTTGCTTCATGGCCTCTGCCGGAATGCCCAGCTCATGACAGGCGCCTATGGCCGCCAGGGCATTGTACGCGTTGAACCGGCCGGGAATATCCACCTCGGCGGTGAAGCTCTCCTCGCCGGAGACCTCAAAGGCGATGCCCAAGAAACCGGGTTTGGAGAAGTGACGGCAGTTGGAACCCTGCAGATCCGCCGGCTGTTCCAAGCCGTAGGTCTTTACATGGCAGGTGTGGTTTTGTAAAATCCCCGTAAAGTTGGGGTCATCTCGGTTTAACACACCGATTTTACAAAGGGAAAAAAGCTTTGCCTTGCTTTCCAAATATTCCTGCATGTCCTTGTGTTCCACACCGCCGATATGGTCCTCGGAAAAGTTGGTGAACACTCCCACTGCAAAGGGGAAGCCGTACACCCGCAGGTCCCGCAGCCCAATGGAGGATGCCTCCATCACACAGTAGGCACAGCCGGCGTCCACCATGCGGCGCAGATACATTTGAATGTCGTAGCTCATGGGGGTGGTGTTTTCCGTCTCCATAAGCTCTTCGCCTATCAGCACCCCAATGGTGCCGATGATACCGGTTTTATAGCCGGCGCTTTCCAATATAGAGCGGATCATATAGGCGGTGGTGGTTTTTCCCTTGGTGCCCGTCACACCAATCACACGGATTTCCCCTTCTGCAGGGCGCCCAAAGAAAACGGCGCTCATCAGGGCCAGGGCCTTTCTGGTATCCGGCACCAAAACCACCTGAGCGCCGGGAGCCTCCACAGGCTCCTCCGCAATGACAGCCACCGCACCGGCTTTCACAGCCCCGGCGGCATATTTGTGCCCGTCTGAGGCAGAGCCCCGCATGCACACAAAGGCACAGCCGGGCTTCGCTTTGCGGGAATCGTACACAATATCGGTGATCTCCACGTCCTGCACGGCCTCTGTTCCTTGAAGAGGCTCCAGTAAACGGGACAATTTCATAAAACAGCACTTCCTTTCCCGAGAGAAATCTCCCGGCTTACCCTGGGTAAAGCACGGGTTTATCATACTCTTTTACCAAGTTCTTGTCAACAAAAAAGCACATTTCCACCGAAATGTAGAAGGTTTCTCACTTTACATAGATTTTACAAACATGCTCTGACGCACTTTACATTGGCCGATTATTCTATACGCGTAGGTAAGAAAGAAGGACATACCTAAAAGAAAAACCAAAAGGAAGGTCATTATCATGAAAAAAGTTCTTTCTGCCATTCTGGCACTCACCCTGTGCGC
Organism: uncultured Neglectibacter sp.; assembly: GCA_904374805.1. GTDB lineage: Bacteria > Bacillota > Clostridia > Oscillospirales > Acutalibacteraceae > Acutalibacter > Acutalibacter pullicola. The sequence continues at coordinate 9,364 of CAJFEW010000059.1, forward strand.
TTCCATGCTGGCTGGCTGCGGCAGCAGCGACACCAGCAGCGCTGCCTCCGAAGGCTCTGCGTCCGACAGCAGCGCCTCCACCACTTCCGAAAGCTCCGCCTCCCAGGAGAGCAGTGCTTCCGAAGAGAGCAGCGAAGCCTCTGCTGAGGGCACTTCCGCTTCCGGCCCCATCACCGTGGTCTCCCGTGAGGACGGTTCCGGCACCCGCGGTGCCTTTGTGGAGCTGATCGGCGTTGTGGACGAGGAAGACAACGACATGACCACCGTGGACGCCACCATTTCCAACTCCACCGAGGTTGTGATCCAGACCGTGGCCGGCAACACCGGCGCCATCGGCTACATCTCCCTGGGTTCTTTGGACGACACCGTAAAGGGTGTGAACATCGACGGCGTGGAGCCCACCGCTGAGAACATCGAGAACGGCACTTACACCGTGTCCCGTCCCTTCAACGTGGCCACCAAGGGTGAGCTGACCAACGAGGCCGCTCAGGACTTCATGAACTACATCATGAGCGAAGAAGGCCAGGCCATCGTGGCGGAGGACTACATCCCTGTGTCCGGTGTGGAGCCCTTTGAGAGCAACGGCGCTTCCGGCTCTGTCACCGTTTCCGGTTCCTCCTCTGTCTCTCCCCTGATGCAGAAGCTGATTGAGGGCTACAACACCGTGAACCCCAATGTTTCCATTGAGCTCCAGACCTCTGACTCCACCACCGGCATGACCGACGCCATCAACGGCATGAGCGACATCGGCATGGCCTCTCGTGAACTGAAGCAGGAAGAGCTGGACGCCGGCCTGGTGAACACCGTGATTGCCACCGACGGCATTGCCATCATCGTCAACAACGAGTCTCCCATCACCGACCTGACCACCGAGCAGGTGCGGGACATCTACCTGGGCAACATCACCGATTGGTCCGAGATTGGCTAAATACCCGGCAATCGCAGAACACACGAAGGGCTGTAACCTTACAGCCCTTTTTCTGTAGGAGGGCAGTGAAAAACTTATGAATGGAAAAGTAAAAATCCATCGCGGCGGACAGCTCCGCGAAAAAGTGATGCAGGTGGTCTTTTTGATCGCCGCCTGCATCTCCATCCTGGCCGTGGCGCTGATCTGCATCTACCTGTTTGCAAACGGCCTGCCGGCCATTGCCAAAATCGGCCCCTTTGAGTTTTTGCTGGGTACCGACTGGCGGCCCAACGCCGACCATTATGGCATTTTCCCCATGATTATCGGCAGCATTTACGTCACCGCCGGAGCCATTATTGTGGGCGTGCCCCTGGGGGTGCTGGCCGCCATCTATATGGCGAAGTTCTGTCCCGCTCCCCTGTACAAGATTTTAAAGCCCGCGGTGGACCTGCTGGCAGGCATTCCCTCCATCGTGTACGGCTTCTTCGGCCTGATGGTGATTGTGCCTCTGGTACAGGACCTGTTCGGCGCTCCCAGCGGCCAGAATATGCTGACCGCCTCCATCCTTTTGGGCATTATGATCCTT